>JAFLDH010000070.1 GCA_017302505.1 Burkholderiales bacterium
CGCGCGGCGCCCGTGCCCGGCGTTAGGCGCCGGCCGACCCGACGCCGCACCGCCGCGCGAACGTGCCGATCGCCAGCAGCCCCGCCGCCATCATGGCCCAGGTGCTCGGCTCGGGGATGGGCGTGATCGGCACGCCGAAAGTGCCCGATGCCGACCCCGCCAAGGTGACGCCAGCCGGCAGCACGATCCGCAGCCGCGCGGTGTTGTCGAGCGCGCCGGTGACGCTGGCGCCGGGCGCGAGGCGCGTGACGTTGAAGGCCAGCATGGCCTCGAGGTTCAGGTCGACGCTCGTGCCGGCGACGGTGCGCGTCACCGACAGCAGGTCGTTCACCGCGCCGACCCCGTAGCTGCCGCTGTCGAACGCGAACAGGCTGCCCGGCGTGCCGAACTCGATGAAGGCGTTGGCCGAGGCCGAGGCGCTACCGGTGGCGCTGATGAGGCCATCGACGAGCAGTTCGAACGTCACCGGGTAGGGGTCGGCGCTGGCCGAGGTCAAGGTCACGACATCGAGCACCTGGGCCGCCACGCGCATGATCGCCGTCTCACCGCTGCCCAGGCCGCTGCTGCCGCTGTTGCTCATCTGGCCGAACACGCGCAGCGCGAGGTTGCCGATGTCGGCCGACGCCTCGTAGGCAAAGAAGCCGGGCGACGCATCGGCGACGCTCACCGTCGACACGGTGAGCGGCAAGGTGGTCGCGCTCTGCTCTTGCGCGGAAACCGGCGGCGCGCCGCCCAGGCCGTCGGCATCGACCAGGCCGCTGGCGAGCAGCCCGGTGGTGACCGGGCTGACCAGCAGCGCGTGTGCCGGCAGCGCGGCCGTGGCGGTCAGCCAACCGGCGGCAGCCGCGTTCAACAACGAAAGCCTGAACTTCATGACGCTTCTCCCCTGCAATGCGGGCTTGGCGGCAGCGGGCCGTCGCCCGCTGGACCTGTGGGCTGCAGCCCGCGGCGACTATCGCCGCGGCCCCGGCATGCGACCATGGCCGCGCGTCCGGCGGGCTTGACCGAGCGTCCGGATCCCCTAATACAAAGGAACGCGGCGCCGGCCCGATGCTTGCGGCCGTTTCCCCATCACCAGGAGCTCGCAGCCACGTACAAGACCATCGTGCTCGCCTACGACGGCTCGGAAGCGGGGCAGCGTGCGCTGCTCGACGGCCAGGAGATCGGCCAATGGAGCCAGGCGCGGCTGCACCTGGTGGCGGTGATGGCGCCGCCCATCGCCATGGTGGCGGTGGACGCCTGGGTGATGAACCCGACCATCGACGACGCCGAGAAGCAGCGTTTCCAGGCCGTGCTGGACAGCGGCCTGGAGCGGCTGCGCGCCGCCGGGCTGCAGGCCGAGGGGCACGTGGTGGTCGGCAACGCCGTGGACGAGATCGTGCAGGTGGCCAAGGACGTGCAGGCGAACCTGATCGTGCTGGGCCACAAGCACCTGGACAGCTGGGCCGAGCGCTGGTGGCGCGGCAGTTCGGTGTCGCAGAGCATGATCGAATACGCGCCCTGCAGCGTGCTGATCGTCATCACGCACTGAGCCGCCCGCGAGCTCAGCGCTCGGGCGCCTGCAGGCCCAGCGCCTTCAACCGCCGGTACAGCGTGCGCTCGCTCAGGCCCAGCGCCTCGGCCAAGTCGCGGCGCGAACCGCGGTGCCGCTGCAGCGCCTCGCGCAGCGCCTGATCCGGCGGCGCTGCGCTGGGGGTCGGCGAGACGACGGCCGCTGGCGCCGCCGCGCTGACTTTGCCGATCTGCAGCGCCCGCTCCACCTCAGCCGCGCCGATCTCGTCGCCATCCACCAGCACGGTAAGGCGCTCCAGCACGTTGCGCAGCTCCCGCACGTTGCCACTGAAGGGGTGCTGCTCCAGGCGCTGCAAGGCCTCCGGCCGCAGGCGCAGCGCCCGGCCCGGGGCGATGCGCACCAGCAGCGCACGCGCCAGCAGCGGCAGATCTTCGGCGCGCTCGCGCAGCGGCGGCAAGGCGATCGGGAAGGTGGCCAGGCGGTGGAACAGATCCTGGCGGAAGCGGCCGTCCTCGATCATGCCGCCTAGGTCGCGGTGCGTGGCCGAGACCAGCCGCACGTCGGCGCGGCGCAGCTCGGTCTCGCCCACACGCCGGTAGGTGCCGCTTTCCAGCAGCCGCAGCAGCTTGACCTGCATCGTCAGCGGAATGTCGCCCACCTCGTCCAGGAACAGCGTGCCGCCACTGGCCGATTCCACCAGCCCGGGACGCGCCGCCACCGCGCCGGTGAAGGCGCCCTTGGCATGGCCGAACAGCTCGCTCTCGAACAGGGTCTCGGGCAGGCTGGAACAGTCGACCACGACGAAAGGCGCCGCGGCGCGCGGGCTGGCCTCGTGCACCGCGCGGGCCACCAGTTCCTTGCCGGTGCCGGATTCGCCCAGCAGCAGCACGCTGGCCGGGGTGGGCCCGACGCGCGCCACCAGCTCCAGCATCGCCTGGAAGGCCGGCGCACGGCCCACCAGCCCCTGCGCGGCGGGCACGCCCTGCGCCACGCGCAGTGGCTCCATCTTCTCGATGAAGAAGGCATCGGCACCCGCGGCATCGCGCAGCGGCACCAGTTCGATGTTGACGTAGGCCTCGCCCTGCGGCGTGTGGTGCAGGTGCAGCACCCGCTCGCGCTGCCCGCTCTCGCGGGCGCGCGCCAGCGGGCAGCTCTCGCCGGCCTGGTCACAGGGCTGCGTGAAGTGGTGCGACACCTCGTAGCAGGTACGGCCGACCACCGACGCCGCCGGGCTGAACTGCGCCCGGTACGCGGCGTTGGCCGCCAGGATGCGGTATTGCCGGTCGAACAGGATGTGCGGTTCGGGCAGGCCCTCCAGGTAGGAGACCAGCTCAGGCAGGGGGCCGGCGGAAGGGGTGGGCATCGGGGCAGATCCAGGCTGCCAGATCAGGCTGCCACTGCTGCCAATTCTGCCACTCTTGGCAGTTTGCGGACACGACGACGGCGGCCGCTCGATCGCAAGTGCTTGATTTCATTGGCTTTGCGTGCAACCCGCCGGTTGGCACGCAAGTTGTGTAGCCCAGCCCATCGAAGACTGCGCACATCCCGCCATGGACCACACCCTGCCCCCGCCCGCCACCGCCACCGATCGCGAACGGCGCCAATGGTTGATCGCCACCGGCGTGGCCGGCGGCGTCGCCGCGGCAGCCACGGCGGTGCCTTTCGTCAGCACGCTGGCCCCCAGCGAGCGCGCGCGGTCCTTGGGCGCGGCCGTGGAGGTCGACATTGCCGGCCTGGCCCCGGGCGCCACGCGCATCGTCGAATGGCGCGGCAAGCCGGTGTGGATCGTGCGGCGCACGCCGGAAATGCTGGCCGCGCTGCAGCAGGCATCCACTGCCGATCTGGTGGACCCCGACTCCCGGCGCGAGCAGCAGCCGGCCTATGCCCAGAACGCCACCCGCTCGGTGCGGCCCGAGGTGTTCGTGGCCATCGGCATCTGCACGCACCTGGGCTGCTCGCCCACCGCCGTGCCGGCCGGCAGCAACAACCCCGGCCTGCCCGCCGATTGGCCGGGCGGCTATTTCTGCCCTTGCCATGGCTCCAAGTTCGACGCCGCCGGCCGGGTGTTCCGCAACCAGCCTGCGCCCACCAACCTGGAGATCCCGCCGCACCGCTTTGCCAGCGACACCCTGCTGGTGATTGGCGAGGACGCCGCTGCCTGAGGGGGGACGCCATGTACTTCCGCATGCTCGAGGACCCGGCCCACGCGGCCGTGACCTACCTGCTGGCTGACTTGGAGCGCGGTGCGGCCGTGCTGATCGATCCACGCCCGGCCGACCTGCCGGTGCTGCAGGCGCTGCTGGCCGAGCAACGGCTGGCCTGCCGCGCGCTGCTGTGCACCCACGTCCATGCGGGCGATGCCCCCGCCAGCACGCTGGCCGATGCGCTGGACTGCACGGCACCGGCGCTGGCCGATGGCGACTGCCTGCCCTTTGGCGACGAACACCTGTGCGCCCTGGCCACGCCGGGCCACACCGACGCCTGCCGAAGCTTCGCCTGGCGCGACCGGCTGTTCTGCGGCGACTTGCTGAGCACCGGCGAGTGCCCCGCCCAGCCGCTGCCGCAGCAGCCGGCTGCGCTGTGGGACAGCGGCCAGCGGTTGTGGCGCCAGCCGGCCGAGACGCTGCTGTTTCCGGCCCATGCGCCGCAGGGCCGCGGTGTCAGCACGGTCGGCGAGCAGCGCCGCCACCACCGCTGGCTGGCCACGTCCAGCCGCGACGAATGCCTGCGCCGCATCCGCACCGCGGCGGCCCCTTTCGACGACACCCCCTCACGCCACGAGGATTGCGCATGAGCACCCCCGCTTCGACCACGCCGGCCGCCGGCGCCGCCAAGACCGTCTGGATGTACCAGGCCAGCAAGAAGATCCAGCCCAAGGCCGTGCAGGGCCTGTTCGTCAAGTGGCGCTGGGCCTTCGTCTGGCTGACGCAGCTGGTGTTCTACGGCCTGCCCTGGCTGATGTGGAACGACCGCCAGGCGCTGCTCTTCGACCTGGGCTCGAGGCGCTTCTACATCTTCGGCCTGGTGTTCTACCCGCAGGACTTCATCTACCTGACCGCGCTGCTGCTGCTGTCGGCCTATGCGCTGTTCCTGTTCACCGCGGTGGCCGGGCGGCTGTGGTGCGGCTATGCCTGCCCGCAGACCGTGTACACCCAGATCTTCATGTGGATCGAGCGCCGCATCGAAGGCGACCGTGCCGCGCGGCTGCGCCTGGACGCGGCGAAGTGGGATGCCCACAAGATCGCGCGCCGCACGGCCAAGCATGCGGCGTGGATCACGGTGGCGCTGATCACCGGCTTCACCTTCGTCGGTTACTTCACCCCGATCCGCGAGCTGGCCGTGCAGGCCGCCGCCTTCAACCTGAGCGGGTGGGAGAGCTTCTGGACCTTCTTCTACGGCTTCGCCACCTACGGCAATGCCGGCTTCATGCGCGAGCAGGTGTGCAAGTACATGTGCCCCTATGCGCGCTTCCAGAGCGCGATGTTCGACAAGGACACGCTGATCATCAGCTACGACAGCGGCCGCGGCGAGCCGCGCGGCGCGCGCGGCAAGAAGGCGGACGCGCAGGCGCAGGGCCTGGGCAGCTGCATCGACTGCGGCCAGTGCGTGCAGGTCTGCCCGACCGGCATCGACATCCGCAACGGCCTGCAGTACGAATGCATCGGCTGCGCGGCCTGCGTGGATGTGTGCGATGCCATCATGGACAAGATGGGCTATGCCAAGGGCCTGGTGCGCTACGACACGCAGAACGGCATGGCCCAGGGCCTGAGCAGCAGCCAGCGGCTGCGCCGCATCCTGCGCCCGCGCGTGCTGGTGTACAGCGCGGTGCTGCTGCTGATTGCCGGCGGCGTGGCCACCAGCATCGCGCTGCGTACGCCCTTCAAGGTGGACGTGGTGCGCGACCGCGGCACGCTGGCGCGTGTGGTGGACGACGGCTTCGTCGAGAACGTCTACCGCCTGCAGATCATGAACGCCACCGAAGCCACGCAGCACTACCGCCTGGCGGCCACCGGACTGCCCGGCCTGGTGCTGCCGGCGCCCGTGGACGTGCAGCTGGCCCCGGCCGAGGCTCGCTGGGTGACCGTGGCACTGCGCCTGCCGCCGGAAGCTGCGGCGCAGCTGGGCCACGGCGCGCACCCGGTGCGTTTCGACATCGAGCGTGTGGCCGATGCCGGCAATGCGGCCCGCCTGCTGGAAGAAAAGTCCACCTTCGTCGTGCCGCGCTGAAACGCCGATTCCTGCGCGCCGCGGCTCCGCCGGCCCGATACTTGCGGCCGTTTCCCCATCACCAGGAGCTCGCAGCCATGTACAAGACCATCGTGCTCGCCTACGACGGCTCGGAAGCGGGGCAGCGCGCGCTGCTCGACTGCCAGGAGATCGGCCAATGGAGCCAGGCGCGGCTTCACCTGGTAGCGGTGATGGCGCCGCCCATCGCCATGGTGGCGGTGGACGCCTGGGTGATGAACCCGACCATCGACGACGCCGAGAAGCAGCGTTTCCAGGCCGTGCTGGACAGCGGCCTGGAGCGGCTGCGCGCCGCCGGGCTGCAGGCCGAGGGGCACGTGGTGGTCGGCAACGCCGTGGACGAGATCGTGCAGGTGGCCAAGGACGTGCAGGCGAACCTGATCGTGCTGGGCCACAAGCATCTGGACAGCTGGGCCGAGCGCTGGTGGCGCGGCAGCTCGGTATCGCAGAGCCTGATCGAATACGCGCCCTGCAGCGTGCTGATCGTCATCACGCACTGAGACCAGTGCCCGCCGGCTACAGCAACGGGTAGGGCTGGTCGTCCGGCGTGTTCAGCGCCAGCTCGCGGTACCAGTCCCAGCCGCGCCCGGGCGGGTAGCTGGCAGGGTCGCGCTGGCTCAGGTAGCGCACGATCTCGAAGTGGTTGATCTTGTGCCCGGCAGGTACAAGATCCAGCCGGGCCGTGCCGCGGATGTGCGACATGATCGAACGCGCCATCAGCATGTAGCCCCAGGGTGCCGAGCCGATGCCGTCCAGCCCCACGCCAGGGAAATACAGGTCCGGCGCATCCAGGCTGCGAAAGATGCCGCCGCAGCGGCCGCACAGCTGGTTGACACTGCGGATGCCGGCAATGGCGGGGTCGGCAAACCAGCCCAGGTCGGTGGCATAGCCGGTGCCCCACAGCAACGCGTCCACCTCCAGCCGCGTGCCGTCGGCCAGCGTGACCTGCCGGCCGTCGATGGCCGCCACCTCGCCGCGGTGGCGCTCGATCTGCGCGTAGTGCTGGATCATGCGTGGCCGGCCCGGGAACAGCTGGTCGTGCAGCACGTCCACCGGCCGCGTGGGCTGGATGTCCTGCAGCCCGAACTTGGCGTAGCGCGCCACCATGTCGCGGCCCAGCAGCGCGCTCTGCTCGGCCGCGCTCAGCCCCTGCGCCTGCATCCTGGCGAAGGGGCGCACGCTGCCGGCCACCGCCTTGGGCCGGGTGGTGGGCAGGAACCAGCGCGTGCCGCGGTACACCCAGACGATGCGGCGGGCGCCGTGCTCGATGCACTGGTCGATCAGGTCGAAGGCCGAGGCGCCGCCACCGACCACCATCACCGTGCGGCCGGCCAGCGCCGCCGGCTCGTGCAGCGCATAGGCATGCCATTCGTCGACGCGGCTGTCGTGGCGCTGCACCGGCGGAATGATCGGCAGGTTGTGGCCACCGCTGGCCGCCACCAAGTGCCGCGCGCGCACCTCGCCCTGCGCGGTCTGCAGCACCCAGGTGCTGCCGTCGTGATGGGCACGCTGCACACCGCAGCCCAGGCGGATGCCGTCATGCAGCGCAAAACGGTCGGCCCAGGCCTGGATGTTGGCCTGGATCTGCGGCGCCAGCGGGCCTTCCAGCGGCAGATCGCCGACGGCCCAGTCGGCCGTGCTGAGCTGGATGTCCTGCCAGGCCGGCAATACCCGCCACAGGCCGCCCAGGCCTTCGCGCGCTTCCAGCACCTGCGCATCGAGCCCGGCCTGGCGCGCGTAGTGCAGGTGGATGAGGCCGGCGATGCCGGCGCCGACGATGGCCAGGTCGAGGGGCTGCTTCACGGCCACAGGCTAGCATCCCGGCAACGCCACGGGTTGCAGGAGTTGCCGAATTGAAGCTGTGCATGGGAATGGCCCTGGCGCTGCTGTGCAGCGCCATGCCGCCGGCGCTGGCCGCCAAGGCCGCAGCGGCCGAATTCGCGGTGCGCTGGGATCCGCGCCAGGGCGGCCCGGCCACACCGGAGGCGGCGATGCAGGAACTGAAGCTCAAGGCCGAGCAGCGCAGCCAGTACGAGATCGAGTACTTCGACTTCACGCCGCCGGCCGATGTGCCCGATGGCTTCGACCCGATCCTGCGCAAGCGCGTCAGCCAGGGCGAGACCGAGCTGACCTTCAAGCTGCGCGGCAGCGCGGCGCTGCCGCCGCAGCCGACATTGAAGCAATGGAAGTGCCCGCTGGGCCGCACCCGCGACCGCAAGGACGAGGTGGACCTGAGCTTCCTGGCCGAGGGCAAGGTGGTCACCGCCCATTCGCGCAGCTGCAACCTGCAGGCCAAGGGCCGCACGCTGCAGCCGGACGCGGCGCTGCAGGCACGGCCGCGCGGCTGCGCCAGCACGATGACGCGGCTGCGCGCCGGCAAGCTGAAGATCGAGGAATGGCGTCTGGCCGACGGCACCGTGCTGCTGGAGGCGTCGCGCCCGGGCCGCCACGAGACGCGCTCGGTGCAGGCCTTCGAGCGCGAGGTGCTCCAGCCGCTGCTGGCGCTGAACATCCAGCCGCTGCAGCGCAGCAAATCGGCCATCGGCGGCGAGTGCGCGCGGTGAAGAGCGCATGACCGACTTCATCGTGGTGCGCCACGGCGAGACCGACTGGAACCGCCAGCAGCGCTTCCAGGGACATGTCGACGTGCCGTTGAACGCCACTGGCCTGCAGCAGGCGCAACGGCTGGCCGGCGCACTGGCCGGCCAGCGTTTCGATCTGCTGCTCAGCAGTGATCTGCGACGCGCTCGCCAGACGGTGCAGCCGCTGGAACAGGCGCTGGCGCATCCGGCGCGGCCCGAGGCGGCTCTGCGCGAACAGTGCTTCGGCGTGCTGGAAGGGCTGGACGTGCCGACGATCCGGACGCGCCACCCCACGCTATGGGCGCGCTGGCTGCAGCACGACGCCGACTACGCGCTGCCGGAAGGCGAAAGCGTGCGCCAGTTCCACGCCCGTGTGCTGGGCATGCTGCGCACACTGTCCGAGACCCATGCACAGCAGACGCTGCTGCTGGTGACGCACGGCGGTGTGCTGGACATGCTGTGGCGCACTGCGCACGGCTTCAGCCTGCATGGCCCGCGCGAATGCGCCATTCCCAACACCGGCATCAACCGGCTGCGCTGGCGCAATGGCACGCTGGACATCCTGCGCTGGGCCGACGACGCGCACCTACAGGGTCTGCCCGAGCAGCCGCCGACGGCGCCGCCCACCGAGCGCTGAACACGCGCCCCCCGTCAACGCGCTCCCATCAACGCGCCTGCAATTGCTGCAGCAACTGCGGCAACGACAGCGTCTGCGTCAGCAGCGCAGCCATGCGCCGCGAGCAACGTCGCGGCACGCGGGCGAAGGCGGTCCACTCGAAGGCATCCATCTCCGGCCGCTGGCGGCCCCAGCCATCGGTGAAGTGGCTGCGGCAGTGGCAGCTGGCGGCATCGACGCCATCCACCAGCGTGGCGAACAGGTGCAGGTCCTTCTCGGGCCGATAGGCGCAGCGGCCCAGTTCCAGCAGCTCGGCCGGCGCGAACTGCAGGCCGCATTCTTCGGCGGTCTCACGCAATGCGGTCTGCAGCGGCGTCTCGCCCGGATGGGCGCCGCCCTTGGGGATGTCCCAGCGGAAGGTGCCGGTGGCCCGGCACAGCAGCAGTTCGCTGCGCGGGTTGAGCACCAGGATGCCGCAGCTGAGCGCCTTCACGCGCCGATTCTGCCCGCAGGCCACAATGCCGGCATGCCCCCGGTCATCGACATCCAGGGCCTGCAGAAGACCTATGCCTCGGGGCTGGCGGCACTGCAGGACGTGAACCTGCAGATCCAGCGCGGCGAGATCTTCGCGCTGCTGGGCCCCAATGGCGCCGGCAAGACCACGCTGATCGGGATCGTCTGCGGCATCGTCAATGCCACGGCCGGCACGGTGCGGGTGGACGGCCACGACATCCGCAGCGGCTGGCGCGCTGCGCGCAGCGCCATCGGCCTGGTGCCGCAGGAGCTTTCCACCGACGCCTTCGAATCGGTGTGGAACACGGTGTCCTTCAGCCGCGGGCTGTTCGGCAAGCCGCCCGATGCGGCGCTGCTGGAAGGCCTGCTGAAGCAGCTGTCGCTGTGGGACAAGAAGGACGCGCGCATCATGACGCTGTCCGGCGGCATGAAGCGGCGGGTGATGATCGCCAAGGCGCTGAGCCACGAGCCGCGCGTGCTGTTCCTGGACGAGCCCACCGCCGGCGTCGACGTGGAGCTGCGCCGCGACATGTGGCAGATGGTGCGCGGCCTGCAGCAGCGCGGCGTGACCATCATCCTGACCACCCACTACATCGAAGAAGCCGAGGAGATGGCCGACCGCATCGGCGTCATCCGCAAGGGCCAGCTGCTGCTGGTGGAGGACAAGGCACGCCTGATGCAGCAGCTGGGGCGCAAGCGGCTGACGCTGCAGCTGCAGCGGCCGCTGGCGGCGCTGCCCGCCGCGCTGGCCGACTGGCCGCTGACGCTGGCAGACGGCGGCCACGCGCTGGTGCATGAGTTCGACGCCGCGAACGGCGCTGCCAACCTGCCCGAGCTGCTGCGCCGGCTGGCCGACCTGGGCATCGACTTCAAGGACCTGCAGACCGAGCAGAGCTCGCTGGAGGACATCTTCGTGGACCTGGTGCACCGATGAACCTGCACGGCGTCAGGGCGATCTTCGGCTTCGAGATGGCGCGCATGCGGCGCACGCTGATGCAGAGCGTGGCCTCGCCGGTGCTGAGCACCTCGCTGTACTTCATCGTGTTCGGCGCGGCCATCGGCTCGCGCGTCGAGCAGATCGACGGCATCGGCTACGGCGCGTTCATCGTGCCCGGGCTGATCATGATGGCCATCCTGACGCAGAGCGTGTCCAACGGCGCCTTCGGCATCTACATGCCCAAGTTCTCGGGCACCATCTACGAGCTGCTGTCGGCACCGGTGTCGGCCACGGAGATCATGCTCGGCTACGTCGGCGCGGCCACCTGCAAGTCGGTGATCCTGGGGCTGCTGATGCTGGGCACGGCCCGGCTGTTCGTCGACTTCCACATCGCCCACCCGCTGTGGATGCTGGCCTTCCTGGTGCTGACCTCGATCACCTTCAGCCTGCTGGGCTTCATCCTCGGCGTGTGGGCCGACAGCTTCGAGAAGCTGCAGGTGGTGCCGCTGATGCTGGTGCAGCCGCTGGCCTTCCTGGGCGGCACCTTCTACTCGATCCACATGCTGGCCGCGCCCTGGCAGCAGGTCGCGCTGTTCAACCCGGTGGTCTACCTGGTCAGCGGCTTCCGCTGGGCCTTCTTCGGCGTGGCCGACGTGGCGGTGGGCTGGAGCCTGGCGATCACGCTGGCCTTCCTGCTGGTCTGCCTGGCGGTGGTGGCCTGGATCTTCCGCACCGGCTACAAGATTCGCGCATGAACGCCTCGCTCCCGATCCATCAGGCCGACACGCCCTTCGGCCGCATCGAATACCTGGACCTTGGCCACGGCCGGCCGGTGCTGGTGCTCCACGGCACGCCGGGCGGCCACGACCAGGGGGCGTTGATGGCCGAGTGCCTGGTCCGTGCAGGGCTGCGCGCGATCGTGCCCTCGCGCCCCGGTTACCTGGGCAGTGCGCTGACCGAGGCCAACCGCTCGATCGACGGCAGCGCCGATGCACTGGCCGCGCTGATGGCCGCACTGGGCCTGCCGCGCTATGGCGTGATGAGCTGGTCCGGCGGCGGGCCCTGCAGCTACCGGCTGGCGCTGCGCCAGCCCGGCCGTGTCAGCGCGCTGGTGGCGCTGGCCGCGCTGAGCCAGCGCTACGTGGCCCACAGCGCCCGCGACGAGCGCTTCCTGTTCGGCACGGCGCTGGGCAACTGGCTGCTGGCGCAGATGCGGGCGCATGCGCCCCAGGCGCTGGTCGGCGCCACGCTGGCGTCCGAAGGCGAGCTGCCCAAGGCCGAACTGCAGGCCCTGGCCGCGCAGGTGTGGGCCGATGCCGACAAGCGCCGCTTCGTGCTGGGCCTGACCGAAACCATCAGCTGGCGCGGGCCGCGCCAGCCCGGCCTGCACAACGACCTGCAGCAGTTCGAGGCCATCACCGACCTGGGCCTGCCACAGATGACCGTGCCGGTGCTGGTGGTGCATGGCAAGGTGGACAGCGACGTGCCGCCCACCCACGGCGAATGGGCCTTGACACAGATCCCTGGCGCGCAGGCGCTGTGGATCGAACGCGGCGGGCACCTGGCGCCCTTCACCGACCCGCAGGCGACGGCGATCCAGGCACGCATCGCCGCTTTCCTGGACCGGGACTGACCCGCGCGAAGGCCCCTCCGAGGTCTACTGCCAGCTCAGCGCCCCGATGTCGTTGGCGAACAGCGGCACTTCCTTCCACAGGCCCTTCAGCCGCGCATTGGCCACGGTGATCCAGGTGGGCTGGTACAGGTAGGCGGCCACCGCATCGTCGGCCACCAGGCGCTGCAGCTCGCCCATCAGCTTGTTGCGCTCTTCCTGCTTGGGCGTGGCCTGCACCTGCGCCCACAGCGCGTTGAACTTCGGCGACTCATAGCCCCAGTAGTAGTTGGGCCGCGCGAAGTTGCCGAAGTCCAGCGGCTCCACATGCGCGATCACCGTCAGGTCGTAGGCCTTGTCCTTGTAGACGCCGGACAGCCACTGCGCCCATTCGACGTTCTCGATCTTGGCCCTGATGCCCACCTTGTCCAGCATCGCCGCGATCACCTCGCCGCCCTGGCGCGCATAGGGCGTGGGCGGCAGCTTCATGGTCAGCTCCAGCGGCAGCGCCACGCCGGCCTGGTGCAGCAGCGCGCGGGCCCGGGCCACGTCGTAGGCGTTGGTGCCGGTCAGGTCGATGTAGCCAGGCGCGCCGGGCGTGTAGTAGCTGCCGATCGGCGTGCCGAAACCGTCGGCCGCGCCCTCGATCACTGCCTTGCGGTCGATGGCCGCGGCGATGGCCTGGCGCACGCGCACGTCGTCCAGCGGCTTGCGCTTGTTGTTGATGGCCAGGATGGTCTTGGCCCGCGAGCCGCCGATCAGGATCTGGAAGCGCTTGTCGCGCCTGAACTGCTCCAGGCTGCGCGCCGCGGCCACGCGCGGGAAGGCATCCACGTCGCCCGACAGCAGCGCGGCCATCTGCGCCGCCGGGTCGTTGATGAAGCGGATGGTGGCGCGGCGCATCTTCACGTTGGCCGCGTTGCGGTAGCCGTCCCAGCGTTGCAGCGTGATCGACGCCCCGCGGTTCCAGCTGTCCAGCCTGTAGGGCCCGGTGCCCACCGGCTGGGTGTTGTTGGTGGCGACGCTCTTCGGCTCGACGATGATGGCCGTGGCCTGGCCCAGCTGGAACAGCAGGTCGGGGTTCGGGTTCTTCAGCGTCAGCGTCACCGTGTGCGGGTCGGGCGTGTCGATGCGCTCGATGTTGGCGAACACCGCCTTGTCCTTGTTGACGCTGTCCTTGGACGCGGCGCGCTCGAAGGCGAACTTCACCGCCGCGGCGTCGAAGGGCTCGCCGTTCTGGAACTTGATGCCCTTGCGCAGCTTGAAGCTGTAGCTGCGGTTGTCCGGGCCCACCGTCCAGCTCTCGGCCAGCAGCGGGGTGATGCTGCCGTCGCTGTGGATCTTGGTCAGCGTCTCGAAGATGTTGTACAGCACCACCTCGGCAATGGCCGAGGCCGCGCCGGCCGTCGGGTCCAGGCCCGGCGGCTCCAGCGTCATGGCCAGCACCACCTGGTCCTTCCTGGGCTGGGCGGCGGCCGGGGCGGCGATGAAGCTCAGGCACAGCGCCAGCGCGCTGAGCAGGGCGGGCAGACGGGGGCTCATCGGCATCTCCTCGGGTTCGGCAGGCCGGCATGGTAGCCAAGCGGGCAGAATGCCGGCGCGTCGGCAAACCAAGGAGGACCCCATGCTGGCAGTGATAGGCGGCACCGGCATCTACGAGCTGGCCGGCATGCAGGTGGAGCGCCACCTGGACGAGGCCACGCCCTTTGGCCAGCCCTCGGGCCGCATCGTGCAGGGGCGCCTCGGCGGGCGCGAACTGCTGTTCCTGGCGCGCCACGGCAGCGGCCACAAGCACCTGCCGCACGAGGTGAACTACCGCGCCAACATCTTTGCGCTGAAGCGCGCCGGCGCCACGCAGATCCTGGGCTTCTCGGCCGTGGGCAGCCTGGCGCAGGAGATCGCGCCCGGCGACCTGGCCATGCCCACGCAGTACTTCGACTGGACCAAGGGCGGCCGCGCGCGCAGCTTCTTCGGCGAGGGCGTGGCCGCGCACATCTCCACCGCCGAGCCGGTGAGCCGCAACCTGGTGGACTGGGCGTCTGCGCAGGCCGCACGCATGGGCATCCGGCTGCACCGCGACGTCACCTATGCCTGCGTGGAAGGCCCGCGCCTGGGCACGCGCGCCGAAAGCCACTTCATGCGCCAGATCGGCTGCCAGCTGGTGGGCATGACCAACGTGCCCGAGGTGTTCCTGGCCCGCGAGGCGCAGATCTGCTACGCCACCGTGTGCATCGCCACCGACTACGACTGCTGGATGGACGACCCTTCGATGCACGTCAGCGTCAGCGCCATCCTGGCCAAGTACCGCGACAGTCTGGAACGCGCCCGCGCGCTGCTGGACGCGCTGCTGGCCGGCCCGCTGCCGGCCGAGGAGCCGGAGATTCGCAGCGCGCTGCAGTATTCGATGCTGACGCCGGACGAAGCGCTAAGCGACGCGCAGCGCGCATGGCTGTCGGTGCTGCGACGCTGATGCCGCAGCCCTTTACCCGCGCCGACCTGGCCCGCGCCGAGCACCACCTGCTGCGCGACGGGCGCTTCGCCAATGCGCGGGTGGAACGCGTGCGGCTGGATGGCACGGACTGGATCTTCAAGGACTTCTCGTCGCGCGCCTGGTGGGTGCGGCACGGCTTCGGCCGCTTTCTGCTGGGCCGCGAGGTGCGCGCGCTGCAGCGGCTGGAAGGGCTGCCTGGCATCCCGTCGCAGGCCTTCCGGGTGGATGGCTGCGCGATGGCCGCGCGCTTCGTGCCCGGGCGCACACTGGGCCGCGTGCAACTGGACGGCGAGCCGCTGAGCGCCGAGTTCCTGGCCGCCCTGGAAGGCCTGCTGCAGCAGGTGCATGCGCGCGGCCTGGTGCACCTGGACACGCGCGGCGGCAACAACCTGCTGATGCAGCCCGACGGCCGGCCCGGCATCATCGACTTCCAGGCCGCGGTGTCCACGCGCGCGATGCCCGGCTTTCTGCGCCGCTGGTTCGAAGGCCTGGACATGGGCGGCATCTACAAGAAGTGGCTGCAGTTCCAGCCGGCGGCCATGGGCGCGCAGCGGCGCGAACACTTCGATCGCATCAACCGCTGGCGGCGGCTGTGGGTGTTCCGCGGCTACTTCGGGCTGCGCAAGTAGGCGCTGCGCACGGCCGGGCGACAATGGCGGCATGAAGCAAACCTCGGAAGGGCTGTTCCAGAACCCCGCGCTGCGCAGCTTCCTGGTGAAGACGCGCAAGCCCTTGTTCATCCTGGTGCTGGTGCTGGTGGCCCCCTTCGCGCGGCCCGAATGGCTGCTGGCTGGCTTCGTCGTGTCGATGGTGGGCGAGTTCATCCAGCTGTGGTGCTTTGCCTCGCTGGACAAGAACAGCACGCTCACCATCCGCGGCCCCTACACGATGGTGCGCAACCCGATGTACCTGGGCCGCTTCTTCATCCCCTTCGGCTTCCTGATGCTGCTGGGCCAGTGGTGGCTGCTGCTCATCTACACGGTGGTGTACTGGAAATACATGGACGCGCGGGTCGAGCGCGAAGAGGCGCACCTGCAGCCGATCTTCGGCGCGCCCTACGACGAGTACCGCGCCCAGGTGCGGCGCTTCCTGCCCGGCTGGCCGCTGGCCGGCAAGCCGGTGGTCTACTGGAACTGGGCGCTGTTCTCGCAGAAC
This sequence comes from Burkholderiales bacterium, assembly GCA_017302505.1. Classification (GTDB taxonomy): domain Bacteria; phylum Pseudomonadota; class Gammaproteobacteria; order Burkholderiales; family Burkholderiaceae_C; genus Rubrivivax. The sequence continues at coordinate 15,662 of JAFLDH010000070.1, forward strand.
AACGCCGGCCGCAACCTGGTGGGCACGCTGATCGCCTGGGCCGCGGTGGCCGCCTGGACCATCTGGGGCACCCGGCTGCTGGCGGGCTGAGAGCCCCACGCGGCACCGGGCCAGGCTGGCCCGAGTGCCGGCAGGACGGACAATAGGGGCGTTCTCCACTGCCGCCCTGCCCGACCACCATGCCGATCCTGAGCTACCTGACCACCACCCATTTCGACCACGGCGCCATCAAGATGCTGGCGCCGGAGCTCAAGCGCCTGGGCGTCAGCCGGCCGCTTCTGGTCACCGACAAGGGGGTGCGCGGCGCCGGGCTGCTGGACCGCGTGCTGGCCACGCTGCCCGAGGGCATGGCGCCGCCGGTGTTCGACGGCACGCCCGGCAACCCCACCGAGCGGGCCACGCTGGAGGCGCTGGCGCTGTACCGGGCCGAGGGCTGCGACGGCGTGGTCTGCCTGGGCGGCGGCTCGTCGATGGACCTGGGCAAGTCGGTGGCCCTGCTGGCCGTCTCGGGCGAGCCGCTGGCCCGCTTCGACCCGCTGAAGGGCGGCGCCAAGCACATCCGTGGCGTGGCGCCGGTGATCTGCCTGCCCACCACCTCGGGCACTGGCAGCGAGGTGTCGGTGGGTGTGGTCATCGTGCTGGACGACGGCCGCAAGCTGACCATCGCCAACCCGATGCTGATCCCCAAGGTGGCGATCTGCGACCCCGAGCTGACGCTGGGCCTGCCGCCGCTGATGACCGCGGCCACCGGCATGGACGCTATCACCCATTGCATCGAGGCCTTCCTGGCGCCCAGCGTCAACCCGCCGGCCGACGGCGTCGCGCTGGACGGGCTGTACCGCGGCTGGCGGCACATCGAGCGCGCGGTGGCGCACGGCGAGGACCGTGATGCGCGCTGGCAGATGATGATGGCCTCCACCGAAGGCGCGCTGGCCTTCATCAAGGGCCTGGGCGCGGTGCATTCGATGAGCCATGCGGTGGGCCGCCGCGAGGACCTGCGCGCCCACCACGGCACGCTGAACGCACTGATCCTGCCCACCGTGCTGCGCTTCAACGCGGCGGCCTGCGCCGACAAGTACGTGCGGCTGCGCCAGGCCATGGGCCTGGACGCCGGCGCCGACCTGGCCGACGCCGTGGCCGCGCGCAATGCGGCCATCGGCCTGCCCAGCGGCCTGGCGGCGCTGGGCGTCACCCGCGAGATGATTCCGGAGCTGGTGCCCTATGCGCTGGCCGACCTGGCGCACTTCGGCACGCCGGTCAAGCCGACGGCCGAGCAGTACGCGCAGCTGTACGAACAGGCGCTGTAGGCGCCCACGCACCCGTCTTCAACCGGCCGGCCATGTTCGACCGACTTCGACGCCTGATGCCCACGCCCGAGGCGATGGCCCGCAACCGCTGGCTGCGCTGGCTGGGGCCCTCGCTGCTGCATCCGCGGCTGTGGCACATGAGCCGCCGCGGCGTGGCCACCGGGGCGGCCATCGGCGTGTTCTTCGCGTTCATCACGCCGATTGCGCAGATTCCGCTGTCTGCGGCGCTTTCGGTGGCGCTGCGCGCCAACGTGCCGGCCGCCGTGGCGGCCACGCTGGTGAACACGCCCCCCACCTTCGGCCCGGTGTACTACGCCGCCTGGTGGGTGGGTGCGCGCGTGCTCGACGAGCCGGTCGACGCCGAGCACAAGCCGGGCGTGCTGGCCGGCCAGTCAGCCACGCTGCAGGCCGCCGGCCCGGCGCTGAGCGGCTGGTCGAAGTGGGTCGTCACGCTGCAGGACGTCGGCAAGCCGCTGCTGGTAGGCACGCTGATCTTCTCGTTCGGTTTCTCGCTGCTGGCCTACCTGCTGGTCAACGGCGTGTGGCACTTGCGGGTGCGCCTGAAACGGCGACGGCGCCTGCGGCGCCGTCCCTTGCCCTGAACCTGATCCGCGGCCCCGCGGGCCGATCGGCTCTCAGCTTCGCGCCGTCGTGGCGCGCCGCCGCGCCACGAAACCCACCAGGCCCAGGCCGGCGAACATCAGCGCATAGGTCGAGGGCTCCGGCACCGGGGCAGTGGCGAAGGACACGTTGTCGTAGAAGGTGCCCGAGGCCGTGTAATTCGTTGCCTTGGCGGCATAGCCGAACTGCAGCAGCTGGCCTGCCAATGCGCCATCCACCGCCAACGACAGCGCGTAGCGATTCCAGTCGCCCGAGATCGACGTCATGTCGATCTGTACGAAGTTCGTGGTGGCGTAGCCCGCAGCCGGATTCAGCGTCTTGATGAAGGCATAGGCAGAAGAGTTCGGCTTCAGATCACCTTTCTTGGCATCGAAGCTGAACTGCCACTGGCCGCTGTCACCAGCAGCGATGGTGCGCTCCTGGAAGACCAGCGCCTCGACCCACTTGGTGGGTTGCGATAGATTGTTGTAATCGCTGTAGACGACGAGTTGCTGCGCACCCTGGGCCGGCCCGCCCTGGCCACTGGCCACCGCGCTGAAGCCGGCGCCGCCGTTAGGTGCGCCGTAGACGCCATAACCCCCGACATAGCTGCCATCGGGGTTGAAGACATTGCCGAAGATCTTCCAGCCGTCACCGCTCAGCGCCGAGGATCCGCTCAGCCCCTCGAAGTTCTGGCTGTAGGGCGAGAGTGCGGCCTGGGCGGCCAGCGGGGCGGCCAGCGCGAGGGCGGCAGCGGCCAGGGTTGAAAGGCGGCTTGGCTTCATGAAGGGTCTCCTGGTGATCGACTCGGTGGCTGCGGCGGATGGCCCCACGGCTCCGCTCTGTGAAAGCGCATTCTGAAAGCGCTTTCATTGCTGCAAGTCTAGCCGAGCCCGGCGCTCCCGCCAATGGCCCTTCGCTCAGGGCTAACCCGCGGGCGGGTCGGTTCCGGCCTGCGCCCGCGCCTGCCGCTGCAGCAGCCGCGCCTCGGCCGGGTGCTGCG
>JAFLDH010000071.1 GCA_017302505.1 Burkholderiales bacterium
CGCCCGGCGGCACGCTGCTGCTGGCCGAGCCGATGGCCGGCGCGCCGGGCGCGCCGCGCATGGGCGACGCCTATTTCGGCATGTACCTGCTGGCCATGCGCGGTGGCCGGGCGCGTACCGCGGCGCAGCTCACGGCCTTGCTGCAGGCGGCGGGCTTCGAGCAGGTGCGCGAACTGCCCACGACCATCCCGCTGCAGGTGGGGGTGCTGGTCTGCCGGCGCAACCGAGCCTAAGCGTAAACAAAGCTTGACACTCTGTGTAGTCAGCATAAGATGACATCGACCCGTTGCCGATCGATGCCCCGCACCATGAGCCGCCCCGCCCCGACTGACTTCTTCCTCCCGGGAGCCGCCACATGAAGACCACTGCCGTCGTGCTGGAACAGCCCGAACGCCTGGTGCTCAGCGAGCTGTCGCTGTCCGATCCCGGCGATCAGGACGTGGTGGTCGATATCGAATGGAGCGGCATCAGCACCGGCACCGAGAAGCTGCTGTGGAGCGGCCGCATGCCCATGTTCCCCGGCATGGGCTACCCGCTGGTGCCCGGCTACGAATCGGTGGGCCGCGTCGTCGAGGCCGGCAACCTGTCGGGCCTGGATGTGGGTGCGCGCGTGTTCGTGCCCGGTGCCAACTGCTTCGGCGACGTGCGCGGCCTGTTCGGCGGTGCCGCGGCGCGCGTGGTGGTCCCCGGCAAGCGCGTGGTGCCGGTCGACGAAGCGCTGGGCGAGCGCGCGATCCTGCTGGCCCTGGCGGCCACCGCGTACCACGCCGTGTCCGGCGGCGGGCAGCGTGAGCATCCGGTGGCCCCCGACCTGATCGTCGGCCATGGTGTGCTGGGCCGCCTGCTGGCGCGCCTGAACGTCGCTGCCGGCGTGACCGACACGGTGGTCTGGGAGCGCGACCCGCAGCGCGCGCTGGGCGCCGAGGGCTACACCGTGCTGCACCCCGACGAGGACAAGCGGCGCAACTACCGTGCGATCTACGACGTCAGCGGCGACGCGTCGATCCTGGACACGCTGATCGGCCGCCTGGCGCCGGGCGGCGAGGTGGTGCTGGCTGGCTTCTACAGCGATCGGGTGTCTTTCTCGTTCCCGCCGGCCTTCATGCGCGAGGCGCAGATCCGCGCCGCCGCCGAATGGCAGCGCCCCGACCTGCTGGCCGTGAAGGCGCTGATCGAGGACGGCGTGCTGTCACTCGGCGGCCTGATCACGCACCGCGAAGAAGCCGCCCATGCCGATGCCGCGTACCGCACGGCCTTCGGCGACGTGGCCTGTCTGAAGATGATCCTCGACTGGAGACACAGCGCATGAGCACACCCAATGGCGCCCCGACGGTGTCCCCGATCCAGATCCTGCGCGACGTGCAGTTGCGCGCCGAGGCGGCCATCGAACCCGACCCGGTGTCCACCGCGCCGGCCACCAAGGCCACGCAGATCATCGCCATCTACGGCAAGGGCGGCATCGGCAAGAGCTTCACGCTGGCCAACCTGAGCTACATGATGGCGCAGCAAGGCAAGAAGGTGCTGCTGATCGGCTGCGATCCGAAGAGCGACACCACCAGCCTGCTGTTCGGCGGCAAGGCCACGCCCACCATCATCGAGACCAGCAGCCGCAAGAAGCTGGCCGGCGAGCCGGTGTCCATCGGCGACGTCTGCTTCAAGCGCGACGGCGTGTTCGCGATGGAGCTCGGCGGCCCCGAGGTCGGCCGCGGCTGCGGCGGGCGCGGCATCATCCACGGCTTCGAAACGCTGGAGAAGCTGGGCTTCCACGACTGGGGCTTCGACTTCGTGCTGCTCGACTTCCTGGGCGACGTGGTCTGCGGCGGCTTCGGCCTGCCGATCGCGCGCGACATGTGCCAGAAGGTCATCGTCGTCGGCAGCAACGACCTGCAGAGCCTGTACGTCGCCAACAACGTCTGCAGCGCAGTGGAGTACTTCCGCAAGCTGGGCGGCAACGTCGGCGTGGCCGGCATGGTGATCAACAAGGACGACGGCACCGGCGAGGCGCAGGCCTTCGCGTCGAACGCCGGCATCCCGGTGCTGGCGGCGATCCCCGCGCACGAGGACATCCGCCGCAAGAGCGCCAGCTACGAAATCATCGGCCGGCCCGGCACGCAGTGGGCTCCGCTGTTCGAGCAGCTGGCCACCAATGTCGCCGAGGCGCCGCCGGTGCGGCCCAAGCCGCAGACGCAGGACCAGCTGCTCGGCCTGTTCTCGGCCGAAGCCACCGGCCGCGACTTCCAGATGGAACCGGCCACGCTGTTCGACATGGTCGGCAAGAACGAGATCGTCAAGCCGACGCTGGAAGTCGTCTACGACGACGCCTGAGCACGAGAACCGAGCCATGGGCGCGAACGATCTTCCCAACCCCGCCGCCGTCGAAGGTGACGGCCTGGGCTGCCATTCCGGCAAGGCCCAGCTGCTGGCGGCCGCGCAGGCGGCCGGCAAGAGCGAGGTGCTGGCGCAGTACGCCAAGGACTATCCGCTGCAGGGGCCCGCGGCCGGCGCCGGCCCGCACGAGCAGCCGCAGAGCATGTGCCCGGCCTTCGGCTCGCTGCGCGTGGGGCTGCGCATGCGCCGCACCCACACCATCCTGAGCGGCAGCGCCTGCTGTGTCTACGGCCTGACCTTCACCAGCCACTTCTACGGCGCGCGCCGCAGCGTCGGCTACGTGCCCTTCAACAGCGAGACGCTGGTCACCGGCAAGCTGTTCGAGGACATCCGCGACACCGTGCACGCGCAGGCCGACCCGGCGCTGTACGACGCCATCGTCATCATCAACCTGTGCGTGCCCACGGCCAGCGGCGTGCCGCTGCAGCTGCTGCCCAAGGACATCAACGGCGTGCGCATCATCGGCATCGACGTGCCGGGCTTCGGCGTGCCGACGCATGCCGAGGCCAAGGACGTGCTGGCCGGCGCGATGCTGCGCTATGCGCGCGGCGAGGCCGAGGCCGGCCCGGTGACGGCGCCGCGCAACGGTGTCAGCGACAAGCCGACGATCACGCTGCTGGGCGAGATGTTCCCGGCCGACCCGGTGGGCATCGGCATGCTGCTCGAGCCGATGGGCCTGGCCTGCGGCCCCGTCGTGCCGACGCGCGAATGGCGTGAGCTCTATGCCGCGCTGGACTGCGCCGCGGTCGCCGCGATCCACCCCTTCTACACCGCCAGCGTGCGCGAGTTCGAGGCGGCCGGACGCGCCATCGTGCCGTCGGCGCCGGTGGGCCACGATGGCACCGAGGCCTGGCTGCAGGCCATCGGCAGCGCGACCAATGTGCCGCAGGCGCTGATCGATGCCGCCAAGAACCAGTGGCTGCCGGCCATCAAGGGCGCGCTGGCGCGCACGCCGGTCCAGGGCCGCATCACCGTCAGCGGCTACGAAGGCAGCGAACTGCTGGTGGCGCGCCTGCTGATCGAAAGCGGCGCCGACGTGCCCTATGTGGGCACCGCCTGCCCGAAGACGCCGTGGAGCGCGCCCGACCTCGAGTGGCTGAATGCCCGCGGCGTGCGCGTTCAGTACCGCGCCTCGCTGGAGCAGGACATCGACGCGGTGCGCGAGTTCCGGCCCGATCTGGCGATCGGCACCACGCCGGTGGTGCAGGCGGCCAAGCAGGCGGCGATTCCGGCGCTGTACTTCACCAACCTGATCTCGGCCCGGCCGCTGATGGGCGTGATGGGCGCCGGCTCGCTGGCCCAGGTGATCAACGCCGCCATCGGCAACAAGGCGCGCTTCGACCGCATGCGCGATTTCTTCGGCGGCGTCGGCGACGGCGACCAGTCCGGCGTCTGGGAAGAGGTGCCCAAGGCACACCCCGAATTCCGCGCCGACACGCGCCGCCAAGTCATCAAGCTGCTCAAGAAGCGCAAGGCCGAGGAGATGATCTGATGGCCGTGCCCGGCTACACCATCGATCACGACCGCGCCGGCGGCTACTGGGGCGCGGTGTACGTGTTCACGGCCATCAAGGGCCTGCAGGTCATCATCGACGGCCCGGTGGGCTGCGAGAACCTGCCGGTGACTAGCGTGCTGCACTACACCGACGCGCTGCCGCCGCACGAGCTGCCGATCGTCGTCACCGGTCTCGCGGAAGAACAGCTGGGCCGCGATGGCACCGAAGGCGCGATGAAGCGCGCCCATGCCACGCTCGACCCCGACCTGCCCAGCGTCGTGGTCACCGGCAGCATCGCCGAGATGATCGGCGGCGGCGTCACGCCCGAGGGCACGACGATCCAGCGCTTCCTGCCGCGCACCATCGACGAGGACCAGTGGCAGTGCGCCAACCGCGCGATGCTGTGGCTGTGGCAGCAGTACGGCCTGCGCAAGGTGCCGCAGCGCAAGCCCTTCGAGGAACGCCCGGCCGGCGAGAAGCCGCGCGTCAACCTGATCGGCCCGTGCTACGGCAGCTTCAACATGCCCAGCGACCTGGCCGAGATCCGCCGCCTGGTGCAGGGCATCGGCGCCGAGGTGAACATGGTGTTCCCGCTGGGCAGCCACCTGGCCGACGTGTCGCGCCTGGTCGAGGCCGACGTCAACATCTGCATGTACCGCGAGTACGGCCGCATGCTGTGCGAGGCGCTGGAGCGCCCCTACCTGCAGGCGCCGATCGGGCTGCACAGCACCACCGCCTTCCTGCGCCAGCTGGGCCAGCTGCTGCACCTGGACCCCGAGCCCTTCATCGAGCGCGAGAAGCACACCACCATCAAGCCGGTGTGGGACCTGTGGCGCAGCGTCACGCAGGATTTCTTCGGCACCGCCAACTTCGCGGTGGTGGCCGGCGAGACCTACGCGCGCGGCATCCGCCACTTCCTGGAGGACGAGCTCGGCCTGCCCTGCAACTTCGCGGTGTCGCGCCAGGCCGGAGCGAAGACTGACAACGCCACGGTGCGCCAGCTGGTGCACGACAAGCCGCCGCTGGTGATGTTCGGCAGCTACAACGAACGCATGTACCTGGCCGAGGTGGCGCAGGGCCACGGGCCGAAGCCGGCCTACATCCCGGCGTCCTTCCCCGGCGCGATCATCCGCCGCCATACCGGCACGCCCTTCATGGGCTATGCCGGCGCCACGTACATCGTGCAGGAGTTCTGCAACGCGCTGTTCGACGCGCTGTTCCACATCCTGCCGCTGGGCACCGAGCTCGACAAGGTGGCGGCCACGCCCACGCGGCGCGGCGATGCGCGGCCCTGGGACGCCGATGCGCAGCAGGCCCTGCAGCGCCACATCGACGCCCAGCCGGTGCTGGTGCAGATCTCGGCAGCCAAGCAACTGCGCGACCGCGCCGAACGCGAGGCCCATGCCGCCGGCGAAGCACGCGTCACGCTGGCGCGGGTTCGCCGTCTGCTCGGCATCGAGGAGACGGCATGAAGCTCGACTCATGCGTCCGCCGCGGGCCGACGTACCCCATGTCCCGGCGTCCTGCCGGGATTGCCCACGATGCGCGGGCTTTGTGCGCATGCGGCCGCAAGGCCGGTCTGGAGGACTTTTCCTATGGCTGAAAGAAAGGGCTCGATCTCGGGCCTCACCGACGAAGAGGCTCAGGAGTTCCACAAGTTCTACGTCCAGGGTTTCGTGGGCTTCACGGCGGTTGCCGTGGTCGCGCACATCCTGGTGTGGATCTGGCGCCCCTGGCTCTGAGCATCTGACGCGAACCCCGGAATGAAGGGAACCGACATGGCCCACTCGATCGATGCATCGCGCAAGCCCGCGCACGAAGACATCCGGAACTACTGGCTGATCTTCAGTGCGGCCTTCGCGCTGTTCATGGCAATCGCCCTTGCAGGGCAGTTGCTGGGTTGGCAATGGAGGACCTGGCTGCCGGGTGCCGAGGGTGCGAAGTCACTCAACGGCGGCGTGAAGGCGGCGGTCTACACCTTTATGTCGCACCTAACCTAGGAGCTTGAACCATGTGGAGAATTTGGCGTCTGTTCGACCCCCTGCGAACGATGGTCGCACTGGCGGTCTTTCTGTTCGGCATCGCAGTGATGATCCATCTCATCCTGCTGAGCACGAACAAGTTCAACTGGCTGGATGGCCCCAAGACGGCCAAGGTGGCGGCGCTGAACGCGCCTATGCCTGTGGCGGTGGCATCCAACACGTTGAACACCAAGTAGCGGGATTCCCGCCACAACGCATGCAGCCGGCACCGGCCTTCGGGCCCGCCGGTCTGCATGCCCGCAGAACATGTGCCGGACGGCCTAGCCGCCCGGTGGGGGACCAAGCATGGCCATGTTGAGTTTCGAGAAGAAGTACCGCGTGCGCGGAGGCACGCTCGTCGGCGGCGACCTGTTCGATTTCTGGGTCGGCCCGTTCTATGTGGGCTTCTTCGGCGTCACGACGGCCTTCTTCAGCTTCCTGGGCACCGCCCTGATCCTGTGGGGTGCCGCGAAGGGGCCCACCTGGAACCTGTGGCAGATCAGCATCGCCCCGCCTGACCTGAGCTATGGCCTGGGCATTGCCCCGCTGCTCGAAGGTGGCCTGTGGCAGCTGATCACGGTGTGTGCCATCGGCGCCTTCGTCTCTTGGATGCTGCGCGAGGTGGAGATCTGCCGAAAGCTGGGCATGGGGCTGCACGTGCCCATCGCCTTCAGCTTCGCAATCCTGGCCTACGTGACGCTGGTGGTGATCCGCCCGGTGCTGATGGGCGCCTGGGGACATGGCTTTCCGTACGGCATCTTCAGCCACCTGGACTGGGTGTCCAACGTCGGCTACCAGTACCTGCACTTCCACTACAACCCGGCGCACATGATCGCCATCAGCTTCTTCTTCACGACGACGCTGGCGCTGTCGCTGCACGGTGGGCTGATCCTGTCGGCCAGCAACCCGAAGAAGGGCGAGGCCATGCGCACGGCCGACTACGAGGACACCTTCTTCCGCGACGCGGTCGGCTATTCGATCGGCGCCCTGGGCATCCACCGGCTGGGTCTGTTCCTGGCGCTGGCGGCGGTGTTCTTCAGCGCGGTGTGCATCGTCATCAGCGGTCCCTTCTGGACCCGCGGCTGGCCCGAGTGGTGGGGCTGGTGGCTGAACATGCCGATCTGGGCGCAGTGGCCGCTGAAGTAAGGCGAACAGGAGAAAGAAATGGCTGAGTATCAAAACCTGTTCACCCAAGTCCAGGCGGTCGGGCCTTCGAACCTGGGGGTGCCGCTGGGCGAGGGCAACAGCCCGCGCACCGGCACCGACTTGCCGCAGGTGCACCTCTTCGGGCGCCTGGGCATGCCGCAGATCGGCCCGATCTATCTGGGCCCGCTGGGCATCGCGTCGATCATCTTCGGCGTGGCGGCGATCAACATCATCGGCTTCAACATGCTGGCCCAGGTCAACTGGGACATCGTGCAATTCGTGCGCCAGCTGTTCTGGCTGTCCCTGGAGCCGCCCGCGCCCGAATACGGCCTGTCGCTGCCGCCGCTGAACAAGGGCGGCTGGTGGCTGATGGCCGGCGGCTTCCTCACCGTGTCGATCCTTCTGTGGTGGGTACGCATGTACACCCGAGCCCGCGCACTCGGCATGGGCACGCACGTGGCCTGGGCCTTTGCCGCGGCGATCTGGCTGTATCTGGTGCTGGGCTTCATCCGCCCGGTGCTGATGGGCAGCTGGTCCGAGGCGGTGCCCTTCGGCATCTTCCCGCACCTGGACTGGACCGCGGCCTTCTCCATCCGCTACGGCAACCTGTTCTACAACCCCTTCCACGCACTGTCGATCGCCTTCCTCTACGGCGCGACGCTGCTGTTCGCGATGCACGGCGCCACCATCCTGGCGGTCAGCCGCTTCGGCGGCGAGCGCGAGCTGGAGCAGATCGCCGACCGCGGTACCGCGTCGGAGCGTGCCGCGCTGTTCTGGCGCTGGACCATGGGCTTCAACGCCACCACCGAATCGATCCACCGCTGGGCGTGGTGGTTCGCGGTGCTGTGCCCGCTGACCGGCGGCATCGGCATCCTGCTGTCCGGCACGGTGGTCGACAACTGGTTCCTGTGGGCCGTCAAGCATGGCGTCGCGCCACCGTACCCGGCGGTGTTCCCGCCCGCTGTCGATCCGGCCACGCTGCTGCAGGGGGTGAAGCCATGAGCAACCGACTCTTTGGCGCCGGAGTGGCGCTGCTGGCGGCCGCACTGCTGGCCGGGTGCGAGCGCCCGCCCGTCGACACCGTACAGCGCGGCTACCGCGGCACGGGCATGGAGCTGGTCTACAACCCGCGCATCGAGCTGCGCGTGGCCGAGGCCAACCAGGCGCCGCCCGTCACGCCGCCGGCCGACAGCGATGCCGGCCCGAAGGCCCGCGACATCTACAAGAACGTGCCGTTGCTGGGCCACCTGAGCGTGGCAGAGTTCACCCGCGTGATGGCCGCGATGACCGAATGGGTCTCGCCCGAGCAGGGCTGCAACTACTGCCACGACCCCGCCGCGATGGGCGAGGACAGCAAGTACACCAAGGTGGTGGCGCGGCGCATGATCGAGATGACGCAGCACATCAATGCCGGCTGGAAGCCGCACGTGGCCGCCACCGGCGTCACCTGCTACACCTGCCACCGCGGCAAGGCCGTGCCGCTGCAGGTGTGGTTCAAGGCGCCGCCGCAGGACAAGCGCTCCGACTTCATCGGTGACCTGGCCGGCCAGAACCAGCCGATGAAGATGGTCGGCATGAGCTCGCTGACCTACGACCCGTACAGCCTGTACCTGCTGGGCGACCAGACCATCGGCATCGGAGCGAGTACCGCGCTGCCCACCGGGCATGTGGCCTCGATCCTGCACACCGAGGAAACCTACGGCCTGATGATGCACATGTCGGCGGGGCTGGGTGTCAACTGCACCTACTGCCACAACACGCGCAACTTCAAGAGCTGGGAAGGCTCGCCGCCGCAGCGCACCACGGCATGGCACGGCATCCGGATGGCGCGTGAGTTGAACAACGACTACCTCGAGCCGCTGACCAAGACCTTCCCGGCCAATCGCCTCGGGCCACTGGGCGATGTGGCCAAGGTGAACTGCGCCACCTGCCACCAGGGTGTGTACAAGCCGATGTACGGCGCGCCGATGGCCAAGAACTACCCGTCGCTGCTGGTCTCCGCGGCCGCCAAGGTGGCCGACGGCCTGCCGCCGCCGCTGGCCGAGCCCACGCGCTCGGTGCTGTACTTCGGCGTCGGCTCGGCCACGCTGGAAGGCGAGCAGGCCAAGGGGCTGACGCAGCTGATCGCCACGCTGGGCGCCAAGCCGACGGCCAAGGCGCAGATCTCGGGCTACCACTCGGCGGCCGGTGAGAAGGCCGCCAACGAGAAGCTGGCCAAGGACCGCGCGGTGAACGTGCGCGACGCCATCGTCGCCGGCGGCATTGCACCGGCGCGCGTGGTGCTCGACAAGCCGCTGCAGGTGGGCGCCAACGTGTCTGGTGAAGACCCCTCGGCGCGACGCGTCGAAGTCACGGTGAAGTAGCGGTCATGCACGGCCCGGCACACGGTCCGCTGGCCGCGCCGGGTGCCTTGGTGGCCGCTGCGGCGCAAGGCCCCGTGCGGCGCCAGAGCCTGCCCGACGAACCCGGTGCGGTGCGCTCCGGCGGCAACACCACGCCGCTGCCGCTGCAGCGCGACGACGTGGTCGTGCTGCTGTTGCTGGAGCTTTCGCCCGGTTCGCTGCTGTGGGGCTGGTCGCGCATCGTGCTGGGCAGCCTGCTGTTGCGCGGGGTGCCCGGTCTGCGTTTTGCCAAGGCGCTGGGCAGCGGCCAACGCGGCGGCTTCGGCCTTCGGCCCAGCCTGCGCCGCCAGGGCCTGTTCGCGGTGTTCGACGGCGAGGCGGCAGCCGACGCCTTTCTGGGCACCTCGCCGATCGTCGCGGCCTACCGTGCGCATGCGGCCGAGTGGTGCAGCGTGAAGTTGCGTGCCACGTCCTGCCGCGGCGCCTGGAGCGGGCAGCCGATCGGTGTCAGCGCGCCGGTGCCGGCAGGCCTGCCGGTGGCCTCGCTGACGCGTGCCTCGATCCGTCCGCGGCTGGCGCTGCGCTTCTGGCGCCATTCGCCGCCGGCCGAAGCGGCGCTCGAGCGTGCCGAAGGCTGCCTGCTGGCCATGGGCCTGGGCGAGGCACCGCTGCTGCGCCAGGCCACCTTCAGCCTGTGGCGCGACCAGGCGGCCATGGATGCCTATGCGCGCAGCGGCGCGCACCAGGAGGCCATCCGCGCCGCCTACCAGGAGGACTGGTTCAGCGAATCGATGTTCGTGCGCTTCGTGCCCTTGCAGTTGCAGGGCCGCTGGAAGGGCAGGGCGCTTGGCTGAGACCGCCCTGCGCGAGCCGCGCGCGATCGTCGTCGGCGCCGGCATCGGCGGGCTGGTAAGCGCCCTGCTGCTGGCGCAGCGGGGCCTGCAGGTCACGTTGCTGGAAGCCGCCGCCGCGCCCGGCGGCAAGATGCGCCAGCTCGAGGTGGATGGCGCGCCCATCGATGGCGGGCCCACCGTGTTCACGATGCGCTGGGTGTTCGACGAACTGCTGGCGCAGTGCGGCAGCTCGCTCGAGTCGCTGGTGGCGCCGCAGCCGCTGTCGGTACTGGCGCGCCATGCCTGGGCCGGCGCGGACGGCGTGCAGCGCCTGGATCTGCATGCCGACCTGGACGCTTCGGTCGATGCCATCGGCCGCTTCGCAGGCGCCGCCGAGGCACGGCGCTATCGCGGCTTCTGCGCCGAATCCCGGCGCGTCTACCAGCACCTGGAAGGCCCGCACATCCGCTCGCAGCGGCCCAGCGTGCCGGGCATGGTGGCGGCCCTCGGCCCGGCCGGGCTGGCCACGCTGACCCGGCTCGGGCCCTTCGCCACCTTGTGGACACGGCTGGGCAAGCATTTCCATGATCCACGGCTGCGCCAGCTGTTCGGCCGTTATGCCACCTATTGCGGGGCCTCGCCCTGGCTGGCGCCGGCCACGCTGATGCTGATCGCGCATGTGGAGCGCAGCGGCGTTTGGTCGCTGCGCGGCGGCATGCATGCGTTGCCGCAGGCGCTGGCACGGCTGACCCAGGCGCGCGGCGCACAGCTGCAGTACGGTTGTCGCGTGGCGCAGATCCTGGTGCGCGATGGCCGCGCCTGCGGCGTGCGCCTGGCCGATGGCCGCGAGCTGTCGGCCGACGCGGTGGTCTTCAATGGCGACGCCAGTGCCTTGGGGCAGGGCCTGCTGGGCGAGGCCGCTGCAGGTGCGGCACGCGCCGTGCCGCCGCCGCGGCGTTCGCTGTCGGCACTGACCTGGGCCGTGCATGCGCGCACGGCGGGCTTCCCGCTCAGCCACCACAACGTCTTCTTCTGCGCCGACTACCGCGCCGAGTTCGACGATGTGCTGCGCCACCGCCGGCTGCCTGCGCAGGGCACCGTCTATGTATGCGCGCAGGACCGTGACGACCATGCCACCGTTCCGGCGGGGCGCGAGCGGCTGCTGTGCCTGGTGAATGCGCCCGCCGATGGCGACACCCGACCCTTTGACCATGCGGAGATCGAGCCATGCCTGCAACGAAGTCAGGACCTGCTGCAGCGCTGTGGCCTGCAGGTGGAGCCGCAGGCGCCGCGCGTGGTCACGACGCCGGCGCAGTTCCATCGGCTGTTCCCCGGCACGGGGGGGGCGCTGTACGGCGCGGCGGGGCATGGCTGGATGGCGCTGTTCCGGCGCTCGGGCTCGCTCAGCCGGCTGCCGGGCCTGTACCTGGCGGGGGGCAGCGTGCATCCGGGGCCGGGGGTGCCGATGGCAGCGATGTCGGGCCGGCTGGCGGCCGAGACCGTGCTGGCGCACCTCGCTTCGACCAGCCGGTCGCAGCGGGTGGCTACCTCTGGTGGTACGTCGACGCCCTCAGCGACGACGGCCGGCACGGCCTGACGATCATTGCCTTCGTCGGCAGCGTCTTCTCGCCCTACTACCGCCTGGCGCGTTCACGCGGCGCGGCCGACGCCGAGAACCACGTGGCGCTGAACGTCGCGCTGTACGGCCGCAGCGCGCCGCGCTGGACCATGACCGAGCGCGGCCGTGGCCAGATGTCGCGCAGCGCCCACGAGTTCGTCATCGGCCCGAGCCGCGTGCACTGGGACGGCCAGTCGCTGTGCATCGACATCGAGGAGATGGCGGTGCCCTGGCCGCGGCGCGTGCGCGGCCGCGTGCGGGTGCATCCGCAGGGGCTGTGCCGCTTCGTGGCCCCGCTGGATGCGGCGGGACGGCACCGCTGGGGGCCGATCGCACCGTGCGCGCGGATCGAGGTCGATTTCGAGCAGCCGGGTCTGCGCTGGAGCGGCCATGCCTACCTCGATTCGAACGAGGGTGACGAGCCGGTGGACCGCGCCTTTCACACCTGGGACTGGTCGCGCGCCGGGCTGCGCGATGGCAGCACCGCGGTGGTCTACGACCTGCGACCGGCGCACGGCGAGGCCGAAAGGCTGATCGCGCAGCGCTTCGCGGCCGACGGCAGGCACGAGCCCTTCGAACTGCCGCCGCGCAGGATGCTGTCGCGCTCGCGCTGGGGGCTCAAGCGCATGCAGCGCAGCGAATCGGTGCCGGCCACGCGCGTGCGCCAGACGCTGGAGGACACGCCCTTCTACGTGCGCTCGGTGGTCGATGCGCAACTGCTCGGCGAGCCGGTGGTGGCGATGCACGAGACGCTGCACGTGCCGCGCCTGGTGTCGCTGCCGGTGCAGGTGATGCTGCCCTTTCGCATGCCACGTCGGGCCTGAGCCACGCGGCGCGTCATGCAGGGTTGCGAAAAGTCATCTCGCACCAACATGGCGTCAATATTGATTGACATTACAAACCGTAAGGACAGAATGACAGAGTCGACAGTCTTGCCGGCAATGTTCTCGATACCCGCGTACAGGTTTTGTACGTATTGAGCTTGCTATTGGAGGGTCCATGGCAGAAAGCAAATCAGATCCGAACAAGGTCTGGCCAACCGGCCTCACCGAGGCGGAGTCCGAAGAGATCCATCGTCACGTGATTCAAGGGACGCAGATCTTCGGCTTCATCGCGGTGCTGGCGCACTTGTTCGCCTACATCTACTCACCGTGGCTGAAGTGAGGACGGAGAAGCAACCATGATCTACGGAAAACTCTGGCTCGTCGTCAAGCCGACGGTCGGCATTCCGCTGTTCCTCGGAGCAGTGGCCGTCAGTTCGTTCCTGGTGCATTACATGCTCCTGACGCACACGACGTGGCTGCCGAAGTACTACGAAGGCGGCATGAAGAAGACGGCAGCGATCGAGGCTCCGGCCGAGACCGCAGCCGCGCCACCGACCACGCTCGTGGCGGCGGCGCCTGCCACCAAGTAAGTCGGCTCTCTGGCGGGCCTTCGGCCCGCCACTGTGTCACCGGCGCACGCGCGGCCCTTGCGGTTGCGGGTGCGCCGGGTTTACTGCCCGCATGCGGCGCAATCTGACGGGCCATGAACCGACTCAGTCGCCAACTGATCACGCGCTGGGCCCAGCTCGGGCCGCGCTTCCTGCCCTTTGCCGATGCGGCCACGGCGGATCTGCCGTTGTCCCGGCTGTTGCGGCTTTCCCTCTTCCAGGTCTCGGTCGGCATGGCGCTGACGCTGCTCGTCGGCACGCTGAACCGGGTAATGATCGTCGAGCTGAACGTGCCCGCCACGCTGGTGGCGGTGATGGTGGCGCTGCCCGTGCTGTACGCACCCTTCCGCGCGCTGATCGGCTACCGCTCCGACACCCACCGTTCCGCCCTGGGCTGGCGCCGCGTGCCCTTCATCTGGATGGGCACGATGGTGCAGTTCGGCGGCTTGGCCGTCATGCCCTTCGCCTTGCTGGTGCTCTCCGGCGGCGGCAACGCCAGCGCCTGGCCCGCGTGGGTCGGCTGGGCCGGTGCCGGTGTGGCTTTCCTGCTGGTGGGTGCCGGTCTGCACACGGTGCAGACGGCCGGCCTCGCCCTGGCCACCGACCTGACGCCGCAAGACAAGCAGCCCAGCGTCGTCGGCCTGATGTACGTGATGCTGCTGCTGGGCAGTATCGTCAGTGCGCTGGTGTTCGGCGCCTTCCTGCGCGATTTCAGCCCAGGCCGTCTGGTGCAGGTGATCCAGGCTTCGGCCGTGATCACGCTGGTGCTCAACTCGCTGGCGCTGTGGAAGCAGGAGACGCGACACCCCGGCGGACGCAATGCGCCGCCGCCGCGCATGGCGCAGTTCTCCACCGCGTGGGCTACCTACATCGAAGGCGACGGCACGCGCCGGCGCCTGTTCGCCATCGGCCTGGGCACGATGGCCTTCGGCATGCAGGATGTGCTGCTCGAACCCTACGGCGGTCAGGTGCTGGGCATGAGCGTCGGCGCCACCACCTGGTTGACAGCCACGCTGGCCGGCGGCGGGCTGGCCGGCTTTGCGCTGGCTTCGCGCATCCTCGGCCGGGGTGCCGATCCGGCGCGGCTGGCCGCTGCTGGCGCCTGGCTGGGCATGCCGGCCTTCGCGGCCGTGCTGCTGGCCGCCTCGGTGCAATCGGTGGGCCTGTTCGCCTGTGGCGTGCTGGTGGTCGGTTTTGCGGCCGGCTTGTTCGGCCATGGCACCCTGACGGTGACGATGAACCGTGCCCCTAAGGAACAGGCCGGTCTGGCGTTGGGCGCCTGGGGTGCAGTGCAGGCCACTGCGGCCGGTGTGGCGGTGGCCACGGGCGGCCTGTTGCGCGACCTGGTGTCTGCGCTGGCCGGGCAGGGCCTGTTCGGGCCGGCGTTGGCTGGGCCGGCCACCGGCTACGCCTTCGTCTACGCGCTGGAGATCGCGATGCTGCTGGGCACGGTCGTGGTCATGCACGGCTTGATTGGCGACCGTCGGCGGCTGTCCTTGCCAGCGGCCCATCTGCCCGTGGGCCCCGATCAACCCTGAGCCGGCGCTCGTGACATCATTGCGTCCGACGTTGACACCCACCCTTCGATTTCTGCCCGCAACACCCCCTTACTGGAGCTTGCCGTGAAGGTCTATCACATCCTCTTCATCATCTGGGCCATCGTGTTCGCGTTCTGGCTGGCCAAGCAGTTCCGCGACAGCGACAAGTAGCCACCAGCCCGCGCCGGGGCCGGGGCGCGGCGCTCAGGATGCGCGCTGCGGCGGCTGCCCGCGGCCCGTGGCGGGCCACCAGCGGGCCAGCCGTTCGACCAGTGCGCCGGCCAGGATCGAGCAGAACAGCGCTCCGTTGAGCGCCAGCACCACGCCGACCAGCGGGCCGCCGATCTGCGCGCCGAAGTCGTAGCTGTAGACCACGCCGGCCAGCGCGGCCAGCAAGGACACCGCGGCCACGAGCCAGCGGGGCGCGCGCTGGCCCTCCGCAGATTCAGGCCGTGCCATCGTCAGGCCCCGATCCGGCCTGCGGACGCGCCGCGGCCTCGCGCTGCGCGCGTTCTTGCGCAGCCTTCTCCTGGTCCAACCGGATCGATCGCAGCTGCCACCAGCCAAAGGCCAGCACGCCGCCGAAGATCAGCACCACCTCGATCAGCACGATCGGCAGATGCGATCCCATGGCCGCCACCCTTCATCGCCACGCTCAACGGTAGGCGCGACCCTGCGCGACCTGCCGCTCGAACAGGTCGATGACCCAGGCCACGCGTTCGTCGAAGCTGCGCTGCGGCGGCACCCACGCCGGCTCGAAATGCGTGCTCGGCAGCGATGCCGCGGCATCGACCAGGTATTGAACCGCCGGCAGGGCAGGCACGCCGACCAGCGGCACCGGGCTGCGCAAGGAGGCCCTGGCGGCACGCGCGATCAGTGCCAGCTTGCGGCGCTTGGACACCACCGTGCGCCGCGACACCGAATCGAGACCTTCGCGCTGCAGCTGCACGCCGATCTCGGCATAAACCAGCCGCGCCGCCAGGATGGCGCTGCGGCAGTCGCGCGGTAACTCGGCCACGCCGTGCTCGGCGCGCTGGTACAGCGCATCGGCGGCTTGCAGCAGCCGCTGCACCACGCCAGCGATGGCCGCATCGAAACGCGGATTGCG
Source organism: Burkholderiales bacterium (assembly GCA_017302505.1). Taxonomy (GTDB): domain Bacteria; phylum Pseudomonadota; class Gammaproteobacteria; order Burkholderiales; family Burkholderiaceae_C; genus Rubrivivax. Next base: position 15,922 of record JAFLDH010000071.1, read on the forward strand.
CAGCCAGGCTTCGGGGTCGACGCCGGCTTCGCGCAGCCAGTCGCGCGGCAGGTACAGGCGGCCGTTGCGGGCGTCTTCGCCCACGTCGCGCGCGATGTTGGTCAGCTGCATCGCCACGCCCAGTTCGCAGGCGCGGGCCAGCGCGCGCGGCGATGGCGCGCCCATCACCAGCGCCATCATCGCGCCGACGGTGCCGGCAACCCGTGCGCCGTAGTCCTGCACCTGCTCCAGCGTGTCGTAGTGGCGGCCCTGTGCATCCCACAGGAAGCCTTCCAGCAGTGCGTCCAGCAGCAGCCGCGGGATGCCGAAGCGGTGCACGACGTGCGCGAGCGCACGGTCCTCCTGCTGCGGGCCGGGCCGGCCGTCGTAGACCGCGTCCAGGCGCTGGCGCAGGCCGGCCATCTCGGCCGCCGGGTCGTGGCCCAGGTCGATGGCGTCGTCGGCCAGCCGGCAGAAGGCATACAGCGCGCTGGCCGGCGCGCAGATGCGCGACGGCAGCAGCAGCGAGGCTGCGAAGAAACTCTTGGAACCCCCGCGCATCAACTTGCGGCAGGCCCGCAGGTCGTAGTCGGGCATGGACGGCCGGGCGTCAGGCGAATTGCTGTGCATGGGGTACCACCGTCTCCAGGGTCTTGGCCGACATCAGCACGCCGGGAACACCGGCGCCGGGGTGAGTGCCTGCACCCACCAGGTACAGGCCACGAACGTCTTCACTGCGGTTGTGTGGCCGGAAATAGGCGCTCTGCTGCAGCAGCGGCTCCATGCCGAAGGCGGCGCCCTTGTAGGACAGCAGACGGTCGTGGAAGTGCTGCGGCGTGGTCACCCGCGAACTGACGATGTGCGCGCCCAGGCCCGGCAGCACGGTCTGGTGCAGGCGCTGCTCGATGCGCTGGCGATAGGTCTCGGCCATCGTCGCCCAGTCGGTGCCGCTGTCCAGATGCGGCACCGGTGACAGGGCATAGAAGGCATCACCGCCGGCCGGCGCCATGGCCGGATCGGTGGCGGTGGGCCGGTGCAGGTACAGGCTGAAATCATCGGCCAGATGGTGGCGCTCGAAGATGTCCTTCAGCAGCCCCTCGTAGCGCGGGCCCAGCAGCATCATGTGGTGCGGCACCTCGGGGTACTGCCGGTTGGTGCCGAAGTACCAGACGAACAGGCTCATCGAGTACTTCTTGCGATCGATGCGCTTGTCGGTCCAGTAGGGCCGGTGTTCCGGCGCGACCAGGTGCTTGTAGGTCCACGCGGTGTCGGCGTTGCTGACCACCACCTCGGCGCCCAGGCGCTCGCCGTCGGCCAGTTCCACGCCCGTGGCGCGGCCGTCCTCGACCAGGATGCGCCGCACCTCGGCGCCGCAGCGCAGTGGCACGCCACGCTCACGCAGCAGCCCGGCCAGGCCCTGCACCAGCGCGCCGGTGCCGCCCATCGCCCAGTGCACGCCGTAGCGGCGCTCCAGCGCGTTGATCAGGCTGTAGACGCAGGTCACGTGGAAGGGGTTGCCGCCGATCAGCAGCGATTGCAGGCTGAAGGCGATGCGCAGCTTCGGGTGGCGCATGTGGCTGGCCACCAGGCCGTGCAGACTGCGCCAGCCGCGCATCTGCAGCAGCTTGGGGCTGGCGCGCAGCAGGTCGCCGACGCGCTCGTAGGCGATGCCGCCCAGCTGCTCGAAGCCCAGCCGGTAGCAGGTCTCGGCCTCCTGCACGAAGCGGTCGTAGCCGGCCACGTCGTCGGGGCTGATGCGGGCGATCTGCGCGCGCATCGCCACCGGGTCGCTGCTGTAGTCGAAGTGGCTGCCGTCGTCGTAGCGAATGCGATAGAAAGGATCCAGCTGCCGCAACTGCACGTCGTCGGCCAGGCGCTTGCCGCACAACGCCCAAAGTTCCTCGAGCATGAAGGGCGCGGTGACGATGGTCGGCCCGGCGTCGAAGGTGAAGCCGTCCTGCCGCCATACGCCGGCGCGACCGCCCAGCTGATCGAGCTTTTCCAGCACGGTGACGCGGTAGCCCTTGCAGCTCAGGCGCACCGCGGCCGCCAGCCCGCCGAAGCCACTGCCGATGACGATGGCCCGCGGGGCGCCGGCAGCGGCGACGCGCGGCGCGGC
>JAFLDH010000072.1 GCA_017302505.1 Burkholderiales bacterium
GGCGCTGCTGCCGGCCGTGGCCGCGGCCTGGGCCATGGGCATCGTGGCCGACCTGATCACCGCCGGCGTGCAGACTTTCGGCCCCGCGCCAGCCAGCGCACGCAGCGCGGTGGCTCATGCGCTGATCGACGACAGAAAGGCGGCCGACTGATGGAGCTGTCCCGCATCCGCGCACTGCGCGGTCCCAACCTGTGGAGCCGCCACACCGCCATCGAGGCGATCGTGCGCTGCAGCGAGGCCGAGCGCGACATCGCCCGCCTGCCAGGCTTCGAGTCGCGGCTGCGCATGCTGTTCCCGGCCATCGCCGAATCCTGGCCGATCGACGAAGGATCGCTGTCGCTGGCCCAAGTGCTGGAGCTGGCGGCCCTGGCGCTGCAGGCCCAGGCCGGCTGCCCGGTCACCTACAGCCGCACCGCCGCCACCGCGGAGGCAGGCACCTACCAGGTGGTGGTGGAGTACAGCGAGGAGCAGGTCGGCCGCGAGGCGCTGCAGCTGGCCGCACAACTGCTGTCCGCCGCGGCCGATGGCGGCAGCTTCGACGCCACCGCCGCCGTGGGCCGGCTGCGCGAGGTCGATGAAGACCTGCGCCTCGGGCCGTCCACCGGCTCCATCGTCAGCGCCGCCATCGCGCGTGGCATCCCCTACCGGCGGCTCACCGAAGGCAGCCTGGTGCAGTTCGGCTGGGGCGCCAAACAGCGCCGCATCCAGGCCGCCGAGGTGGACACCACCAGCGCCGTGGCCGAATCGATCGCCCAGGACAAGGACCTGACCAAGACGCTGCTGCAGGCTGCAGGCGTGCCGGTACCCATCGGCCGGCCGGTGCGCGACACCGACGATGCCTGGGCGGTGGCCCAGCAGATCGGCCTGCCGGTGGTGGTGAAGCCGCAGGACGGCAACCAGGGCAAGGGCGTCACCGTCAACGTGGCCACCCGTGAGCAGCTGGACGCGGCCTTCAAGGCCGCGGAAGCTATCGGCACGGTGATGGTCGAGAAATACCTGGCCGGCAACGACTTCCGCCTGCTGGTGGTGGGCAAGAAGCTGGTGGCGGCGGCGCGGCGCGACCCGCCGCTGGTCATCGGCGATGGCCGGCTGACCGTGCGCGAGCTGGTCGACCGCGTCAACGCCGATCCGCGCCGCGGCGACGGCCATGCCACTTCGCTGACGCGCATCCGGCTGGACGACATCGCCATCTCGCGGCTGCAGGTGCAGGGGCTGGAGCCGAACTCGGTGCCGGCCAAGGGCCAGCGTGTGCTGCTGCGCAACAACGCCAACCTGAGCACCGGCGGCACCGCCACCGACGTCACCGACGACGTGCACCCGGACGTGGCCGCGCGCGCGGTGGCCGCGGCGCAGATGGTGGGGCTGCACATCTGCGGCGTCGACGTGGTCTGCGAAAGCGTGCTGCGCCCGCTGGAAGAGCAACGCGGCGGCGTGGTCGAGGTGAATGCCGCGCCGGGCCTGCGCATGCACCTGACGCCTTCCTACGGCAAGGGCCGGCCGGTGGGCGAGGCGATCATCGGCCACCTGTATGGCCCCGGCGAAGACGGCCGCGTGCCGGTGGTGGCCGTCACCGGCACCAATGGCAAGACCACGGTGACGCGGCTGGTGGCCCACCTGATGGCCACCGCCGGCCTGCGCGTGGGCATGACGAACACCGACGGCGCCTATGTGCAGGGCCGGCAGATCGACAGCGGTGACTGCAGCGGCCCGCGCAGCGCCCGCAACGTGCTGGCCCATCCCGATGTGGATGCCGCGGTGTTCGAAACCGCGCGCGGCGGCATCCTGCGCGAGGGCCTGGGCTTCGACCGCTGCGCGGTGGCGGTGGTCACCAACATCGGCGAAGGCGACCACCTGGGCCTGAACTTCATCACCACGGTGGAAGACCTGGCGGTGCTGAAGCGCGTGATCGTGCAGAACGTAGCGCCGGGCGGCCATGCGGTGCTGAACGCGGCGGATCCGATCGTGGCCGCGATGGCCGCCGTCTGTCCGGGGCAGGTGTGCTTCTTCGCCGCCGACCGGCAGCACCCGGTGATGGCCACGCACCGGGCCCAGGGCCGCCGTGTGGTCTACGTGGAAGGCGACGCGATCATCGCGGCGCAGGGCTCGTGGCGCGAGCGGCTGCCGCTGGCGGAGATCCCGCTCACGCGCAACGGCAGCATCGGCTTCCAGGTCGAGAACGCTATGGCCGCGGTGGCGGCCGCCTGGGGCGTGGGCCTGGACTGGGACGCGGTGCGCCGCGGGCTGGCCAGCTTCGTCAGCGACGCCGCCACCACGCCGGGCCGCTTCAACGTGCTGGACTACCGCGGCGCCACGCTGATCGCCGACTACGGCCACAACCCCGACGCGATGCGCGCGCTGGTGCGGGCGGTGGAGGCGATGCCGGCGCAGCGCCGCATGGTGGTGATCAGCGGCGCTGGCGACCGACGCGACGAAGACCTGCGCGAGCAGACGGTGATCCTCGGCCCGGCCTTCGACGAGGTGATCCTGTACCAGGACGCCGCGCAACGCGGCCGCGCCGATGGCGAGGTGATCGCGCTGCTGCGCGACGGCCTGCAAGTCGCCGAGCGCACGAAGCGCATCGACGAGATCCGCGGTGAGTTCGCTGCCATCGACGCCGCGCTGGCGCGGCTGCAGCCTGGCGACCTGTGCCTGGTGCTGGTGGACCAGGTGCAAGAGGCGCTGGACCACCTGGCCCGGCGCGTGGCCGAGGGCTGACGCGCTACGCGTCGATGACGATCACGTCGTCGGCCGGCGGCTCGGCATAGAGCTGCTGCACCAGCGCGGCCCGCCGCGTCAGCGCCGCGCGCTGGTTGATGTAGCCCTTGTCGGTGAGCTCGTTGCCGTCGATCGACGGCGGCTCGGCCATCAGCAGCACGCGGTGGATGCGCTGGCTGCTGCCGGTCTGCGCGGCGTTGTGCGCGGCCAGGCCCTCGCGCACGCGTTGGCGGATCGCCGGGTGCTGCATCAGCTGCTCCAGCGTGGCCTCGGGCTGGCCGGCCAGCTGACGGCAGGCCAGCAGGTTGGGCCAGGCCAGCAGTGCCACGTAGGCCTTGTCCTGCCCGGCCACCAGCGCGTCCTGCACCACCGGCGACGCGGCGGCAATGGCCGCCACGCGCAGCGGGCCCACGTGCACGAAGGTGCCGGATTCGAGCTTGAAGTCCTCGACCACACGGCCGGCGAAGATCAGGCCCTGCGCCGGGTCGTCCGGGTCGACGAAGGTGGCGGCATCGCCGATCTTGTAGAAGCCTTCCTCGTCGAAGGCGGCCTTGGTCAGTTCCGGCTGGCGGTGGTAGCCGGGCGTGACGATCACGCCGCGCAGCCGCGCCTCGTACTTGGGCCCGGCCGGCACCAGCTTCAGCTCCACGCCCGGGTGCGGCAGGCCGATCAGGCCGACGCGCTCGGTCTCCCAGTAGGTGCTGGTGGCCGTGGGCGCGGTCTCGGTGGAACCCCAGCCGGTGAAGAAGACGATGCGCTGGCCGGTGTACTTGACGGCCAGCGCCTGCATGCGCCGGTACAGGTCGTCGCTGAGCGTGGCGCCGCCGTAGCTGAGCAGGCTCAACCGCGCGAAGAACTTGCGCGCCAGCGCGTCGTCGTGCTCCAGCGCGGTGGCCAGCATCGCGTAACCGGCCGGCACGTTGGAGAAGGCGGTGGGCGAGACCTCGCGCAGGTTGCGCAGCGTCGTGTCGAATTGGCCGGGTAGCGGCCGGCCTTCGTCGATGTAGAGCGTGCCGCCATGGCCCAGCAGCGTGTGGAAGGTGGCGTTGCCGCCCATCGTATGGTTCCACGGCAGCCAGTCCAGGTACACCGGCGGCTCGTCGCCGGGCGCCGGCGCGCGCGTCTGCAGCGACATCGCCATGTTGGCGCACATCATGCGCTGGGTGTTGATGACGGCCTTCGGCATGCCGGTGGAGCCGCTGGTGAACAGCAGCTTGCCGACGCTGTCGGGCGTCAGCGCGGCCAGGGCGGCGTCCACCGCGGGCGTCACCTTGGTGGCGGCCAGCTCCGCATAGGCACGGCTGGGCAGGCCTTCGGGCGCGCGGTCGTAATGCACCAGCGTCACGCCGCGCAGGTCCAGCGCGGCCAAGGCCTGCGTGAAGGGCGCACCGTCCTGCACCATCACCACCGACGGGCGGATCAGATCGAAGATGTAGCGCAGCTTGACGTGGTCCTGGCTCAGCAGCGAATAGGCCGGCGACACCGGCGCGGCCGGCGCGCCGGCCTGCATCGCGGCGAAGGTCATCAGCGCGTGTTCGATCGAATTGCCGCTGAGGATGGCCACCGGCTTGTCCGGCCCGGCGCCCAGGTCCAGCAGCGCCTGCGTCAGCGCGTTCACCGTGGCGCGGGCCTGCGCGTAGCTGATCTTCAGCCAGGCGCCTTCGGGCCCGCGGCGCTGCGCCAGCCAGGTGTGGTCGGGGCGCTCGTCGGCCCACTTGTGCAGCAGGCTGGGGATGTGCGTCGGGTAGGCCTGCAGCGGCACGCGCGAGCGCATGATCATGCTGCCGTCGTCGCGGCGGATCAGCTCGATGTCGCGCTGCAGCCAGTGGAGCTTCTTGAACGGCGGCGCGGCAGACGTGTATTGCATCGAAGTGGCTTTCGGACGTTGGGGCAATCGCGAGTCTGGCGGCGAATGCCTTCACGCAGAATAGGGACCACTGCTCACCCCACCCTGTCGCCTGCGGGACAAACGATGACCGCCCCCGATCCGAACGCTGCCGCCCCTGTGCTGGACATTCCTGAAGGCTTCAAGCCGCGGCGCTTCGGCGATGGCTTCATCGCCCACAACGGGCCGCTGTACGTGAAGAAGCTGGAGCGCGGCATCCTGCTGGGCTTCCGCGTCGAGGCGCGGCATTGCAACCCGATGGGCATCTGCCACGGCGGCATGATCGCCACCTTCTGCGACATGCTGCTGCCGATCTCGGCGCACTACCTTTCACCCGAGCTGGAACGCCGCTTCCTGCCGACCATCAACCTGCAGGTGGACTACCTGGCCGCATCCAAGCGGGGTGCCTGGGTGCAGGGCGAGGCGCAGCTGCTGCGCGCCACGCGCAGCATGGTCTTCATGCAGGGCGTGGTCAGCGCCGACGGTGAAGCAGTGGCCCGCGTCAGCGGCATCTTCAAGATCGGCCCGCGCTTCGAGGATGCGGTGATGAAGCCGCCCTCCCCCTGAACCAGGAGACCGCCATGTCGCTGCTGCTGACCCACCACGATGCGCACCCCTTCATGGGCATGGACGTGGCCTGGCTGCTCGAGCAGCGCGCGCTGACGCGCCGCGACCACCCGTTCCTGATCTGGGTGCCCTTCGACGGCCCCGAGCAGCGCTTCACCTACGGCCAGTTCGTGGCCCGCGTGCAGCGCATCGCCGGCGGCCTGCATGCGCGCGGCGTGCAGCGCGGCGAGCGCGTGTTGATCCACCTGGACAACTGCGCCGAGGCACTGCTGGCCTGGTATGCCTGCACCTGGCTGGGCGCGGTGGCAGTGACCACCAACGCCCGCGCCGCCGGCGACGAGCTGGCGTACTACGCCGAGCACAGCCAGGCCGTGGCCGGCATCACCCAGCCGCGCTTTGCCGAGCTGGTGGCCAGGCACTGCACGGGCCTGAAGTGGCTGGTCGTCACTGCCGACGACAACGGCACGCCGCCGGCGCAGCCCACGCCGCACAGCCACCATTTCGACACGCTGGACGGCCCGCCGCTGCCGCGCCATGCGCCCGACCCGCTGGCACCTTGCAGCGTGCAGTACACCTCGGGCACCACCTCGCGGCCCAAGGGCGTGCTGTGGACCCATGCCAATGCGCTGTGGGGCGCGCGCGTGAACGCGCTGCACGAAGACCTGCGCGCCGAGGACGTGCACCTGGTGCACCTGCCGCTGTTCCACACCAATGCGCAGGCCTATTCGGTGCTGGCCTGCCTGTGGGCCGGCGCCACCGCGGTGGTGATGCCGCGCTTCTCGGCCAGCCGCTTCTGGCCGGTGTCGCTGAAGCACCGCTGCACCTGGACCTCGCTGGTGCCCTTCTGCACCAAGGCGCTGATGGAGCACGAGGTGCCGGCGATGCACCACTACCGGCTGTGGGGCAGCGCGGTCAACGAGCCGCCCACCGACGCGCATTTCCGCGTCAAGACCATCGGCTGGTGGGGCATGACCGAGACCATCACCCAGGGCATCGTCGGCAGCCCGCACCTGCCGAACCGCAGCTTGAGCATCGGCCGGCCGGCGCCGGAGTACGGCATCGCGGTCGTCGAGGACGACAGCATGCCGGTGCGCGAGGCACGGCACGTGAGCCCCGGCGGCAGCGGGCACCTGCTGATCCGCGGCGTGCGCGGGCTGTCGCTGTTCCACGAGTACCTGGCCAACCCGCGCGCCACCGCCGACAGCTTCGACCCGGACGGCTGGTTCCGCACCGGCGACATGATCAACGTGCTGGACGATGGCAGCCTGCAGTTCGGCGACCGCACCAAGGACATGCTGAAGGTCGGCGGCGAGAACGTCGCCGCCAGCGAGATCGAGCGCGTGGTGCTGCAGGTGGCCGGCGTGCACGAATGCGCGGTCGTTGCGAAGAAGCACCCGATGCTGGACGAGGTGCCGGTGCTGTTCGTGCTGCCGGCGGCACATGCCGACATCGACCTGCTGGAGCGCATCGCCGCGGCCTGCAGCGCACAGCTGGCCGATTTCAAGCGGCCGCACGAGATGCGCATCGTCAAGGACTTCCCGCGCTCGACGCTGGAGAAGATCGCCAAGGCCGAGCTGCGCAAGATGCTGGAGGCCGAATCCCCTGCCCCGCCCCGCTGACACCATGGACACCCGACCCGATCCCAAGACCCTGCAGCCGGCCGCGATGGTCGACAGCGACCATCCGGAGGTGATTGCCTTCGCGCAAGCGCATGCGCGCGGCAGCGACGACCGCGAGCGCGCGGTGTCGCTGTACTACGCAGTGCGCGACCGACTGCGCTACGACCCCTACCGCATCGACCTGAGCGTGCACGGCATGAAGGGCAGCCGCGCACTCGCCAAGGGCTACGGCTGGTGCGTGCCGAAGGCCGCGGCACTGGCCGCGGTGTGCCGCGCCGCCGGCATCCCGGCACGGGTGGGCTATGCCGACGTGCGCAACCACCTCAGCACCGAACGCATGCGGAAGAACATGGGCAGCGACCTGTTCGTCTGGCACGGCTACACCGACATCTGGCTCGACGGCCAATGGCTGAAGGCCACACCGGCCTTCAACATCGAGCTGTGCGAGCGCTTCGGGTTGCTGCCGTTGGAGTTCGACGGCCGCGCCGATTCGATCTACCACCCCTTCGACAAGGCCGGCAACCGCCACATGGAGTACGTGACGATGCACGGCACCTTCGACGACGTGCCGCTGCAGCAGATCCTGGACGCCTTTGCCGTGCATTACCCAAACATGCCGCTGGAGAAGAGCGGGCAGGAAGGGGACTTTGAGGCGGATGCGGCGCGCGAGGCGGCCGCGTTGCGCAGCGGCTGATTTCAGTCTGCCCGCACGCAGCGAAAGCCGATATAGACCACGGCCGTGTCAGCGGGCTTGGATTGCAAGTGCTCGGCGCGCATCTGGGCGGCGCCGTACCACCACGAGCCCCCGCGCGTGCGGCGTTCGGCATTGCCGGCGGCCCCAGCCGGCTCGTCCACCCATTCCCAGGCATTGGCACCCATGTCGTGCAAGCCGTTCACGCCGGCGGGTGTGGCCGTCACCCGCGCGTGGCCGTAGCCGCGCAGCAGCGTTGCACCATGGGCGATGGCACGCTGGCGGGCCTGCGGACCGCAATCCTCCAGGCACTGCGCGCCAGTCGGCTGCTCGCCCGTCGGGAAGGCATAGCGGCGCCCGCGCTCGAAGGGCGCCGGCGGCGCGGCGCGGCGTTCGGTGTAGGCCGCCAGCAGCCACTGCGCATCCGTGGGCAGGCGGCCGCCGGCCCACTGGCAGAAGGCCTGTGCCTCGTGGAAGGTGATGTGCACCGCCGGCTCGTCGTCAGCCGCGGCGCGGCCGTTGCCGAAGGGCGTCTGCCAGGTCCAGCCCGGTTTCTTCACCCAGCCGGCTTCGTAGACCTCGCCACCGCCTTCGCGCTCGGCGCGCGTGCGCAGGCCCGTGGCCTGGACGAAGCGGCGGAACTGGCCCACGGTGGTCTCGGTGCGCGCGATGGCGAAGCCGTCGATGGGCTGCCAGTCGATGCCGGCCGCAGGCTGCGCAAGACCTGTCGGGGCCAGTGCCAGCAGCGGGAGGAACAGGAGCAGATGACGCATGCACGCAGTCTAGAAGCGCCGGCATGGCCCGCGTTGGCCGCGGGGCTTGGCCCCTTCAGCGTCGCCAGAACTGCGGTGTGAACAGCACCAGCAGGGACAGCAACTCCAGCCGCCCCAGCATCATGCCGAAGGTGCAGACCCAGGTCTGGAAATCGCTCAGCCCCTTGAAGTTCACGGCCGGACCGACCTCGCCCAGCCCCGGGCCGATGTTGTTGACGCAGGCCACCACCGCGGTGAAGGCCGTCACCACGTCCAGCCCGCTGAACAGCAGCAGCATCGTCAGCACCACCAGCGTGGCGCCGTAGACCATCATGTAGGCGATGACGTTCTGCATGACCCGGGCGTCGACGATCTGGCCGCCCATGGCCACCGGGTTGACCACGTTGGGGTGCACGATGCGCACCAGTTCATGCCGCGCCTGCTTCAGCAGCAGCAGCATGCGCATCATCTTGATGCCCCCGCCGGTGGACCCGCCGCAGGTGGCGAAGCAGCCGAGCAGGATCATCAGCAGCGGCGCGAATGCCGGCCACTGCCCGTAGTCCTGCGACGCATAGCCTGTGGTGGTGCCGATCGACACCACATGGAACACGGTGTGGCGCAGCGCCTCGGGGTAGCTGGCATAGGTGCCGCCCAGCCACAGGTACAGCGAGATCAATGCCACCGCGCCGACCATCACCAGGACGAAGGCACGCGCCTCCGTGTTGCGCCAAAGCGGCCGCAGCGAGCGCTGCCGCCAGGCCACGAAGTACAGCGCCACGCTGATGCCGGCCAGCATCATGAAGAACACCGCCACCGCCTCGATCAGCGCCGAGTTCCAGTAGCCGAAGCTGGCATCGTGCGACGAGAAGCCGGCCAGGCTCATCGTGGTGCACATGTGCATGAAGGCGTCGGCCCAGCTCATGCCCGCCGCGCGATAGGCAAAGAAACAGGCCACGCAGCCGACGAAGTACACCACCCACAGCCCGCGCGCCGTCTCGGCGATGCGCGGCGTCAGCTTGGCGTCCTTCATCGGCCCGGTCATCTCGGTCTTGAACAGCTGCGCGCCGCCCACGCCCAGCAGCGGCAGGATGGCCACCGCCAGCACGATGATGCCCAGCCCGCCCACCAGCTGCAGGAAGCAGCGCCAGACGTTCACCGACAGCGGCAACTCGTCCAGCCCGGTCAGCACGGTGGCGCCGGTGGCGCTGAAGCCGGACATCGCCTCGAAGTACGCGTCGGTGACGCTCAGCCCCGGAATCGCCAGCAGCAGCGGCAGCGCCGCAAAGGCCGGCAGCAGCAGCCACACCAGCGCCACCAGCACGAAGCCGTCACGCAGCTGCAGCTCGCGGCGGAAGCGCCGCGTGGCCAGGCTCAAGCCGCCACCGGCCGCGAAGGTCACACCGATGCCGACCAGGAACGCAAACTCGGCCGGGTCGTGCTGCGCCAGGGCAAAGGCCAGCGGCACCGCCATGACCAGAGCAAACAGCATCAGCACGCGGCCGATCAGCGCCGTCACGGCAAGCGGGGAGTTCATCGTGCGCGCACGGCGTCAGAAGAAGGTGGCACCCACCTGGAACAGCTTCTCGATCTGCCGCACCATGCGCTTGCGCGGTACGAAGACGATGACGTGGTCGCCGCTGCGGATCACCGTGTCGTGGTGGGCGATGATCACTTCCTTGGTCGGCATCAGGTCGGCGCCGGGCCCGTCGCGCACGATGGCACCGATCGCCGCGCCCGGCGGCAGTGGCAGCTGGTCGATGCGCTTGCCCACCACCTTCGAGCTCTTCTCGTCGCCACGGGCCACCGCTTCCAGCGCCTCGGCGTCGCCGCGGCGCAGGCTGTACACCGCGGCCACGTCACCGCGGCGCACATGCGCCAGCAGCTCGCCGATGATGGTCTGCGCCGGCGACACCGCGATGTCGATCTGCGTGCCCTGCCCCTGCACCAGATCGGCATAGGCGCGCCGGTTGATCAGCGCCAGAACGCGCTGCGCGCCCATGCGCTTGGCCAGCAGGCAGGACATGATGTTGTCCTCGTCGTCGCTGGTCAGCGCCAGGAACAGGTCGGTGTCCTGCACGTTCTCATGTTCCAGCAGTTCCTCGTCGGTGCTGTCGCCGCGCAGCACCAGCGTCGGCGCCGGCAGCTGGGTGCTCAGGTATTCGCAGCGCGCAGCGCTGGTCTCGATCAGCTTGACCTGGCAATCCTTGGCGATATGCCGCGCCAGCCGCAGCCCCACCCGGCCGCCACCGGCGATCATGACCCGGCGCACCGGCCGGTCGCGGCGGTGCAGTGCGTCGAGCACGCCGCGCACATGCTCGTTGGCCGCCAGCACGAACAGCTCGTCGCCGTGCTCTATGCGTGTGCTGCCGTCGCAGATCACCTGCCGGTCATGGCCCAGCACGTCGCGACGGTAGATGGCCACGATGCGCATCGGCAGGTCCGGCACCAGCTGCGGCAGCTCGCTGATCACGTGGCCGACCATGGGCCCGCCTTCCATCGCGCGCACCGCGATCAGGCTGACGCGCTGCTGCGAGAACTCCAGAACCTGCAGCGCCTCGGGGTAGACGATCAGCTTGCGGATGTAGGTGGTCAGGCTCTCCTCGGGGCAGATCAGCTCGTCCACCGCAAAGCCTTCGGAGCGCATCAGCTCGCTGCCGTCGATGAACTCGGGGCTTCGCACACGGGCGATGCGCGTCTGGATGCGGAACACCTCGTGCGCGATCTTGCAGGCCACCAGGTTGGTCTCGTCCAGCGGTGCGCAGGCGATCAGCATGTCGGCGTCCTCGGCGCCGGCCTCGCGCAGCACCGAAGGCTGGATCCCGTTGCCGACCACGCCGCGCAGGTCCAGGCGGTCCTGCAGCAGCGCCAGGCGCTGCGGGTCGGTGTCGATGACGGTGATGTCGTTCTGCTCGGAGACCAGGCTCTCGGCCACGCTTTCGCCCACGCGCCCGGCCCCCAGGATCAGGATCTTCATGGCGCCGGATTATGGTCAGGCCGGCGGGCCGCGATGCGCCCGGCCATCGCACAGCAGGCGGCGCTGGCCAGCCCGGCCACCGCGGCCGCCCAGAACACCGCCGCCAGGCCGAAGCGTTCGCTCAGCAGCCCGCCGGCCACACCACCCACCACGCCCGGCACGCCGTAGCCCAGCGTGGTGTACAGCGCCGAGCCGCGCGTGCGCAGCCGGTCCGGGAAGAAGCGTGCGATCAGGCTGGTGCAGGCCATGTGCTGCGCCGCAAAGGTCACCGCATGCGTCAGCTGCGCGGCGGCCAGTACGGCGGGCACCTCGCCGAAGGCCGCCGTCACCGCAAAGCGCAGCGCCGTCAGCAGCGCGGCCACCACCAGCCAGCGGTACTCGTCGATGCGCGCGAAATGCCTGCCCGCCAGCGCGAAGAAGGCGATCTCCGCCGCCACCGACACCGCCCACAGCGCACCCACCGCCGGCTTGCCGTAGCCCAGCCGGTCCAGGTACAGCGAGAAGAAGGCGTACATCGCCGTGTGCGCCAGCACCGTCAGCATCACCCCGGCGAAGAACCAGCGCACCTCGGGCCGGCGCATCACCGGGCCCACCGGCAGCCGCTCGCGGGCACTGCTGTTGTCTTCCCCCTGCGCCGGCAGCCGCCAGGCCGCCCAGGCCAGCAGCGTGAAGAGCAACAGCGTGAACAGCGGCAGCGCGGCGATGCCGGTGGTCTGCAGCACCACGCCGAACAGCATCACCGACACGATGAAGCCCACCGAGCCCCACAGCCGCACGCGGCCGTACTTGCGCGTATCCAGGCCGTCGGCGCGGTGCAGGTGCTTCAGCAGCAGCGATTCGCCGATGGGCGTGACCGCACCGTTGGCCAGGTACAGCGCCGCCACCGCCAGCGCCAGCGCCACCACGCCGGCATCGCGCACCCACCACAGCGCCGCGGCGGCCAGCGCGCTCAGCACCGTGGCCACACGCAGCAGGGCCACGCGGCGGCCGCCGTGGTCGGCCAACCAGCCCCACGCATAGGGGCCGACAACGCGCGTCCAGCTCTGCAGCGATGCGAAGCTTCCGATGGTCAGCGTCGAATAGCCCAGGTGCGCCAGCCACAGCGACGAATACGGGTTGAACAGCCCGATGGCGCCGTAATAGAACAGCCACAGTGCGCCGAAGGGCGCCGTCCTGAAGCGCGGCGCCGGGTCGTTCACGCGCCGCCGGCGGCGCCTGCAGAACCGGGAATGGGCGGCACCGGCAGCTGCACGTCGCCGCACTGCGCGCGGTGGCGCAGTGCATGGTCCATCACCACCAGCGCCAGCAGGGCTTCGGCAATGGGCGTGGCACGGATGCCCACGCAGGGGTCGTGTCGGCCGAAGGTCTCCACCGTCGTCGGCTGGCCCGCGCGGTCGATCGAGGCGCGCGGCAGGCGGATCGAACTGGTGGGCTTGATGGCGATGGACACCACCAGGTCCTGCCCGGTGGAGATGCCGCCCAGCACACCGCCAGCCTGGTTGCCGCGGAAGCCCTGCGGCGTCAGTTCATCGCCATGCTGGCTGCCCTTCTGCGTGATGCAGCCGAAGCCGGCGCCGATCTCCACGCCCTTGACGGCGTTCAGGCCCATCATCGCCCAGGCGATGTCGGCATCGAGCCGGTCGTACACCGGCTCGCCCAGGCCCACCGGCATGCCGCGCGCGGTGACGGTGAGCCGCGCGCCGCAGCTGTCGCCCGACTTGCGCAGCGCGTCCATGTAGGCCTCCAGCGTCGGCACGATGGCCGCGCTAGGCGCGAAAAAGGGGTTGTTCGGGATCTGGGCCTCGTCCTCGTAGGGGATGACGACCTCGCCGATCTGCGTCATCCAGCCGACGAAGGTAGTGCCGTACTGCTGCTGCAGCCACTTGCGCGCCACCGCACCGGCCGCCACCGTGGGCGCCGTCAGCCGGGCCGAGGCGCGGCCGCCGCCGCGCGGGTCGCGCAGGCCGTACTTGCGCCAGTAGGCATAGTCGGCATGGCCGGGGCGGAAGGTGTCGAGGATGTTGCCGTAGTCCTTGCTGCGCTGGTCGGTGTTGCGGATCAGCAGCGCAATCGGCGTGCCGGTGGTGCGACCCTCGTACACGCCGGAGAGGATCTCCACCGCATCGGGCTCGTTGCGCTGCGTCACGTGGCGGCTGGTGCCGGGGCGGCGGCGGTCCAGGTCGGCCTGGATGTCGGCTTCGGCCAGCGCCATGCCGGGCGGGCAGCCGTCGATCACGCAGCCGATGGCCGGGCCATGGCTTTCGCCGAAGTTGGTGACGCGGAACAGTTCGCCGAAGGTGCTGCCGGGCATCTGCCGATTCTAGGAGGGCGCAAGCCACGCTTGTCCAGAACTCCCGGCATCCCACCGTGCACTGAGGCGTCAAGTCCCGGACACATCCGCCGATAGACGGCATGAGCCTGCTCCCGCCCGGCCCACGGCCGGCACCGCCCCATGAACCCGACCGATCTGATCCGCCGCTTCACGATCCGCCTGCGCATGCTCGGCGCCATTGGCATGGTGCTGTTCCTGCTGGCGTTGCTGGGTGCGGCCGGGCTGCTGGGCATGCGCCAGGTGTCTGCCCTGGGCGAACAGTTCGTCGAGCAGACCCATGCCGACGCGCTGCAGCTGTCGTCCTTGCGCGACGCCCTGGGCAGTGCCCGCCGCTTCGAGAAGGACCTGCTGCTGAACTACGACGACGCGCAGAAGCAGGCGGGCTACCAGGCCAAGTGGTCGAAGTCGGTGCAGGCGGCCCGCGACAGCGCCCGCAAGCTGGCCAGCACGCCGCAGGCCGAGCGCGCCGCCGTCGCCCGGCAGATCGACGAGTTGATCGGGGCCTATGCCGACAAGGCGCTGCCGGTGCTGCAGCAGATGCAGGCCGGCGGCTTCAGCAGCGCGCCGGCCGCCAACCGGGCCATCGACGCGGCCAAGCGCCATGCCCACGATGCCGAAACCCGGTTCGATGCCTTGCAGGCCGCGCTGCAGGCCGAAGCCGAGGCCAGCGATGCCGCACGCGCCCAGGCCGCCCGCCACGCGTACTGGGCCTTTGCCGCAGCGGTGGCCGTGACGGTATTGCTCGTGGTGCCGCTGACGCTGATCAACATGCGATCGATCTGCACGCCGCTGTCCGAAGCCGAGGCGCTGGCCAGCCGCATCGCCACTGGCGATCTGGGCAGCACGGTGCGCACCGACGGCGTGGACGAGACGGCGCAGCTGATGCGCTCGCTGGCCGCGATGCAGGAGTCGCTTCGCCGCCTGGTGGGCGAAGCGCGCAGTTCCACCGACAGCATCTCGCTGGCCAGCACCGAGATCGCCACCGGCAACCAGGACCTGTCGCAACGCACCGAGCAAGCGGCCAGCAACCTGCAGCAGACCGCCAGCTCGATGGAGCAGCTGACCGGCACCATCCAGCAATCGGCCGATGCCGCGCGCCAGGCCAATGCGCTGGCCAGCAGCGCGGCCGAGGTGGCCACGCGCGGCGGCGAGGTGGTGCTGGAGGTGGTGGCCACGATGGAGGACATCAACACCAGCGCGAAGAAGATCGCTGACATCATCGGCGTCATCGACGGCATCGCCTTCCAGACCAACATCCTGGCGCTGAACGCTGCGGTCGAAGCCGCACGGGCCGGCGAACAGGGCCGCGGCTTTGCGGTGGTCGCCAGCGAGGTGCGCAGCCTGGCCCAGCGATCGGCTGGCGCCGCGCGCGAGATCAAGGAGCTGATCGAGGCCAGCGTCGGCAAGATCGAGATCGGCACGCAGCTGGTGCACGGCGCCGGCGCCACGATGACCGAGATCGTCGGTGCCGTGCAGCGTGTCACGGCCACGATGGGCGAGATCAGTGCCGCATCGGCCGAGCAGAGCCAGGGCGTGGGCCAGGTGAACAGTGCGGTGGCCGACCTGGACCGCATGACGCAGCAGAACGCCGCGCTGGTGGAGCAATCCGCCGCCGCCTCCGAATCGCTGAAGGAACAGGCCCAGCGCCTGGCACGGTCGCTGGCGGTGTTCCGCCTGGAAGGCAGCGCGCCGGCCGGCGGCTGACGGGTGCCGCTGCCGCGGGCTCGAGGTGGTGCTGGCGCACAATCGCCGCACCGTCCAGCCCTCTGCAGCGAGCACCCCATGTCCGGATACGCCGACCCCGGTTTCGACACGCTGGCATTGCATGCCGGCGCCGCGCCCGACCCCGCCACCGGCGCGCGCGCGGTGCCCATCCACCTGAGCACCAGCTTCGTCTTCGAGAACAGCGAACACGCGGCCAGCCTGTTCAACATGGAGCGCTCGGGCCATGTGTACAGCCGCATCAGCAACCCGACCAATGCGGTGCTGGAAGAGCGCATCGCCGCGTTGGAAGGCGGCAGCGGCGCGATCGCGGTGGCCAGCGGCCAGGCCGCGCTGCACCTGGCGGTGGCCACGCTGGCCGGCGCGGGCAGCCACATCGTGGCCAGCAGCGCGCTCTATGGCGGCAGCCACAACCTGCTGCACTACACGCTCAAACGCTTCGGCATCGAGACCACCTTCGTCAAGCCCGGCGACATAGCCGGCTGGCGCGCCGCGATCCGCCCGAACACCCGGCTGCTGTTCGGCGAGACGCTGGGCAACCCCGGCCTGGACGTGCTGGACATCCCCACGGTGAGCGCCATCGCGCACGACGCCGGGCTGCCGCTGCTGGTGGACTCAACCTTCACCACGCCGTGGCTGATGAAGCCCATCGACCACGGCGCAGACCTGGTCTACCACTCGGCCACCAAGTTCCTGTGCGGCCACGGCACGGTGGTGGGCGGGCTGCTGGTGGACAGCGGCCGCTTCGACTGGGACCGATCGGGCCGCTTCCCCGAACTGAGCCAGCCCTACGAGGGCTTCCACGGCATGGTGTTCAGCGAGGAAAGCAGCGTCGGCGGCTTCCTGCTGCGCGCGCGGCGCGAAGGGCTGCGCGACTTCGGCGCCTGCATGAGCCCGCACACCGCCTGGCTGATCCTGCAAGGCATCGAGACGCTGCCGCTGCGCATGGAGCGGCACGTCGCCAACACGCGCAAGGTGGTGCAGTTTCTGGCCCGCCATCCGATGGTGGCCGGAGTCGGCTATCCGGAGCTGGACGGTCACCCCAGCCAGGCGCTGGCGAAACAGCTGCTGCCGCGCGGCTGCGGCGCGGTGTTCAGCTTCGACCTGAAGGGCAGCCGCCAGCAGGGCGTGGCCTTCATCGAGGCGCTGAAGCTCTTCAGCCACCTGGCCAACGTGGGCGACTGCCGCAGCCTGGTGATCCACCCGGCCAGCACCACGCACTTCCGAATGGACGATGCGGCGCTGCGCCAGGCGGGCATTGGCCCGGGCACCATCCGGCTGAGCATCGGCCTGGAGGATGCCGACGACCTGATCGACGACCTGAAGCGCGCGCTGCGCACCGCGGAGAAGGCAGCATGAAGTTCCAAGTCGACGGACGCCAGGCCTATGCCTACACGGGCGGCAAGCCCTTCGACGCTGGCCTGCCCTGCGTGGTCTTCATCCACGGCGCCATGCACGACCACAGCGGCTGGACGCTGCTGGCGCGCTGGTGCGCGCACCATGGCTACGGCGTGCTGGCCGTGAACCAGCCCGGCCATGGCCGCAGCGAAGGCCCGCCGCTGCCCAGCGTGCAGGCGCTGGCCGACTGGACGCTGGCGCTGATGAGCGCGGCCGGCGTGCCGCAGGCCACGCTGGTGGGCCACAGCATGGGCACGCTGATCGCGCTGGAAGCCGCGGCGCGCGCGCCCGAGCGCGTGTCGCGGCTGGTGCTGCTGGGCACGGCCTACCCGATGAAGGTCAGCGACGCCTTGCTGAACACCGCGCGCGAGACACCGTTGAAGGCCATCGACATGGTCAACGCGCTGTCGATCAGCACGCCGGCCAGCAAGCCCAGCTACCCCGGCCCCGGCATGTGGGTGCACGGCAGCAACCGCGCGCTGATGCGCAACCAGCAGGCGCTGTCGGCCGACATCAACCTGTTCGAGCATGACTTCAAGCTGTGCGATGCCTATGCCGGCGGCGCCGAGGCGATGGCCAAAGTGCAGTGCCCGGCCACGCTGATCGTCGGCGCGCGCGACCAGATGACGCCGCCCAAGGCGACCAAGGAACTGGCCACGGCGCTGAAGGCCAGGGTCGTCACCGTGCCGGCCGGCCACCACATGCTGGCCGAGGCCCCCGATGCGGTGCTGGCCGGGCTGCGCGGCGCGCTGGGCGCCTGAACGGGAGACACCGCGATGATCCTCGTCCTGGGCAGTGTCGACATCCGGCCGGAGCATCTGGCGCAGGCCCTGCAGCTCAGCCAGGAGCACGTGGAGCGCTCGCGCGCGGAGCCCGGCTGCCTGGAACACGGCGTGCACCGCAGCCATGAGCATCCGGAGCGGCTGGTGTTCGTCGAGCGCTGGGCCGACAACACGGCGCTGCAGGCGCACTTCCGCGTGCCGGCGTCGCGGCAGTTCGTCAAGGCGATGGCGGCGCTGGCCACGGCGCCGCCGGCGATGACGCTGTACGACGCCACGCCGCTGCCCGGGGCGCTATAGGAGACCGCCATGTGCCGCAACATCCGCACGCTGTTCAACTTCGAGCCGCCGGGCACCGAGCTGGAGATCCGCGACGCGGCGCTGCAGTTCGTGCGCAAGCTCAGCGGCTTCAACGTGCCCTCGCAGGCCAACGAGGCCGCCTTCGAGCGCGCGGTCGAGGCCATCGCGGCCGAGGCGCGCACGCTGATCGCGTCGCTGACAACGCGCGCCGAGCCGCGCCGGCGCGAAGTGCAGGTCGC
>JAFLDH010000073.1 GCA_017302505.1 Burkholderiales bacterium
GCCTGCGCAAGTGCGCTCCAGCCCGTGGTGCCGCTGCCTGGACACGGCCACGCTGGCCTTCGGCAGCGCTGAGCCGTGGGCCGCGCTGGGCTCGCCGCACGGCGCGGCCGAGACCACCAATGCCGAATCGCTGCAGGCGCTGCGTCAGGCGCTGGTGGCGGCCACGGCCGCGCGGCCGCGCTTCGAGGTCTGGGTGACGCACCAGTTCGTGCTGAACCGGCTGGTGGAGACGTCCACCACGTCCGGCGAAGGGCTGGTGCTGCGCGCCGATGCAGCCGGCCAGCCGAAGGTGCTGGCCAAGCTGCTGATCAGCTGAGGCGGATGCCGGCGGCTACTTGGCCGTCGGCATCACGAACTCGGCGCCCTTGGCAATCGTCTCGGGCCAGCGCTGCATCACGCTCTTCTGCCGGGTGTAGAAGCGCACGCCTTCCTCGCCGTAGGCATGCATGTCGCCGAACAGGCTGCGCTTCCAGCCGCCGAAGCCGTGCCAGGCCATCGGCACCGGGATCGGCACGTTGATGCCCACCATGCCGATCTGCACGCGGCGCGCGAATTCGCGCGCCACGTGGCCGTCGCTGGTGTAGCAGGCCACGCCGTTGCCGAATTCGTGCTCGTTGACCAGTTGCACCGCCTCGGCCATGTCCTTCACGCGCACACAGGCCAGTACCGGGCCGAAGATCTCTTCCTTGTAGATGCGCATCGCAGGCGTCACGTGATCGAACAGCGTGCCGCCGGTGAAGAAGCCGCCCTCCAGGCCCGGCACCTTGTGGCCGCGGCCATCGACGACGAGCTTCGCGCCTTCCTGCACGCCGATGCCGATGTAGCCCTCGATGCGGTCGCGCGCCTGCTTCGTGACGATCGGGCCCATCTCGGCTTCCAGGTCCATCGGGCTGCGGATCTTCAGCGCCTTGGCGCGCTCGGCCAGCTTCGGCACGATCTTGTCGCCGATGTCGCCGACCAGCACCGCCACCGAAATCGCCATGCAGCGCTCGCCGGCACTGCCGTAACCGGCGCCGATCAGGCCGTCCACCGCCTGCTCGATGTCGGCATCGGGCATCACCACCATGTGGTTCTTGGCGCCGCCCAGCGCCTGCACGCGCTTGCCGTGGTGCGCGCCGGTCTCGTAGATATATTGCGCGATCGGCGTGCTGCCGACGAAGCTCAGGGCCTTGACGTCGGGGTGCGTCAGCAGCGCGTCCACCGCCACCTTGTCGCCCTGCACCACGTTGAACACGCCGTCGGGCAGGCCGGCCTGCTTCAGCAGATCGGCCATGAACAGGCTGGGGCTGGGGTCGCGCTCGCTGGGCTTCAGGATGAAGGCGTTGCCGCAGGCCAGCGCCACCGGGAACATCCACAGCGGCACCATGCACGGGAAGTTGAAGGGCGTGATGCCGGCCACCACGCCCAGCGGCTGGCGCATCGTCCAGTTGTCGATGCCGGTGGACACCTGCTCGGTGTAGTCGCCCTTCAGCAGCTGCGGGATGCCGCAGGCGAACTCGACGATGTCGATGCCGCGCGTGACCTCGCCCTGCGCGTCGGTGAACACCTTGCCGTGCTCGGCGCTGATCATCGCCGCCAGCGTGTCGCGGTGCTGCATCAGCAGCTGCAGGAAGGCGTTCATCACGCGCGCGCGGCGGATCGGCGGCATCTCGGCCCAGGCCGGGAAGGCGGCCTTCGCGCTGGCCACCGCCGCATTGACTTCCTCCACCGAGGCCAGCGCCACCTGGCGCGCCACCTTGCCGGTGCTGGGGTTGTAGACCGGCTGTTGCCGGCCGCTGGCGCCGGGCACGGTACGGCCGCCGATGTAGTGGCCGACGTCGGTGGTGGCGGTGAAGGCTTCGGGTGCGCCCATGATGTGCTCCGTGCGTGAGGGTGAAAGGTCAGTCTAGGCCGCGCCGCGAGCAGCGCGCAAGCTGGGCAGGCCGATACCCACGGCATCGAAGCCGCCGTCGACGGCCAGGCATTGGCCGTTGATGTAGCTGGCGGCGTCGCTGCACAGGAAGCCGATGCCGGCGGCGATCTCTTCCGGCGTGCCGTAGCGGCCCAGCGGGATGCTGTCGTGGTAGTCGCGGCGGATTTCGGCACTGTGAACCAGCTTGGCCATTGCAGTGTCCACCGGCCCGGGGGCGATGGCATTGACGCGGATGCCCACGTCGCCCAGCTCGGCTGCCTGCTGCTTGGTCAGGTGGATCAGCGCCGCCTTGCTGGTGCCGTAGGCCACGCGCAGCGTGCTGGCGCGCAGGCCGGAGATCGAGGCGATGTTGACCACCGCGCCGCCGCCGTGCTTCAGCATCAGCGGGGCAGCCGCCTGGGTGCACAGGAAGGCGCCATCCAGGTTGGTGGCCATCACGTCGCGCCATTCGGCGAAGGTGGTGTCCCGCAGCGGCTTGAAGACGGCGATGCCGGCGTTGTTGACCAGCACGTCCAGCCGGCCGAAGCGCGCCTCGACGGCGGCCACGGCAGCGGCCACCTGAGCCGGGTCGCGCACGTCGGCATGCAGCGCCAGCGTGCGCTCGGGCTGCGCCAGCGCGGCCACCGCGGGGTGCAGCGTGCCGGCGTCGATGTCGAGCAGCGCCACCGCATGCCCGTGCTGCAGGAACCACTGCGCCGTGGCCAGGCCGATGCCGCGCGCGGCGCCGGTGACCAGGGCCACCTTGGGAGCGTTTTGCATGGCCTGCATGCTAGCCGCGCCGCACGTCAGGCCTTGCGCAGCACGCCGCTGGCATGCAGCAGCTGCAGCAGCTCGGGCGCATCGATCAGCCGCAGGCCGGCCTCGCGGGCATAGCTGCGCGCCTTGTCGCTGACCTCGCCGCCGGCGAGGTAGATCGCGGCATCGGCCTGCTGCTGCTCGCGTGCGGCCTGCAGCTCGCGCAGCGGCTCTACGCCGGTGCTGGCCGCTTTCCAGCGACGCAGGCTCATCAGCGTGAGCTGGCCGCCCTTGTCCAGCGCCAGGTCGGCGCCGCCGCCCTTCAGCGGCCGCACCTCGAAGCCCTGGCTGCGCCAGGCTGCTTCGACCAGGGCCGCGAACTCGCGGGCATTCATCGCCTGCAGCCGCTGCAGCAGCTGCTCGCGCTGCGCGGCATTGGGCGCATTGCGTTGTCGCCAGGCGGCCATGGCGGCAATGACCACGAAGGGGAAGCTGCCCAGCATGCCAGCCACTGCCAAGTCTGCCGGCAGCAGCGCACGCGCCAGCAGCGAGACCACTGCAGCGATGGCCACGCTGATCCACCACGGCTTGCGCAGCAGGATCGCGAACAGCGAGTTCTCGGCCATCTTCAGCTTCAAGCAGGCACCTCGGGGTCGATTGCGGGCGGGGGCGGATTTTGCTCCTACCATGCGCGCGACCGACATTCCCGCCACATCGCCTCTTGCAAGCACTCCGACGCCAGCGAATCGCCCAAGGGCTGCTGTGGATCACCCCGGCACTGTGGTCGTCCAACTACATCATCGCGCGCGCCTCCGACGGCGTGATCGCGCCGCACCTGCTGGCGCTGGGCCGCTGGACGCTGGCGCTGGCGCTGCTGCTGCCGCTGTCGGCCGGCGCGCTGGTCCAAGAATTTCCCCGCTGGAAGCACGAGTGGAAGCAGATGCTGCTGCTGGGCGCGCTGGGCATGTGGATCTGCGGCGCCTTCGTCTACCAGGGGGCGCAAACCACCAGCGCCATCAATATCGGGCTGATCTATGCGGCCACGCCGGTGGCCATCGCCTTCGCGTCGGCCCGGCTGCTGCATGAGCGTCTGTCGGCCTGGCAGCGCGTGGGCATGGGGCTGGCGCTGTGCGGCGTGCTCTTCGTCATCGCAAAGGGCGAGCCCGGCAACCTGCTGGCCGTGCGCTTCACGGTAGGCGATCTGTGGATCCTGGTGGCCGCGATGTCCTGGGTGGCCTACACCGTGCTGCTGCAGCGCTGGCCCTCGGCATTGGGGCCGACGCCGCGGTTGGCGGCCATCACCTTCGGCGGGCTGCTGGTGCTGCTGCCCTTCACGGCGCTGGAAGCCATCGTCCAGCCAGGGCCAGCGCCGGGTCTGAAGGCGCTGCTGTTGATCGTGCTGGCCGGGCTGCTGCCGGGCTTCTTCTCCTACCAGGCCTACGGATACATGCTGCGCGAGCTTGGCGCCTCGCGCTCGTCGCTGGTGATGTACCTGGCGCCGGTGTATGCGGCGTTCACCTCCTGGGGGCTGCTTGGCGAGCCGCCACGCTGGTATCACGCGGTGGGCGCGCTGCTGATCCTGCCAGCCATCTGGCTGGCCACCCGCAAGCCCGCGGCCTGAAGAGCTTGCGACAATGGCGGCCCCGCATCCCGCCGGCTGCCCCATGAGCGTCAAGCACCCCTTCCATCTGGCCTTTCCGGTCACCTCGCTGGACAAGGCCCGCGCCTTCTATGGCGGCCTGCTCGGCTGCCCGGAGGGCCGCTCGTCCGACACCTGGGTGGATTTCGACCTGCAGGGGCATCAGATCGTGGCCCACCTGGCGCCCGATGAGGCCGGCCATCGGCGGACCGGCCAGGTCGATGGCGACGACGTGCCAGTGCGCCACTTCGGTCTGGTGCTGTCGATGGACGAGTGGCAGGCATTGGCCGATCGGCTGCGCGCGGCCGGCACGCGCTTCGTCATCGAGCCGCACGTGCGCTTCCAGGGCCAGGTGGGCGAGCAGGCGACGATGTTCCTGCTGGACCCCTGCGGCAACGCGCTGGAGTTCAAGGCCTTCGCCGACCCGGGGCAACTGTTCGCCAAGTAGCATCCGCGCCGCCGCGACTGGCGGCGTCCCCGGCATCGACCATGCGCATTCCTTCCTTCTTGCCCCGCCATGCCGCGTTGGCACTCACCCTAGCCGTGGTGTCCGGCGGCGCCCAGGCCCAGGCCTTCGACGCGGTGCGTTTGTACGCGGTGCCGCTGGGCGATGGCCAGGGCCTGGTCGGCGCGGCGGTGGTGGCCGGCCACGAGTACCTGGGCTCCGACGAGCGCAAGACGCTGGTGCTGCCGGCGTTGAGCTACCAGTGGAAGAACGGCTGGTTCGCCGGCACCGACAACGGCGTGGGCTACAAGTTCGCCTCGCCCGCCAACATGCAGTACGGCCTGCGCGTGACGCTGGATCTGGGCCGCGACGAGAGCGATGCCACCGCGCTGGCCGGCATGGGCGACATCGACCTGCGGCCCGAATTCGGTGGCTTCTTCAACTACTTCATCAACGACGAGTGGTTCCTGACCACCTCGTTCCGCTACGGCGCCGGCAACGACAGGGATGGCTCGCAGACCGACGTGGGGCTGGGCTGGTCATCGCAGATCGCGCCGCAGTGGCGCCTGGGCCTGGGCATGGCCGCCACCTGGGTGAACAGCAAGTACATGCAGGCCTTCTACGGCGTGACGCCGGCGCAGTCGGCCGCCAGCGGCTATGCCGTCTACACGCCCGGTGCCGGCTGGCGCGACGTGCGCGGCAATGCCTCGCTCACCTACTTCTTCACCCCGCACTGGAGCCTGACCGCCGCGGTAACGGTTCGCGCGCTGCAAGGCAACGTGAAGCGCAGCCCGATCGTCAACGAAGACACGCCCGTGGCCGGCGTGCTGGCCGTCGGGTACACCTTCTAGGGCCTGTTCACACTACCGCAAGGGGTCGCGTTGTGGATCAGAAATGCCGCAGGCAAGGCGTAAACCGCAGCCGGGTTGGACACCCGGCGAGGAATTGCAACGCCGCATGCGGCATTTCTGGCCACAACCCTTCGGGAAGGCCCGCCGCCACGGGCCACTCGTCGTTGCAGCGCTTGCCCGCACGTCAGTGCGGGCGGCGCACTGCGCCTAGACTGGCCCGTGGCGGCGGGCCTTCGCGACCCCTTGCGGTAGTGTGAACAGGCCCTAGTTCAGTAGCCTGGCCGCTGCCAGGCCAGCAGCCGGGCCGAAGCCGCTGCCGCCAGCGCGGACAGAGCCATGCAGCCCCACAGCACCGGCAGGTAGCTGCCGGCCCGGTCGAACACCGCGCCGGCCAGCACCGGCCCCAGTAGGTTGCCGAGCGCTGCGCCCGTGTACAGCGTGCCGATGATGCCCGCCACCGCCCGGGCGCCGAACAGGTCCATGCTGATCGCCGGCAGCAGCGAAACGATGCCGCCGTAGCTGAGCCCGAACCACAGCGCGAAGAAGGCCAGCACCCCGTAGCCACCGGCCATCAGCCACGCCAGGAAGGCCAGGCCCAGCGACAACTGCATCAGCAGCAGTGTGCGCAGGCGCCCCAGCCGGTCGGCGAGCGCGCCGATGACGAAGCGGCCCACCAGGCTGCCGATGCCGATCAGCCCCACCAGCCCTACGGCCCGCGCCACGTCGATGCCCTGGTCGCGTGCGGCCGCCGAGACATGGGCAAAGGGGATGAACATGCTGGGCGCGGCCAGCACGATGCTCAGGTACAGCCACCAGAAGCGCCGATCGCGCAGTGCCTCGCCCAGGCTCAGGCCCGGTATCCGGCCACCCGCCGGCGCGGTGGCTGCCGGCGCCCGCCGCAGCAAGCCGGTGGCGCACAGGCCCAACACCGCCACCGCCAGCGCCAGCAGGCGCATGGCAGCGCGCCATTCCAGCCAGGCAATGGCCGCCGCCGCCAGGAGCGGCACCGCCACGGTGCCGGCACCGATGCCAGCGCTGGCCAAGCCGGCCGCCAGCCCGCGCCGCTGCGTGAACCAGGGCTGCACACAGGCAATGGCCGGCGTGTACACCAATGCAATGCCCAGACCGATGCCCACCCCGTAGGCGGCGTAGACCGTCGCCATCGATTGCGCAAAGCTGCACAGCAACAACCCGGCGGCGATCAGCAGCATGCCGGCGCTGGTGACCGCTCGTGGCCCGAATCGGTCGGCCAACATGCCGGCGCCCGCGCCGAAGACAAAGTAGACCCCGCCCGAAAGACCGAAGACGAGCGAGACATCGGCGCGCTGAGCCGCAAACTCGCCCGCGAAGGACGCAAAAAAGGCGGCGAAGGAGTACGAAACGCCGAAGATCGTCGCCAAAGCGAAGAAGGTGGCCCAGACGACCACCCAGGCATAGCGGGCTTCGCTCATGCGGGCAGTCTAGCCGCGGCCTTCGGGCTGCCCAAGAAAAGAAGCCCGCCGGGTGACCGGCGGGCTTGAGAAGTCCTAATGAAAGGACGTCGTTGGGATCGTTACAGGCCTGCCTCTAGAGAATGGGCAGTACCTGCTGCGCTTTGCGCGCGAACCAGTAGTGTGTGACAGCAAGTGGGATCGACTGTAGGCACCGCGATGACGACCGGCTATCCCTAACCTGAAGCGGAATGAATGCGCCCGAACGTACTCGGTGGCGCAGCGCGCCACAATGCGGCATGAACCGCGCCCGCCACCCGCCGTCCGCAGCCGAGACCGAAGCAGAAGCACCCTGGCTGTCACTGCAAGGCTTGCTGGACAGCGTGCCGCCACCTTGTGCGCCATTGGACGTCAGTGCGCTGGACGGTTTCCTGTGCGGGGTTCTGCTTCAACCCACCGTCGTGCAGCCCGCGCAGTGGCTGCGCTGGGTCACCGACATCGACGGCCGCGCCCTGCCGGCGGGTTTCGATGCGAAGCGGCTTCATGCAGCCGTGCTGCAGCGCCATGCAACGCTGCGCAGCGCCATAGCCGAAAGAGACTGGTTCGACCCCTGGGTGTTCGAACTGGATGAGGCGGCGTCACCGTCCGAATGCGTGCTGCCCTGGGTGGCCGGGTTTGCGGCGGCACTGGATCGGTTTCCCGGCCTGATGCAGATCGGCGACCCGCAGTTGCTGGAGCCGCTGGCTCTGATCTACCTGCATTTCGACGCCGACGACCTGGAAGACGCCGACGCGCTGCAGGAAGTGATCGACACCCTGGAGCCGCCAGCCGACCTGGCCGAAGCGGTGCAGGACCTGGTGCGCAGCGTGATGCTGCTGGCCGATGTGACGCGCCCCCGAGCGGCAACACAGTCACCACCTC
Organism: Burkholderiales bacterium; assembly: GCA_017302505.1. Lineage (GTDB taxonomy): Bacteria > Pseudomonadota > Gammaproteobacteria > Burkholderiales > Burkholderiaceae_C > Rubrivivax. The sequence continues at coordinate 7,934 of JAFLDH010000073.1, forward strand.
GGCGGCGCTGAGCCTTCAACGGCGGCGCAGCGGTGCGCTGGCTGCATCGGCCAGCCCACCCGGCAGTGCTTGCGGCTGCATCGCCTGGCTATTCAGGGCCGTCGCACGCCAGCCCGCCGGGGTAGCCCCTGCGGCGGACAAAGCCGACGGCCCTTCGTCCAGCGTCGCCAGCCACAGCGCGCTGCCCACTGCGCCGGCGACCGTGCCCCAGGTCAGCAACTGCATTAGCGCGTAGCGCATCGCCTCATGCCCTTCCCGCCTGTCTTTTTCACTGCGGCGGATCCTAGGCAACGGGCCCAGCCAAGGCATCGTCAAACGCGCGGATCGCGGCCCCTTGCGCAAACTGGGCGCGGCATGGGGCGCTGATCGAACGATCGGTTCTTGGTTGCCCGGCTCAGACTCGCGCAGGGGCGAACGGGGGCATCAGGCATGGACGGCAAACGCAGCATTGGCAGGTTCTTCGGGTGGGCTCGACCCCAACCTGCACCGGACGAACTCGACGCCGCCGACGTGGGCACGGCATTCGGCTTGGAGCTGTCGCTGGAGCCCGACAAGGCGCCCCCCGCGACGCCAACCGACAAAGCTCAAGCCATGCCCGGCCTCGCGCCAGGCCCGCAGAAGCGCAAACGCGGCTATACATGAACGTCCTTTTGTGACTGGGCAGTTCAAAATTCACTCGCCGCGTATACAATGAGGCATGGCCCGTCTTTCCTTCCGTGAACAGGTGCTGCGCGTACGCGAGGACGCGATCGTGCAGTCGGTGAACCGGCTGCTGGCCGAAAAAGGCTTCGATGCCATGACGGTCGACGAGGTGGCGGCCGATGTCGGCATTGCCAAGGCCAGCCTGTACAAACACTTTGCATCGAAGGAAGCATTGGCCGCGGCGGCCATGGTGCGGGTGCTGGAGCGGGCGTTGCAGGTCATCGAAGCCCAGGCGGCCCGTCCGAGCGCCAGCGCCTTCGATTGCCTGCGTGAGGTGACGCGCTGGACGCTGCAGACGCAGCTGGCCGGCGAGATGCCCTCGCTGCCGTCGCAGAACTCGAGCCTGCGTGGCACGCTGATCGAGGACAAGGCCTATGTGAACCTGGTGATGGAAGTCAGCGAGCGTCTGGGCCAGTGGATCGTGCAGGCGCAGCAGGACGGCAGCCTGACCAGCCAGCTGCCCCCCGAGGTCATCCTGTATACCTTGTACGCCCGTGCCTGCGACCCCGTGGTCGGCTTCCTGAAGGCCGGCGGCCAGCACAGCGACGAGCAGATCGTCGACTGGGTGCTGACCACCTGCCTGGACGGCCTGGCCGCCCGCACCTGAATCGGTGTACGCGGTTCAGACTTCGATGATCTTGCAGGGCTCGTAGCCCTCGGTCTCGCCCTTCTTGGCCAGGCCTCGAGCCTGGCAGACCACCCGCGTGGGCAGTCGGCCCATGCGCTGCACGGTGTAGTCATGCCGACAGTGCAGATGGCCGTGCAACCACAGATCGGCTCGTGGCAGCAGGTCATCGTCGGCATTGCAAAAGCTGGCCGTGCCCGGCTGCGAGCCGAAACGCGGATCGGCGCTGCGGAAGCTGGGAGCAAAGTGTGTGATTACTACAGTCTTGTCCCAGCGACCCAGCGGTGACTGCTGCAGCTCGGCGGCCAACCAATCGCGGCAGGCCAGCGCCTCTTGCCGCACGCCCTCCGGATCGAAGGGGTTGCCTTGTCGGCGAGTCTGCATCAGCTTCATGAAGTAAGCGGCCGCTCGCATGCAAACGTCGCGGCGCTCAGGTCCGAATAGATCGAAATCGCTCCAGCGCACGGTGCCGACGAAGCGCACCCGCTGGCCCTGCCGGTCGTTCAGGACGCGGCTTTCGCGCTCCAGCATTTGCCAGCCCAAGCGTGTACACAGCGCACGCAACCCGGCCCAGGCTTCGCCCAGATCGCGGCCATCGAACTCATGGTTGCCGGCTACGAACAGCACTGGCACTGGCCAGCCTGCGAAGCGCTCGAAGCCGGCCCAGCTGGCGTCGATGTCGCCGGCCAGCACCAGCAGCTCGGCGCCGGGCGCCGGCTGCGGGTCGAAGGCCTCGGTCTCGAGGTGCAGGTCGGACAGCAGCTGCAGCTTCACCGCGCGGGCTGCCTCCGGCGCCGCGGGTTCAGGCCGCCAGCTTCTCGGCGATGCGCTGCTTGGTGGCGCCCAGCTCGGCCGGCAGGTGGTAGGCCAGCTTGGTGAACAGCTCTTCGTGAAGCTTCAGCTCCTGCTGCCAGTCCGCATGGTCCATGCCGATGATGCGCGCGAACTGCTCCTTGCTGAAGTTCAGGCCGTTCCAGTTCAGGTCTTCATAGCGCGGGCTGATACCGAAGGCGTTCTCGGCGCCCTGCGCCTTGCCCTCGATGCGGCCCACCACCCATTCCAGCACGCGCATGTTCTCGCCATAGCCCGGCCAGATGAACTTGCCGTCCGGGCCCTTGCGGAACCAGTTGACGCAGTAAATGCGCGGCAGCTTGGCATTGCCCTGGGCCAGCTTGCTGCCCACGTCCAGCCAGTGCTGGAAGTAGTCGGACATGTTGTAGCCGGCAAAGGCGATCATCGCGAACGGGTCGCGGCGCACCACGCCCACCTGGCCGGCGATGGCCGCGGTGGTCTCGCTGCCCATGGTGGAGGCCATGTAGACGCCTTCGGTCCAGTTACGCGCCTCGGTCACGAGCGGCACGGTGGTCGAGCGGCGGCCGCCAAACAGGAAGGCATCGATCGGCACACCGTCCGGGTTGTCCCACTCGGGGTCCAGCACCGGGTTGGCGGTGGACGAGACGGTGAAGCGCGAGTTCGGATGCGCGGCCTTGGCGCCAGTGTCCTTGGCGATCTGCGGCGTCCAGTCCTTGCCCTGCCAATCGATCAGGTGCGCCGGCGGGGTGTCGGTCAGGCCTTCCCACCAGACATCGCCATCGTCGGTCAGCGCAACGTTGGTGAAGATGACGTCCCGGTCGAGCATCTTCAGGCAGTTGGGGTTGGTGGCTTCGTTGGTGCCCGGGGCGACACCGAAGTAGCCGGCCTCGGGGTTGATGGCGTACAGCCGGCCGTCCTTGCCGGGCTTGATCCAGGCGATGTCCTCGCCGACGGTGGTGACCTTCCAGCCTTCGTAGCCGGCCGGCGGCACCAGCATCGAGAAGTTGGTCTTGCCGCAGGCGCTGGGGAAGGCGGCGGCGACGTGGTACTTCTTGCCCTGCGGCGAGGTCACGCCCAGGATCAGCATGTGCTCGGCCAGCCAGCCCTGGGCGCGGCCCATGGTCGAGGCGATGCGCAGCGCGAAGCACTTCTTGCCCAGCAGCGCATTGCCGCCGTAGCCCGAGCCGTAGCTCCAGATCTCCTGCGTGGCCGGGTAGTGCACGATGTACTTGGTGGGGTTGCAGGGCCAGCGCACGTCGGCCTGTCCCGGCTGCAGCGGCGCGCCCACGCTGTGCACGCAGGGCACGAAGTGGCCGTCGGTGCCCAGCAGGTCGATCACCGCCTTGCCCATGCGCGTCATCATGCGCATGTTCACCGCCACGTAGGCGCTGTCGGATAGCTCCACCCCGATGTGCGAGATGTGCGAGCCCAGCGGGCCCATCGAGAAGGGCACCACGTACATCGTGCGGCCGCGCATCGAACCCTTGAACAGGCCCGGCGTGCCGTCGGCCTTGCCGGTCTGCAGCAGCGCGCGCATCTCGGCCGGGGCCACCCAGTGGTTGGTGGGGCCGGCGTCTTCCTGGCGCTCGGTGCAGATGAAGGTGCGGTCCTCGACGCGGGCCACGTCGCTCGGGTCGCTGCAGGCCAGAAAGCTGTTCGCGCGCTTGGCCGGGTTCAGCTTCTTGAACACGCCGCTGGCCACCAGGCCGGCGCACAGCCGGTCGTATTCCTCCTGCGAGCCGTCGCACCAGTAGATGTCGTCCGGCTCGGTCAGCGCGGCAATCTCCGCAACCCAGGCCACCAGGCCAGCATGCTTGACATAGGCGGGCACGTTCAGCCGCTGGCCTTGCATCGAGGGATGATTCATCGGAACTCCAATCGTCGAACAAAGAATTCGGTGGCTCGCGCGGCAGGGCGCGGGCGCGCGGCATGGCGCGCGAAGGGTGCCGATTGTCGCCACAATGGAACCGCGCGGTAACCACTCAGGCTCAGGGGACAGGCAAAAAGGCCCTGCGTCACGGGAAAAGCAGTTTTGACTGTCAGCGTGCTAAAAGGCCGCACAGTGTTATGCTGCAGTGCAGCAAATCCTGCCGGCAGCCCGTCGGCAGGGCCGCGCCCGTCGATGGAACCCCGATGATCCGAGTGCTCAGCGTCAATGTCGCCACCGCTTCCTTGCGGATGATCGCCGGCCGCCCGGTGCGCACGGCCATCGGCAAGCGGCCGGTCACGGGCCCCGTTTCGGTGCGCACGCTGGGCCTGGAGGGCGACGAGCAGGCCGACCTGAGCGTGCATGGGGGGCTGAGCAAGGCGGTCTATGCCTACCCTTATGAGCACTATGCCTTCTGGCAGGTGGTGCGGGCGCAGGCCCGGGTCGCCGCCTGGGACGCCGTGCTGCCGCATGGCTCGATGGGCGAGAACCTGACGCTGCAGGGCCTGCTGGAAGGCGACATGTGGGTCGGCGATTTCCTGCGTCTGCCGCACTGCACCTTGGCCGTGAGCGAGCCGCGCATGCCCTGCTTCAAATTCAACGACGTGATGGGTTTCCCGCAGGCGGCCAAGCTGATGAACCAGTCGGCCTACAGCGGCGCCTACCTGAGCGTGATCGAGCCCGGCCATGTCAGCGCCGGCGACGAGGCCGCGCTGGTGCCAGGCCCGCGCGAGGTGAACCTGCGCGAGCTGTTCGAGGCGCGACGCCCTTCGCGCTGAGCCGCCGCGCCGGCATGGCACAGTGCCGGTCATGCTGGCCTACCGACATGCCTTCCACGCAGGCAACCATGCCGATGTGCTGAAGCACACCGTGCTGCTGCAACTGCTGCAGCATCTGCAGCAGAAGGAAAAGGGCCTGCGCCTGGTCGACACCCATGCTGGCACCGGCCTGTATGCGCTGGACGGGCCCGAAGCGCAGAAGAAGGGCGAGTTCCACCAGGGCATCGGGCGGCTGTGGGACGCCGCGGCCGCGCCGCCCGCCGTGGCCGACTACCTGCAGCAGGTGCGCGCGCTGAACCCGGACGGCAGGCTGCGCCAATATCCCGGCTCACCCTGGCTGGCCCAGGCCGCATTGCGACCGCAGGACCAACTCTGTCTGTTCGAGCTGCACCCAGCCGAGCAGCAGGCCTTGCAGGCGCTGCTGGGGGGAAGGCGGGGCATCGAGCTGCGCACGCAGGACGGTTTTGCCGGGCTGAAGGCGCTGCTGCCGCCGCCTACCCGGCGCGCGCTGGTGCTGATCGACCCCAGCTACGAAGGCCAAGGCGACTACGGCCACGTGCTGCAGACGGTGGGCGAGGGGTTGCGCCGCTTTGCCCAGGGCGTCTTCATGGTCTGGTACCCGATCGTGCGCAAGCCGGGGGCGGCGGCCATGCTGCAGGGGTTGAAGGCGCTGGCGCCGCGCGGCTGGCTGCATGCCTGGCTGAGCGTGCAGCCCACGGACACGCAGGGCTTCGGCCTGGCCGGCAGCGGCGTGTTGGTCATCAACCCGCCGCACACCCTGTACGCCCGCCTGCAGGAGGCCTTGCCCTGGTTGCAGCAGCAGCTGGCGCAATACGACCGCGCCACGCACGGGCTGGAACAGCAGGCTGTCTGAAGCGCCCCACAGCGCCGTGATCGAACGCACGCGGCCGCGCGCACGCGGCTCCACGCCGAGCCACCCTCCGGGATACTGCGGCCGGCTACCGATCCCACTTGCCGTTGCCTACACGACCATGATGTTCCGGATGTCCAGAGCAGCCCGCTTGCGGGCGCTGCCCTTCCTGGCCTTCATGGTGCTGCTGGCGCTGCGCGGCGCGCTGCCCGAGGGCGGCCTGTGGGGCATCGACCCGCGCTGGATCTACGGGCTGACGGTGCTTGTCGTCGGCGCCATGCTGCTCGCCTGGTGGCGCGAGTACGGCGAACTGGCCCGCGGCACCGGACCGGGCTTCGTCGAGACCCTGCTGTCCGTCGGCGTCGGGCTGCTGGTGTTCGTGCTGTGGATCAACCTGGATGCGCCCTGGATGACGCTGGGCGAGGCTGCGGCCAGCTTCCGGCCGCTGCGCCCGGACGGGTCCCTCGACTGGCCGCTGGTGATAGTGCGCTGGATCGGCGCGACGCTGGTGGTCCCGGTGATGGAAGAGCTGTTCTGGCGCTCCTTCCTGATGCGATGGCTGCAACGGCCGGGCTTCACCACCGTCGACCCGCGTCAGGTGGGCCTGCGCGCGGTGCTGATCTCGACCGCATTGTTCGTGCTGGTGCACCCGCTGTGGCTGGCGGCCGCGTTGGCCGGCCTGGCCTATGCCTGGCTGTACGTGCGCACCGGCAAGCTTTGGACCTGCGTGATCGCCCACGCGGTGACCAACGGCGTGCTGGGCATCTGGGTGGTCGCCACCGGGCAGTGGGCCTTCTGGTGAGGCCCGCTTCAACCGACGCCGCGTGAGCGCTCCTGCCTGAAGCGATTCGCAAAGTCGCCAAAGCCCCCCGCGTCCAGCGCCTCGCGCGCCTCGCGCATCAGGTTCACGTAGTAATGCAAGTTGTGGATGCTGGCCAGCATCGGGCCGAGCATCTCGCCGCAGCGGTCCAGGTGGTGCAGATAGGCCCGCGAGAATCCGCGGCAGGCGGTGCAGGTGCAGCTTTCGTCGATCGGCCGCTCGTCGCTCTTGTAGCGTGCATTGCGGATGCGCAGGTCGCCGAAGCGGGTGAACAGGTGGCCGTTGCGCGCATTGCGCGTGGGCATCACGCAGTCGAACATGTCGATGCCGCTGGCCACGCCCTCCACCAGATCCTCCGGCGTGCCCACGCCCATCAGGTAGCGCGGCTTGTGCGCCGGCAGGTGCGGCGGCGTGTGCGCCATGATGCGGCGCATCTCGTCCTTTGGCTCGCCGACGCTGACGCCGCCGATCGCATAGCCCGGCAGGTCCATCTCGGCCAGCGCCGCCGCCGAGGCCTCGCGCAGCGGCTCGTACATGCCGCCCTGCACGATGCCGAACAGCGCGTTCGGGTTGCCCAGCCGTTCGAACTCGTCGCGGCTGCGCTTCGCCCAGCGCAGGCTCAGTTCCATCGAGCGCCGTGCCTCGGCCTCGGTGGTCAGCCGGTCGCCAACGCGGTACGGTGTGCACTCGTCCAGTTGCATCGCGATGTCGCTGTTCAGCACCGTCTGGATCTGCATGCTGACCTCTGGCGTCAGGAACAGCTTGTCGCCGTTCACCGGCGACGCGAACTTCACGCCCTCTTCGCTGATCTTGCGCATCTCGCCCAGGCTCCACACCTGGAAGCCGCCACTGTCGGTGAGCATAGGCTTCGGCCAGCCCTCGAAGCGGTGCAGCCCGCCGAACTGCCGCATCACGTCCAGCCCCGGCCGCAGCCACAGGTGGAAGGTGTTGCCCAGGATGATCTGCGCGCCCATGTCCAGCAGCGCCTGCGGCATCACGCCCTTGACGGTGCCATAGGTGCCCACCGGCATGAACACCGGCGTCTCGACCACGCCGTGGTTCAGCGTCAGGCGGCCGCGCCGCGCCGCGTCTTCGGTCTTCAGCAGCTCGAACTTCAACATCGCGCGATTGTCGCCGCGCCCCGCGCGGCACCGGCTCAGCGCTGCAGCAGCATCGCGTCGCCGTAGCTGAAGAAGCGGTAGCGCGCCTCGACCGCATGGCGGTACAGCGCCATCACATGGGCATGGCCGGCGAAGGCGCTGACCAGCATCATCAGCGTGCTGCGCGGCAAGTGGAAGTTGGTGATCAGCAGGTCCACCACGCGGAAGGGGAAGCCCGGCGTGATAAACAGGTCGGTCTCCGCGGCGCCGCTATGCAGCGCGCCGCCGCGCGCGGCCGATTCCAGCGCGCGCAGCGTGGTGGTGCCCACCGCGACGATGCGACCGCCCGCCGCGCGCGTGGCCTCGATGGCCTGCACGGTGGCCGCGCTGACCTCGAACCATTCGCTGTGCATGCGGTGGCCTTCCAGCGTCTCGCTGCGCACCGGCTGGAAGGTGCCCGCGCCCACGTGCAGCGTCACCGCCGCGCGCTGCACGCACCGCGCCTGCAGCGCCTGCAGCACGCCTTCGTCGAAATGCAGCGCGGCGGTCGGCGCCGCCACCGCGCCGGGCCGGGCGGCAAACACCGTCTGGTAGCGCGCTTCGTCCTCCGGCGCGTCGGCATGGTCGATGTACGGTGGCAGCGGCACATGCCCGTGCGCCTGCAGCAGCGCGAAGGGGTCGTCGGGAAAGCGGAGGTGGTACAGCGCGTCATCCGGCCCGGCGCGGCCCAGCACCTCGGCGTCGAAGGCATCGGCCAGGCGCAGCAGGCTGCCCGGCCGCGGCGGCTTGCTGGCGCGCAGATGGGCCAGCACCTCGTGGCCCGGCAGCACACGCTCCACCAGCAGCTGCACGGCACCGCCGCTGGCCTTCTCGCCGAACAGCCGGGCCTTGATGACCCGGGTGTCGTTGAACACCAGCAGGTCGCCCGCGTGCAGCAGCGATGGCAGCTCGACGAAGCGGCGGTCCTGCGGCTCGCGGCCGCGACCATCCAGAAGCCGCGAGGCGCTGCGCTCGGCGGCCGGATGCTGGGCGATCAGCTCGGGCGGCAGCGCATAGTCGAAATCGGCAACGGTCAGCAACGGGGTCTCGTCGGTCGTTCGGAACCGGGTTGTAGAGTAACCCGGCGCGCAACTCGTTCCCTGGGGGCCCCATTCCGAAGTCGACCGCGACCGCCCCGGCCGGCCCGCCGCCGGCCGCCAAGCCGTCGGCGCCGGCACGGGCCATGGAACGGCTCGGCCTGCGCAGCGACCTGGACTTGGCGCTGCACCTGCCGCTGCGCTACGAGGACGAAACCCGGCTGACGCCCCTGTCGCAGCTGCGCGACGGCGTCAGCGCGCAGGTGGAGGCCACCGTCAGCGACTGCCGCATCGAAGCCCGGCCGCGCCGCCAGCTGGTGGTGCGGCTGCGCGAGCAGGGCGAGGAGCTGGTGCTGCGCTTCCTGCACTTCTATCCATCGCAGCAGAAGGCCATGGCACCCGGCACGCGGGTGCGCGCTCGCGGCGAGGTGCGCATCGGCTTCTTCGGCCGCGAGATGGTGCACCCCGCCGTCAAGGCAGTGGCCGACGGCGCCCCGCTGCCGCAGACCCTGACGCCGGTGTACCCGGCCGGCGCACAGCTGCCGCAGGCCTACCTGCGCAAGGCCATCGCCTCGGCGCTGCAGCGTGCGGCCTTGCAGGAGGTGCTGCCGCCGACGCTGCTGCCGCCAGGGCTGCCCAGCCTGCGCGAGGCGCTGCAGGTGCTGCACCACCCGCCGCCGCAGGCCAGCCTGGCGGCGCTG
>JAFLDH010000074.1 GCA_017302505.1 Burkholderiales bacterium
CGGGCGGCCGGCTGCTGCCGGGCCAGGCCACCGTGGGCCGCACCGTGGCGGTGGCCACGCCGGGCCGGCAGCGGGTGGACTTCGCGGTGGGCGTGCTGGGCGCCAGCGAGCTGAACAACGCGCCGGTCATCGAGTCCGACCCGCTGCTGCAGGCCACCATCGGAGAGCCGTGGGAGACGCTGGTCAGCGCCAGCGATCCGGACGGTCACCCGGTGTTCTACGTGCTGCTCAGCGGCCCCGAGGGCATGCGCATCGATGTCAACACCGGCCAGGCCACCTGGACGCCGTCGGTGGGCGCGCCGGCCGAGCAGGCGGTGACCTTCGGCGTGTTCGACGCGCGCGGCGCGCTGACGCTGCAGCGCTTCGTCATCGACGTGGCACAGGGCAACCGTGCGCCGGAGTTCGTCTCGGCGCCGACGGTGGTCGAAGGCCGCGAGGGCGAGGCGATCGCCTTCAGCGTGCTGCTGGCCGACGAGGACGGCGATGCGCTCACCGTCTGGGCCGACAACCTGCCGCCCGGTGCCAGCTTCGACGCAGTGTCGCGCACCTTCAACTGGACGCCGGCCTTCGACCGCGCCGGCACCTACAACGACCTGCGCATCTATGCCAGCGACGGCAAGGACACCACCTTCGTCTCTTTCAGCCTGCTGGTCACGCCGGGCTACCGCAGGCCCGAGCTGGTCAAGCCGGCCGACCGGGTGTTGAGCGAGGGCGATCGGCTGCGCCTGCAACTGATCGCGCGTGGCGACGAGGCGGCCGAACTGCGCTACACGTCCAACGCGCTGCCCTATGGCGCCACGCTGAACCCGGTCACCGGCGTGCTCGAGTGGACGCCGGGTTACACCCAGGCGGGTGACTACGTGGTGCCGCTGACGGTGGACGACGGCCTGTACAGCTACACCACCGACATCGCGCTGCGCGTGCTCAACGCCAACGCCGCGCCGGTGTTCGACCCCTTCGATGGCTGGGAGATCTACGAGAGCCAGCCGCTGTGGATCAAGGCCTACGCCTTCGACCCCGACAACCCCTACTACGAGCCGGCCGAACGCGCCAGCGATGGCCGCGTGGTCGAGACCAGCAGCTTCCGCCGCACGGTCAGCGTCACCGCGAGCGGCCTGCCGGACGGCGCCACCTTCGATGCCACCACCTGGGACCTGCGCTGGACGCCCACGCACCTGCAGGCCGGGGTCTACAACATCACGCTGACCGCGGTGGACGACGGCGACGGTACCGGCACGCCGGCCACCACCGTGAGCACCGTGCCGATCGTGGTGCGCAACATCAACCGCGCGCCGGTGGTGGTGCCCATCGAGAACGTCGTGGTCCAGCGCGGCGGCAGCCTGGGCTTCGACATCGGTACCGAGGACGCCGAGAACAACGCCCGCACGCTGACGGCCGCCAGCGAGATGCCGGGCTTCCCGCTGCCGGCCTTCATCAACTTCACCGACAACGGCAACGGCACCGGCCGCTTCACGCTGAACCCGGGCGTGGGCGACCGCGGCGACCACGCGATCAAGGTCACCGTCACCGACGATGGCGACGGCAACCCGGACGAGAAGCGCTCCACCAGCTATGTCTTCATCGTCAGCGTGCAGAGCGCCAACGAGCCGCCGCAAGTGCGCTTCCTGGGCGACGTGGTGGCCATCCCCGGCAAGCCGCTGCAGATGCCGGTGCTGGTATCCGACCTGGACCAGGACACGCTGAACTACAGCCTGTCGGGCCTGCCGGCCGGCGCCACGCTGACACCCACCGATGTCTACGGCGTGGCCATGCTGCGCTGGACGCCCACCGCGGCCGACCGTGGCAGCTACGACGTGCAGGTGACCGTGCGCGACAGCGGCAACGGCGATGCGGCGCGCGCCGAGCAGGCCAGCCGCAGCTTCCGCGTCATCGTGCGCGATGCCAACAGCACGCCGGTGCTGGTGCCGGTGGGCGACCAGCAGGTGGCCGAGGGCGAGCTGCTGCAGTTCCAGCTGCGCGGCATCGACCTGGATGGCGACGCGCTCAGCTACCTGGCGGTCAACCTGCCGGCGGGCGCCACGCTGGACGGCGAGACGGGCCTGTTCAGCTGGCGCCCGGCGCTCAACCGCGCCGGCACCTACGACATCACCTTCGCCGCCACCGACGGCGATGCCTCCAGCCTGGAGACCATCCAGCTCACGGTCACCAACACCAACCAGCTGCCGGTCTTCGTGCCGGTGACCACGCAGCTGGCGCGCGAAGGCGCCGAGCTGCGCTTCAGCGTGGTGGTGGCCGATGCCGATGCCGAGCCGGTCACGCTGGCTGCCACCGCGGGCATGCCGGCCGGTGCGGTGTTCGTGCCCAGCCGCGGCGAATTCGTCTGGACGCCGACGGCCGAGCAGGCCGGCGAGCACATCGTGCGCCTGACCGCGGCCGATCCGTCCGGCATCCCGGTGCACTACGACCTGAAGATCCTGGTCGCCAACGTCAACCGCCCGCCGACGCTGGACGAGAGCAACCGCCAGTTCCTGATCGGCGAGCGCTACAGCTTCACGGTGGCCGCCAGCGACCCCGATGCCGGCACGGTGCTGAAGTTCAGCGCGCTCGATCTGCCCGAAGGTGCCACGCTGGATGCCGATACCGGGGTGTTCAGCTGGATGCCGGGCGCCGGCCAGGCTGGCGAATACGTGATCACGCTGCTGGCCGATGATGGCCTGGCGGTGGCGCAGCAGAACATCGTGCTGCGCGCCAGCCTGGACCTGCCACCGCCTTCGGTGCGCATCGAGCTGACGCCCAGCTTCGCGGTGATGCCCGGCCAGACGGTGCTGGTCAGCGCGCTGGCCAGCAGCTTTGCCGACATCGACAGCCTGCGCCTGTTCGTCGATGGCACCGAGGTGCCGCTGGACGCCAACGGCCGCGCGGCCATCACCCCCACCCAGCCGGGCAAGATCAACCTGCGCGCCGTGGCGGTGGATGCCGACGGCCGCAGCGGCGAGCGCCAGGCCCAGTTGAAGGTGCGTGACCCGGCCGATAAGCTGGCCCCGATCGTGCAACTGGCCGAGGCGCTTCAGGGTGCGCGCTTGACGGGTGTGAGCGAGCTGCTCGGCAAGGTGGCCGATGCCAACCTCGATTTCTGGCGGCTGGAGATCGCGCGCCGCGGCAGCACCGACTGGGCCACCGTGGCCAGCGGCGAAAGCCTGATGGACGGCGCCCTGGCCAGCTTCGATGCGCAGCGGCTTTCCGACGGACTGTACACATTGCGCCTGGTGGCGCGCGACATCGGCGGGCGCACCAGCGTCACCCGCGCCGACATCGAGATCGACACGGCCGCGAAGCGGGGCGCCTACCAGCGCCAGGATGCCGACCTGACGGTGAACCTGGGCGGCACCAGCTTCACGCTGCTGCGCCAGTACGACAGCCTGGAGGCCGGCACCGCCGGCGCCTTCGGCTGGGGCTGGGGTCTGTCGGGCAGCGACATCCGCATCGAGACCGACGTGCCGCTGTCCGGCCGCGAACACCTGGGCGTGTACGAGGCTTTCGACGAAGGCGCACGGCTATGGCTGACGCTGCCCAGCGGTGAACGTGCCGGTTTCAGCTTCACACCGACCATCGAGACCGTCGGCACGCTGACCTTCTACAAGCCGGCCTGGACGGCCGACGCCAACCACGGCTGGACGCTGGATTCGGTGGACGCGCTGCTGCAGAAGAGCGGCGCGCGCTTCTTCGACGCGGTCAGCGGCCTGCCTTACCACCCGCTGGCCGGCAACTACCCCGGCTTCGACTACACGCTCACTGCGCCCGACGGCACGGTCTACCGCATCGATGCCACGCAGGGCATCAAGCAGATCGAGCAGCCCGGCGGCCAGCGCCTGTTCGTCAGCGACAACGGCATCACGGCCGAATCCGGCGCCACGCTGCAGTTCGTGCGCGATGCCGACGGCCGCATCAGCCGGGTGGTGGCGCCCGACGGCAGCAGCCTGGTCTACCAGTACGATGCCGCGGGCCTGCTGAGCGCGATGCGCAACCTGAGCACGGGCGAGGGCTACCGCTACGCTTACGACGCGAGCGGGCGGCTGATCGCGCGGGTGCAGATCGGCCTGGGCGGCCAGGCCATCAGCTATGCCGCCGACGGCAGTGTCGCCGTGCGCAGCATCGTGGCCGACCTGGGCGGTGCCGGCAGCTTTGCCACCCAGCCGCGCAGTGGCAGCGCGGTGGCCGGTGTCGACGAGCTCTACAGCTTCAGCGTACGCGCCAGCGAGATCCTGGGCACCGCCGGCGGCCAGTTGATCCTGCGCGTGGCCAGTACCGGCGGCACCACGCCGCGAATCGAAGGGCTGACGCCGCTGTCGGTGCTGAACAGTGGCGGCACGACGACCGCGCTGTATGCCATCCGTGCCGAAGGCCTGTACCTGCTGGCGCTGCAAGGCAGCGGCGACTACCAGCTGAGCCTGGGCGTGGCCGGCGACCTCAATACCGACGGCCTGGTCGATGGCCTGGACAGCGCTGCCATCACCGCGCCGGGCGCCACCTTCGACCTGAACGGCGACGGCGCCACCGACCGCGCCGATCGCCAGGTGCTGTTCGCCAACTACGGCTATGTCGTCAACGCCGGCCCGCGGCTGGCGGCCACGTTGCCCACGGTGCTGACGCACGAAGACCTGGGGGTGCTGATCGACCTGCGTCAGGTGGCCAGCGACCCCGATGGCGACGATGTCTACTTCCGCATCGTCGGTGTCGAAAGCGGCCAGGCCAGCCTGACGCCGGATGGCCGCTATGCCTACTACCGGCCCGACACCGGCTACACCGGCCCGGCCACGCTGCAGCTGGTGGCCGACGACGGCTTCAATGCCTCGCCCCAGGCCAACCTGTCGGTCACCGTCAGCGATGCGCCTTTGCTGAGCATCGATTTCATGCAGCGCCGCCTGTTGGGCGATATCGGCGATCGTTTCGTCGTGGTGGTGGAAGGCCAGTTCGCAGACCAGCAGGACGTGCTGCTGCCGATGGACTATCTGGACCTGCAAGTGCTGGACGAACGCATCGCCAGCCTGTCGCCGCAGGGCCTTCTGACGCTGCAGCAAAACGGCGCCACGGCGCTGGTGGCGCGGCGCGGCGGCGTGTCGGCCGCCACCGTGGTCGGCGCCGGCGAGCCGAGTGCACCGGAAGACCTGATCGGCTACTACTTCGGCATCGACGCCTATCCGGACAGCGTGGCCATCCTGCCCAACGGCGGCACCCGGCAGGCCGTGGTCAAGCGCGGCGAATCGGGCAACGTGTTCATCAGCCGGGCCGCCGACGGCACGCGGTACTTCGCCGGCAATGCGGGCATTGCCGGGGTTACTGCCGACGGGCTGATCACGGGTGGCACCGCGGGCGAGACGACGATCACCGTGATCAACGGCTATGCCGAGGACCAGATCAAGGTGCGGGTCGAGCCGCCGATGACCACCACGGGCGTTGCCGTGGTCGGCGCCGAAGGCGGCATCGTCGCCAATCCCGAGGGCGTCACCGTGGCCTTCGGGCCGGGCCAGCTGGCGGGTGATGCCACCGTCACGGTGACGACCGTGTCCGAGGCGGCGCTGTCTCTGCCCACGCCGCGCGCGCCCGATGGCACCGAGACCTTCAAGTACCTGGCCGCCTTCGACCTGGACATCCAGGGCGGCAACTCCAGCGGCCCGCTGCAGGTGGCCGTGCCGGTGGCCGGTGACTTCACAGCCGGCGAGACGGTTTATTTCTTCCAGCGCATGCGCCTGCCGACCGGGCCCGATGGCGCCGAGCAGGACATCTGGACGGTGGTCGACTCGGGCATCGTCGGCGCCGACGGCGTGGCGCGCAGCACCTCGCCGCCGTTCCCGGGCCTGTCCAACCGTGGCTCGGTGCTGATTGCCCGTGCCGCGCAGCCGGTGGGCATCATCACCATCGACGCCGGCTTTTTGACCGGCATCATGGTCGCCACCTCGATGACGCTGGGCATGGCGGCGGCCAGTGGCAGCCTGATCGGCGCGGCCGTGCTGGGCGGTGTGGCGGCAGGCATTGCCAGCCTGGCGGTGCTGGCCTTCGTCGGCCAGAAGCTCGAGATCCAGATGTGGCGGCAGTGGGGCCAGAACAAGGCCGGCTACCAGATGTCGGTGGATGTTCCGCCGGATGGCGCCACCATCGCGATCAGCGCAACCGTGCCCACCGTACCTGCCGACCCGGCCGAGCTGGACAAGCCCTTCGTGACGAAGCTGGACGCGAAGGTCGTGACCCCGGGCGAAATCAGGCTCTTCGTCGAAGCGCAGAAGGTGGTGGTGCCGGGCAGCGGCTTCGGCGTATCCGACGTGCGCATCGGCTTCCGCGCGCCCGACGGCAAGACCATCTATGCCGATCCCGCCGACGTCCTCGCCACCGCGGTGGGCGCCACCGACGGCAAGTTCGAGCTCAAGGTCCCGACCGATGTGTTCCTGGGGCTGGTGGACGTGGTCGTCGAGCGGCCGCGCCTGGACACCGCCACCGGTCTGCAGACCTGGGTGGCCTCCACCGGCACCGCGCGCGTGGACAACAAGGCCGGCTACGGTTTCGTCGGCCGCTCCGACGAGGTGTACGTGATCGACACCACCCGGCCCTTCGAGCCCTTCGCGCCGAAGCCGCCGGTGGATCTGGGTGATCCCAGCAGCTGGACGCCGTATACCGACCCGACCACCGGTGCGGTGATCAAGGAGCCCTGGGTCAAGACCATCAAGATTCCCGGCGCCGGATCGATCCTGGACACCTTGCCGACCAACGACCTGTCGCGCGTGTTCGTGGCGCACGGCAAGGGCGTGTCCATCATCGACGCCTTTACGCTCGAGCTGCGCACCACCCCGGGCGGCAGCGACTGGATCTCGATCCCGGGCGGCGTCACCGCGCTGGCGCTCGATCCTTCGGAGCGCTACCTGTACGCAGCCGCGCAGGGCCGGGTGCACGTCATCGACCTGCTGCCGGGCTCGAACCGCTTCCATCAGATTGCCGATGTCGTGAACGTCTACGCGCCCGCTTCGGGCCGCATCAACGACATCGCGGTCAGCGCCGACGGCAAGCGCCTGTTCGTGGCAGTGCCCGACACCACGCTGTTCGGACCGGGCAGCTGGGTGCAGGGCGGGCGCGACCCCGGCTTCCTCTACGTCATCAACGTCGACGAGGCTGACCGGCCGCAGACGTCGGCGGCCGCCAATGCCAAGAAGTGGCGGCAGGTGATCAGCCATACCACCGTCGGCAAGGAGCCGTGGCACCTTGCTGCGACCACCGACCCGACCAAGCTGCTGCTCACCTCACGGCTGGACCTGAACGAGGGCCTGCGCACGCTGGTCATCAAGAACAACGACCCGCTGGCCTTCAAGCTGGACGTGGTGCAGATCGACCTGCGGCTGAACAAGACCGACGACGGCCGGCCAAACGAGCCGGCGCTGAACGTGCTGGCCGGCGACTTCTATTACCCGACGGTGACCATCACCAAGGGCAACAAGATCGATCTGAACATCCGCAACGCCAGCGGTGTGACGATCACGCCCGACCTGCAGTACGCCTTCGTCGCCGACTGGTACATCCCGCGTCTCTATTACATGGACGCGATGGACTCGGTGCTGCTGGAAGAGAAGGTCAACGTGGGCTCGAAGGTCGGCGTGGTCTTCGATCCCTTCAAGCTCGGCATCTTCAACGCGCCGTCCAACGTCAAGCCCGGCACCTTGCTGGCGGCCACCTCGCCGATCCCGATGAGCTTCCTGGAAGACGTGGTGCTGGATGCCACCGGCCAGAAGCTCTACGCCGGCTATCGCGGTGCCGGCAACGTGGCTGTCTACGACGTCGCGAAGATGGTGGAGCGCGCCAAGGCGCCAAGCCTGGGTTCGGCTTTCAGCAACATCACCTGGAACCGCTTCGGCCTGGACCACCCCTGGGCCGACTTCGCCGTGGGCGTGCCCGCGGCCGAGGCGCCGGACCCGGGCAAGCCGCCCAGCCTGTACAACAACACCGGGCGTCCGGTGGCCGACGATCCGCGGCGCATCAACCTGCAGCCGATCGACATCCCCACCCACACCCGCGGGCTGTCGATCCAGGCTGCGCCGGTGCTGACGCTGATCGGCCCGACCAATGCGGTCGATACCGATGCGGCGGGTAGCGGCGGTCTGCGCTTCGTCTGGGAAGTCGACTACGAACTGCTGGGCCTGCGCGCCGACCAGGTCTCGACGCGGCTGTACGTCAGCAGCATGGCCCCGGGTGCCGGTCTGTGGCCCACCGACAAGCCGCGCGAGCGCTCGGACCTGTTCTCCGACCAGCCCACCGCGGCCGATCTCGGCCCCAACGGCGACACCAATCCGTCGCGCATCCTGACCGCGCCGAAGGAACTGCTGCCGGGCCACCTGTACGAGGTCAAGTCGGGCGTCGGCCTGGGCCTGCACGACCCGGCCAACTGGATCGACAAGGGCGAGATTGCGGGCAACCACAAGCGCATCGTGGTCGAGATCGATGCCAACACCCGCAAGGCGTTGACCGCCGGCCAGACCTACTTCTGGGGCGTGCAGATCGACAAGCCGGTGGCGCAGTCCGGCCTGAAGGCCTTTGCCAGCTTCCAGTCCGCGCCGGTGACCTCCGCGAAGCCTTTCCCCGCGGTCACCGTGCTGACGCATGGCTTCGAACTCACACCGAAGAGCCTGTTCTCGTCATTCCTCAGCGACAGCAGTTCGCAGGCACCGGATGGCATTCAGGAACTGGCGCGCCTGATCAGCCAGGCCAGCGGCGGCGTGCTGCTGCGCTATGTGAAGAGCACGGGCGAATGGGTCGACGAGTCTGGCGCCTCGGCAAAGACGGCGATCCTTGCCGGCAAGCCGGTGACGCTGGTCTTCGACTGGTTCCACGAATCCGACATCTCCGATACCGGCTTCTCCGAGGCCGCGGCCGACGCACTGTACGCCGCCCTGCACGACCTGGACCGCACGATGCAGGGCGCGATCTTCGACTCGCCGCTGCACTTCATCGGCCATGGCCGGGGCGCGGCCGTCAACAGCGAGACCATCCAGCGCCTGGGCCGCTGGGGCGATGTCACCCAGGGCATCCAGATGACCACGCTGGATCCGCACGACTTCAACCAGCCCGAGCTCGACATCAAGGTCGGCAAGATCGCCGAGCGGGTGCAGCAGGTGCTGTCACTGGCGCAGCTCGGCCTGGCGGTCGGCGTGGTGGTGCAGCCCGAGACCTTCCCCGCGGCGCTGGCCACCTTCACCCGCCTGCAGAACATCAAGGACAAGATCGAGAAGGCACTGAACTGGGCGCAGAAGCTCGGCATCGCCGTCAACGTGCCCTATGGCGACTTCAAGGATCCGAAGGTCCAGGTCTGGAACAACGTCAGCTTTGCCGACAACTACTACCAGAGCACCGCCAGCACGCTGTTCACATTGACGCAGAACGGCCGCCCGCTCGACCCCGAAGGCACCAAGAACCCGGCCAAGCCCGAAGACCCGGTCACCTGGAACCAGAGCAAGTCGGTCGCCGATATCGACCTCGAGCTGAACAGCGTGGCCGGCTTCGGTTTCGACGACTTTGGCCTGGTGGGCTTCGGTGGCCCGCACCAGCGGGTGCTGCAGTGGTATGCCGGCACTGTCAACACCGGCATGCTCGAATTCGCCGACATGCCGATCTGGCGTACCGCCGGCGACAAGGGCCTGACCACCGAGATCATGAGCTGGTTCCCGCTGTCGGTCGCGGGCCAGCCCAAGTACAGCAGCCGGCCCTGGTATTCGAGCAACCCGTACAAGATCGTCGGTGACGCGTCGCTGCGCAACACCTACACGCAGGCGCCGAACGCGGTGCAGGCCGACATCCACGAGGGCATCACCACGGGCTGGTACTTCAGCCCGGCTGGCGGCGGCGTGGACTATCGGCCCGAGCGCAACCTGCCTACGCTCGATGTGACCAAGGACAACACCGAGATCGACAGCAAGCCCAAGGAAGACGGCGGCGTGCCCACCGTCTTCAACGGCGACTTCGAGAACGGCACGCGCCAGGGCCTGCTGGTGCGCTTCTTCGATGCCGACAACGCCGGGCGCTTCCCGCTGTCCTACGAACTGCCGGGCTGGTCCTTCCACGGCGGCAAGGGCTACACGGTGGGCCCGCAGTTCACCGTGCTGGGCCAGGTGCTGCCGCAGTTCGACTTCACCGGTGCCTTCGTCTTCGACACCAACCTGAAGGGCACGGTGTTCCAGGGCATCGTCAAGAAGGTCTTCGACTGGGCGGCCGGCAAGATCATGGACAGCGTGGGCTCGTACCTGAAGCTCAAGCTGCTGGGCATTCCGCAGGCGCCCAATACGCCCGGCTTCGCGTACACCAACGCCCCCAACTACGAAGCCGATGTCTGGCAGAAGTATTGGGGCGGCAGCAAGGAAGAAGCCGAGAAGACCGCCGAAGGAGTGGGCAAGATCTTCGAGGGCGCCTACAAGCTGATCGAAGAGGTGTGGAACACCTACGCGCCCACCATCGTCAGCGGCATCGTGCCCGACAGCCTGGAGAAATGGCTGGTCACGAACATCTTCACCTTCGACAAGGAGAAGAACGCGCTGATCCCGAAGAACCCGGGCGAGTTCAAGGATTTCATCGGCAAGTGGCTGGAAAAGCTGCTTGGCGACGCCCAGGGCAAGGCCACGCCCGACTTCGCCCTGCTGATGGGCGGACAGGAGATCATCCGCGACGCCTTCTTCGTGGCGCTTCAGCCGTACCTGCCGGCGCCGATCAAGCCGCTGACCGACGCGCTGGTCGACGCCTTCGTCAACTTCGACACCATCACGCACAACCGGCTGGTGATTCCGGAGAACAAGCCCTACCTGGCTTTCGAGGTGTTCTCGCCCTTCATGCTGACCACCGACGGCGTGGTGCGCGTGACGATCACCGATGTCAGCACGGGTGGCGATACCTTGAGCCCGTTCACGGAAGTGGTGAACCTCGATCGCGGCAGCCTGATGGGCACGCACACCTACTGGAAGAAGATTCCCGACGAATGGCAGGGCCGCACGGTCACGCTGTCGCTGCAGAAGGACCGGCTCGAGTCGCAGAGCTACTACGGCTTCTCGGTCGACGACCTCAGCGCCGACCCGGTCGGCAACATCAGCCAGCTGATGTTCCTGGACGACGTGCGCTTCACCGACAGTCGCATCGACATCTCGCTGAGCTCCAACTCCATCGATGAGGCCACCGACACCCTGACCGCAACGCTAACGGTGGTGGGTCCGCTGCAACCCGACCAGTCGACCGTCATCACCTTGGACTGGGGCAACGGCATCGAGGTCTTCACCCTGCCGGCCGGTACGCTGACGGCCACCAAGACCCGGGTCTACAACGACGACAACCCAACGGCCACGCCGGCCGACAACGTCAAGATCGTCGCCACATCGCCGAACACCGGGGCCGGGGGTGAGGCGACCGTCACGGTGCGCAACGTGGTTCCGACCATCGACGTGCTGGAGCTCGACGAATTCGAGATCGAAGAGGGCGACCAGATCAAGCTGAGCGCCATCTTCAGCGACGCCAGCCCCGACGACACCTACAACGTCACGATCCACTGGGGCGATGGCGAGAGCAAGGCGCTGTTCATCGAGGCCGGCGATGAAGAGGGCGTGATCGAGGAACTGCACACCTACCTGGACGACCATCCGAACACCGGCACGCCGCAGGACATACTGACCGTGCGGCTGGTGGTCGAGGACGATGACCGCGGCCGCACCGAGAAGTCGGTGCAGCTGGTGGTGAAGAACGTCGCCCCCGACTTCACCCGCCTGGAACTGGACAAGACAGAGATCGACGAGGGCGACACCGTCGTGCTGACGGGCGAGTTCACCGATCCCGGCAAGCGCGACACCTTCAAGGTCGATGTCGACTGGGGCGATGGCATCGTCGTCACCTACGACCTGCTCGACGTGGGCAGCTTCAGCGACGGCAACGGCAGCTTCCGCATCGAGCGTGAGATCCTCGACGACGATCCGGACACCGGCACGCCCTTCGACACGCTGCGGGTCAAGGTGACGCTGCGCGACGACGACACCGGCACCGACAGCGACACGCTGGACCTGAAGGTCAACAACCTCGACCCCGAATTCGGCAACGTCACGCTGGAAGAGAACCCCAGCGAGGAAGGCGACACCGTCACGCTGCGCGGCGACTTCACCGACAAGGGCAAGAAGGACACCTTCAAGATCGAGGTCGACTGGGGCGACGGCAAGCCCGATTCGGTGAAGACCTACGCGCTCGAAGACGTGGGCAGCTTCGACGAAGGCAGCGGCAGCTTCGAGATCACCTACGTCTACACCGATGACGAGGACCCGGGCGAAGACGACGTCTACACCATCAGCTACAAGCTGATCGACGACGACACGGGTGAGGTCGAGGACACGCAGGACATCCAGATCGACAACGCCGATCCGGAGGTGGAGAACCTGCAGCTGCCCGACGAGGTGGACGAGGGCGACGAGATCCTGCTCAGCTTCGACGTCAAGGACAAGGGCGAGGACGACGAGATCACCGTCGAGATCGACTGGGGCGATGGCAGCCCGCTGCAGACCTTCACCGGCCTGGGCACGGCACCCTTCGGATTCGAGCTGGCCACGCCGTGGGTCTATCGCGACGACGACCCGAGCGGCACGCCCTTCGACTTCTACGACATCACCATCACGGTCAAGGACGACGACGACGGCGAGCTGGTGATCGAGCGCCGCATCCGGGTCAACAACGTCGAACCCACCGACATCGACCTGGGCGGTGACCGCGATGCGGCGCTGGGCGAACAGGTCACCGTCGGCGTGCTGGGCTACGAGGACCCGGGCGAACTCGACACCTACACCTACGAATGGCGGGTTACCACGCCCGCCGGCGTGACCAGCACGGTCAACGGCAACAGCGACAACACCACTTTCACCACCGACGAGACCGGCGTGTGGACGGTCACGCTGATCATGACCGACGACGACACCGGCGCCAGCGATCCGGTGTCGGTGCAGGTGGTGGTGCCCGACGGCACGATCGACGTGCAAGCGCCCAACGCCGTCGACGAAAACGTCAGCTTCATCACCACCTTCACGCTGAATGTCGATCTGCCGCCGGCGGTGGCCACCGAGCTGACCGTGCGCTGGGGCGACGGCCAGGTCGAGACGGTATCGATGGCCGCTGGCCAGACCACCATCGACCTGTCGCACACCTACGCCGACGACAACCCCACCGGCACGCCGCGCGATGCGAAGGCCATCACCGCCACCTCCACCGCCGTCAGCGGCGTGGGCGTGGACGTTATCGATGTCATCAACCTGCCGCCGGTGGTGGCCGATCTGGAAGTCAGCCCCGAAGAGGCCGACGAAGGCAGCCGCGTGCGCGTCACCGGGAGCATCACGGATGCCAGTGACGAGGACACCTTCACCGTCGTCATCCAGTGGGGCGACGGCAGCGTCACCCGCCGCACCGGCGTGGGCCCGGGCAGCTACGACATCGACGAGACCCACGTCTACAGCGACGACAACCCCACCGGCACGCCGTCCGACGGCTACACCATCCTGGTCAGCGTCGAGGACGACGATCGCGGTCGCGCCGACCTGTCGCTGAACCTCGACCTGGCCAACGTGGCGCCGGTGATCACCTCGCTGCGGCTGGAGCAGGCGCAGGTGCGCGAAGGCCAGTCCGCGGTGCTGGTCGGCACCTTCGAGGACCCGGGCCGCGACGACACCTTCCGCTTCGAGGTCGACTGGGGCGACGGCCAGTTCGTCGCCGCCACGCCCGACAGCTTCAGCTTTGCCGGCGGCAGCGGCCAGTTCCGCTTCAGCCGGCCGTTCCGCGACGACAACCCCACCGGCACGCCGGTGGACTTTGCCGACGTGCGCGTGCGCATGGTCGACGACGACACCGGCGAAGGCCAGGCCAACCTGCGGCTGCGCGTCGACAACGTGGCGCCGGTGTTCACCAACGTGGCGCTGTCCTCGGCCACCGTGCGCGAGGGCGAGACCCTCACCGTCAGCGGCAGCTTCACCGACCCCGGCCTGGACGACAGCTTCACGCTCGAGGTCGACTGGGGCAACGGCCAGTTCGTGTCCTATGACTTCGCCCAGGTGGGCAGCTTCACCGGCGGCAACGGCAGCTTCAGCGTGTCGCGCCTGATCGAGGACGACCACCCCAGCAGCGGCACCCCCTTCGACGACCGCTCGCTGCGCGTGCGCCTGCGCGACGACGACACCGGCAGCGTGGTCGCCACCCGCCCGGTGCGGCTGGAAAACGTGGTGCCGGTGATCGAGGATGCCCGCCTGTCGGCCACGCAGATCGACGAGAACCAGAGCGTCACGCTGGAGTTCACCGTGCGCGACCCGGGCGTGCGCGACACCTTCACCGTGCGTGTCGACTGGGGCGACGAAGGCTTCGAGCAGCGCACGCTGGCCGCCGGCACGCATGCGCTGAGCTTCAGCCGCCTGTTCACCGACGACAACCCGACGGGCACGCCCTTCGACCTGGAGAACGTGCGCATCACCGTCACCGACGACGACACCGGCGTGGCCAGCCGCGCGCTGGTGCTGCGGGTGAACAACCTGCCGCCGGCCGAGCTGAACCTGGGCGGCGACCGCGCCGTGCTGGTGGGCGAGGCGCTGCCGCTGACGCTGAGCTTCACCGACCCCGGCCCCGACGACACCCACCGCTTCACCTGGCGCGTGGTCGATCCGCTGGGCAACCAGCGCAGCACCGACACCGGCACCAACGCCAGCTTCAGCCTGCGGCCCGACCTGGTCGGCGAATGGGTGGTGACGGCCATCGTGCGCGACGACGACACCGGCACGGCCGAAACCACCGTGCGCGTGCAGGCGCTGGCCGAGGTCGTGCTGGACAGCGACCCCGAGGGCAGCACCGTGGCCTGGGACCTGCTGGTCGGCGACGATGCCGCCCGCGGCGGCCATGTGCTGGCCATCGACTGGGACGACGGCAGCACCCAGCGCATCGCCGTCACCGACGCGCTGATGGCGCTGAGCCACACCTACCTGGACGACCGGCCCACCGGCCAGCCCGACCGCTACGTCGCCAGCGCGCAGCTCTTCGACACCCGCAGCGGCCGCGATGTCGCGGTGGGCGGCCTGCGCGTGCAGATCTTTGGCATCGACAACGTGGCGCCCACGCCCAGCATCACGCTGCGCGAGCTGGGCGGCGGCACGGTCGAATTCACCGGCAGCTTCGTCGACCCCGGCCTGCTCGACACCCACAGCATCCGCTGGACCTTCAGCGACGGCAGCGCTGCCGTCACCGGCGCGCTCAGCGTTACCCGCACCTTCGCCGGCCCGGTCACCGCCACGCTCACCGTCACCGACGACGATCTGGGCACCGGCAGCGTCAGCCAGTTCGTGCCCAACCCGGTCACCGGTGCGCCGGCCAACCGCGTCAGCGGCAGCAGCACGCTGGCCGCCAGCACCGGCCTGGCCGATCTGGTCAGCGCCGTCACCGGCTGGTGGCGCGAGGCCGGGGCCGATGTCTCGGCGCTGGCCCATGTCACGCTCGAGGTGGCCGACCTGGACGGTGCCGTGCTGGCCCACACCGTGCTGGGCGACACGGTGACGGTGCGCATCGATGCCAACGCCGCCGGCCACGGCTGGTTCGTCGACCCGACGCCCGAGGACGAGGCCGAGTTCGTGCGCACCGCCGGCCTGCTGGCCGCGCGCATCGGCCAGGCCCAGGGCATCGACCTGGCCACCGTGCTGGCCCATGAATTCGGCCACGTGCTCGGCCTGGGCCATGCCGACGGCGCGCGCGCCATGTCCAGCGTGATGGGCGCCTACCTGGTGCCGGGCGAGCGCCGCCTGCCCGAGGCGGCCGACCTGTCGGCCACCACGGCGCTGGCGGTGGCCGACAACGGACTGCTGGCCGCCACCGGCACCGGCGTGGCCAACGGCAGCTTCGATGTCACCAACCCGGCCGATGCCGCCTTCGCCTGGACGGTCACCGGCCAGGGCGCGGTACAGGCCGGTGCGCTGCTGCTCAGCGAAGACAGCCGCGTGATGAGCGGCCTGTCGCAGGAATTCCTGGTGCCGCAGGGCGCCCGCACGCTGAACTTCACCCTGCGCAACATCGGCCTGAAGGCCAACGCCGCCGGCCCGGTGGATGCCTTCGAGGTGGCTCTGCTGGGCGCCACCGGCAGCCCGCTGGCCGGCACCGCGCCGCTGGCCGGCACCGACGCGCTGCTCAATATCCAAGCCGACGGCCGTGCCTGGGCCTCCAGCCGCGTCACCGTCGACGGCCTGGCCAACCGCGCCGGCGGCCGCCTGGCTGGCACCGACCTGGTCGGCGTGTCCATTGACATGTCGGGCGTGGCCGCCGGCACGCTGGCGCGGCTGAGCTTCGACCTGCTGGGTCTGGACCGCACCGACAGCGTCATCGTCATCGACGACGTGCGCTTCATCACCACCGTCACCAACACCGCGCCCGTGGCTGCCGACGACAGCGCCGCGCTGGACGAGGACACGCCGCTGCGCATCGCCGTGCTGGACAACGATGCCGACGCCGAAGGCGACACGCTGACGCTGAGCATCGTCGACGGCCCGCTGCACGGCAGCGTCAGCGTGCAGGCCGACGGCAGCGTGCTGTACACGCCGGGCGCCAACTACGCTGGCGACGACCTGTTCACCTACCGCGTGCGCGACGGCGCGCTGCAGAGCAACCTGGCCACCGTGCGGCTGACCGTGCGGCCGGTCAACGACGCGCCCACCGTGCCGCAGCCGGCCACCCAGCAGGTGGTCGAAGGCGGCACGCTGGTGGTTGACCTGCAGGCCAGCGATGTCGACGGCGACACGGTCACCTTCGCGCTGGAACAGGCCCCGGCCGGCGCCAGCATCACGCCGCAGGGCCGCCTCAGCTGGACGGCCGGCAACGGCCCGGTCACCGAGAACTTCGTCTTGCGCGTCACCGACGCGGCCGGCGCCAGCACGCTGCGCAGCTTCGCGGTGCAGGTGCAGAACCAGGCGCCGGTCATCGTGCTCAGCGGGCCGCAGGTCTGGTCGGCCGGCCAGCCGCTGCAGCTGCAGTTCAGCCATGCCGACATTGCCGGCGACGTGCCGCTGGCCGTGCGCGTCGACTGGGGCGACGGCGCCGTCACCGACCTGCCGGCCGATGCGCGCAGCGCCACCCATACCTATGGCGTCAACGTCAGCGCCGCACAGATCCGTGTCACCGTCACCGATGCCGATGGCAGCTGGACCTCGGCGCCGCTGAGCGTGCTGGTGCAGAGCCCGGCACCGGCGCCTGCCCCTGCGCCGGGCGGAGCGCTGCTGAAAGGATGATCGCGGCGAGGACGACGGCGATGCGGCGAAGCTGAGTCAGGTTCATGCGA
>JAFLDH010000075.1 GCA_017302505.1 Burkholderiales bacterium
CGCTTCGGCCGCCACCGCGCCCAGCGCCACCATCGGCCGCAGCGCCGATGCCTCGGCCTGCGCCAGCAGGCACAGCCGCAGGCCGTTGGGCAGGCCGTGCCATAACCACTGGCCGGTGCGCGCAGCGGCCACCAGCTCGGCGAGCTTCAGCCCGAACAGCTGCTCGGCGCTGGCGGCACCGCGCGGCGCCTGAGGGGCCTGCAGCAGGCTGCGACCGGCGTCATTTGTCCACAGCAACTGGCCGGCTTCGTCGACGGCAGCCAGGCCTTCCATCGGCGTGAACAGCAGCTGCGGGTCGGCCTGGAAGCGCAACAGCACGAAGGGCCGCGACTGCCGGATCAGCAGCCGGTTCTCGATGGCCGAGGCATACAGGCTGGCCAGCGCCATGGCATCGAACTGGAACTCGCGGCCTTCGCAGGACAGGTCGAGCACCGCGGCCAGTTCGCCGCGCACATCGCGGATCGGCGCGGCCGCGCAGTGCATGCCGTGGTTCACCTGGAAGTAGTGCTCGGCGCCGCGCACGGTGCAACTGTCGCCGGACACCAGCACCATGCCCGGCGCGGCGGTGCCCACGCAGGGCTCGGACAGGTCCACACCCACCCGGCCGGCCAGCCACATCAGCCGGCCGTCCTCGGCCTGCGTGGGTGACGAATGAACCACGATGCCGCGCGCGTCGGTGAGGATCACCTTGCAGCCAGTGCCGGCCAGCATCTGCTGCAACTGCAGCAGGTCCTGGTGGCCGGCTTCCAGCAGCATGCGGTTGCGCGAGATCGCGGCGTCGATGCGACTGCGCGTCACTGGCGTGAAGCTGATCGATTCGCCCACCGCGCGCGCCGCCTGCGTGCAGCGTGTCCACGACTGGATCACTGCATCGGACACCAGGCCGGCGGGGCGCTGGCCTTCGTCGAAGAAGCGCTGCCGCGCCAGACCGACGCGCTGCGCCGGGGTGCTGAAGAACACGTTCGGCGACAAGCTCATGTCGGTGGCCTGGGAAGGGGCGCTGCGCAAGGTGGTTAAGGCCGCTGGGGCGTTGGCTCGACCGCCGGATTGTGCTGAAGCGTGACAGTTCTTCGCTAGGGAAAGTACCAGATTGGGAGCCTCGCGCCGTGGGGCGTATGGTGTCCGGCGGGGCGGTCCGTCTGGCTTCCGCCTTGCACAACGACAGGAGACAACCTTGAGCAAGCTTTCGACGACCCGAAGGGCGTGGTCGGGCCTGTGCGCCCGGGTCTGCGCCGGTGCCCTGCTGGCCGCCGCGGCGGCACTGCCGGCCGCGGCACAGACCGCCTCCAAGCCGACGGCGGAGTTCATTCGCGCAGCCACCGGCAAGGTGGACGGCCGCATGATCGAAGCCAACGAGCGCAGCACCAAGGACTGGCCGAGCTACGGCCTGGACTACGCCGAGACGCGCTTCTCGCGGCTGAAGCAGATCCATGCCGACAACGTGGGCAAGCTGGGCCTGGTGTGGAGCTACAACCTCGAGTCGAACCGCGGCGTCGAGGCCACGCCGGTGGTCATCGACGGCATCATGTACGTGACCGCGTCGTGGAGCATCGTGCATGCGATCGACGTGCGCACCGGCCAGAAGCTGTGGGTGTTCGATCCGAAGGTGGACCGCGGCGGCGGCTACAAGGGTTGCTGCGACGTGGTCAACCGCGGCGTGGCGGTGTGGAAGGGCAAGGTCTACGTCGCGTCCTACGACGGCCGGCTGTTCGCGCTGGACGCGGCCACCGGCAAGGTGGCCTGGGAGAAGGACACGATCATCGATCGCAAGATGTCCTACACCATCACCGGCGCGCCGCGCGTCTACAAGGGCAAGGTGATCATCGGCAACGGCGGCGCCGAATACGGCGTGCGCGGCTACATCACCGCCTACGACGCCGCCACCGGCGAGCAGAAATGGCGCTGGTTCACCGTGCCGGGCGACCCGAGCAAGCCCTTCGAGGACATCTCGATGGCGCGCGCCGCACAAACCTGGGACAAGGCCGGCAAGTGGTGGGAAGCTGGCGGCGGCGGCACGGCCTGGGACGCAATGGCCTTCGACCCTGAGCTGAACCTGATGTACATCGGCACCGGCAACGGCAGCCCTTGGGCACGCAACAAGCGCAGCCCGGCCGGCGGCGACAACCTGTACCTGGCGTCGATCGTCGCGCTCGACCCCGATACCGGCAAGTACGTCTGGCACTACCAGGAGACGCCCGGCGACAACTGGGACTTCACCAGCACGCAGCCGATGATCCTGGCCGACATCAAGATCGACGGCAAGCCGCGCAAGGTGATCCTGCATGCGCCGAAGAACGGCTTCTTCTTCGTCATCGACCGCACCGACGGCAAGTTCATCTCGGCGAAGAACTTCGTCGAGGTCAACTGGGCCACCGGCTACGACGCCAGCGGCCGGCCGATCGAGACGCCGATTGCACGCGTGGCCGACAGGCCGCGCGAGATCATCCCCAGTGCGTATGGCGCGCGCAACTGGCACTCGATGTCCTTCAGTCCGGCCACGGGCCTGGCCTACATGCCCGTGCAGGGCGTGCCGGTCAACCTGATGGACAACAAGGACTGGAAGTTCAACACCCATCGCCCCGGAGAGCCGCACAGCAACCTGGGCTGGAACATGGCCATGTTCGCCAACGTCGAGCCGCCGAAGAGCAAGCTTTTCGGCCAGCTGATGGCGTGGGACCCGGTGGCGCAGAAGGCGGCGTGGACGGTGGACCACGTCGGTCCGTGGAACGGTGGCACGCTGGCCACCGCCGGCAACCTGGTGTTCCAGGGCACGGCCGACGGGCGCTTCGTCGCCTATGACGCACGCAACGGCAAGAAGCTGTGGGAGGTGCCCACCGGAACCGGTGTGGTGGCGGCTCCGTCCACCTACGAGGTGGACGGCAAGCAGTACGTGTCGATCGCTGTCGGCTGGGGCGGGGTTTACGGCATCGCCGCGCGCCACACCGATCGCGCTGGCCCGGGGACCGTCTACACCTTCGCCATCGGCGGCACGGCCAAGCCGCCGGCTTTCGTCGATTACAAGCTGAACGCGCTGCTGCAGGGCGTGCCCTACGACAAGAACCACTACCAGGAAGGCACGGCGCTTTACGTCAGCAACTGCGTGTTCTGCCACGGCGTGCCGGGTGTCGACCGAGGCGGCAATGTGCCGAACCTGGGCTATTCGGCGCCGTCGACGATCGCCAACCTGGACAAGTTCGTGCTCACCGGCCAGCTGGCAGACAAGGGCATGCCCAATTTCAACGGCAAGCTGTCGCCGGCCGAAGTGGAGAAGATCAAGGCCTTCATCCAGGGCACGGCCGATGCCATCCGGCCGAAGTAGCCTGCGCCGCAGCGGGCGCCGTTCACCCTAGAACGGCGCCTGCCAGCGCAGCGCCAGCAGCGCGTTGCGCGCTGCAGCGGTCTCGAAGTAGCGGCCGTTGGCCTCGTTGACGATCACCGCGCCGGCATAGGCGCGGTTCGTCAGGTTGTCCAGCCGGGCCAGCAGCGACAGCGTGCCCGGCCCCAGCGGCATGCTGTGCGACATCCGCAGCCCCACCAGCGAGGCCGAAGGCGAGAAATCGCTGTTGCGGTCGTTCACCGGCATGTCGCCCTGGTAGCGCCATTCCACGCCCAGCTCGGTGGCCGGCAGCGGCCGCCAGGCGAGGCTGGCGAAGGCGCTCTGCGCCATCGTGCCGGCAATCCGGTTGCCGGCCGGCACCGTAACGCGGTCGGCCGGCGCGATGCAGGGCAGGGCGGCGCAGGTCTCGAAGGCATCGCGGTACACCGCGTCCAGCGAGGTCAGCGCTACCAAAGCGCGCCATTGCGGCGCCGGCTGCCAGCGCAGCGCGAGTTCAGCGCCGCTGCGCCGCGTTCGGCCCACGTTCTGGAAGCTGGAGCGCCCGCCGGCGTTGGTGAACACGCCGATCTCCTCTTCGGTATCGGCCTGGAACAGCGCCATTTCCACACCCAGCCCCAGGCCGTCGTTGCGCCACTTGGCGCCGACTTCGAACTGCGTGCTGGTCTGCGGCTGCAGGCTGGTGTTGAAGCCGCTGGAGCCATCGGGCCGGTAGGCCAGCTCGTTCAGCGTCGGCGATTCGAAGCCCTTGCCGGCGCTGACGTACAGGTTCCAGTCGGGCGTGGGCAGCCACTGCAACGCCAGCACCGGCGTGTTGTAGCCGTAGCTCAGCGAGCCGGAATCGTCGCCGTTGGGCAGGTAGCGGTCGGTGCTGCGCACGCTGAGCCGGCCGCTGCGCCAGCCGGCGGTGGCCCACAGCGTGGGGCCCAGCTCGAACTCGCCCTGCAGGTAAAGGTCGGTGCTGCGCACGCGGTTGTCCTCGTCGCGGCGCAGCGCGCCGGTCACGCCCAGCACCTGGCTGGCGCCGCTGCCGATGAAGTTCTCGTAGCCGCGGCGGAGCTCGCCCTGCTGCTCGCTGGCGATGCCGGCGATCAGGCCGGCCCCTTGCCAGGCCCAGCGCAGCCGGGCGTCGACGCCGCTGTAGTCGCGGGCGAAGGACACCACGCCGCCGGGATGCCGCGGGTTCAGCTGCGTGGCTGGCGGGATGGCCTGCCACTGGGTGATGTCGCGCTGCCCGGCATACAGCGTGAGTACGCTTTCGCGCAGCGCGCCGGCGTCGTCGAAGCGGTGCCGCCAGGTGCCGCCACCCTGGGTCTGGCCGGTGGTCTTGCGGGTGTCGAACAGGATCGCCTGCGGCGTGGTCTGGAACGGGTCCTGTTCGAACTGCGCGCGGGTCAGGCCCAGCGGGTCCTGCGCCGGCTGGTCGACGCTGTTCAGCAGCAGCACCAGCGTGTCGCGCTCGCCCACCCAGCCCAGCCGCAGGTTGCCCAGGGTGCGCTGCGCCGCGCTGTGCGGCCGTACGCCGTCGGTGTTGAACTGGCTGGCCTGCACGCGCAGGTTCCAGCCGCCGTCGAACAGCGCCTCGAGACCGACGCGGGCCTGCCACAGGCCGTCGCTGCCGACGTCGCCATCCACCGCGTAGGTGTTGGCGCTGGGCGCGGCGCTGACCAGCGAGATCACGCCGCCCGAGTTGGCGCCGTACAGCGCCGAGAAGGGCCCGCGCAGCACCTCGATGCGCTGCGCGCCAGCGATGTCGAAATGCGACACCTGGCCCTGGCCGTCGGGCATGGTGGCCGGGATGCCGTCCGTGTACAGCCGCAGGCCGCGGATGCCGAAGGTGGCACGCGCGCCGAAGCCGCGCGAGCTGATCTGCAGGTCCTGCGCATAGTTGTTGCGCAGGTTGGCCACCAGGCCGGGCACGCGGTTCAGCGATTCCGACAGGTTGACCATCGGCCCGGCGTTGCGCAGCTCTTCCTCGCCGACGATGCTGACGGAGTAAGGCGTCTCGAAGGCGCGGCGCTCGACGCCGCCGCCGCTGATGACCACCGGCTCGGCCTGGCTGGGCACCGGCTGGGCCATCGCCGGCAGCACGGCGGCGCAGGCGGCAGCGCAGGCGAAAGCGATAGGCAGGAGGCGGAAGGAGCGGCGGGCCAGCGACATCGGGCCCGCATTGAAGGGCATGCGCGGCGCCCGTCCTAGCCCAGACAAACCCTGTGCCGGGGTGGCTCAGGCCTTGGACGACACCTTGTGCCGCATGAGGCGACCTTTCTGGCGAAAGGGCCGACGCGGCTGCGCCGCTCAGCCCTTCGGGCTGGATGAGACCTTGTGTCTCATCAAACGTCCCTTTTCCCTCTCCCAGTCGCGCTTCTTCTCGGTATCGCGCTTGTCGTGCTCGGCCTTGCCCTTGGCGAGCGCGATCTCCACCTTCACCCGGCCGCCCTTGTAGTGCAGGTTCAGCGGCACCAGCGTGAAGCCCTTCTGCTCCACCTTGCCGACCAGGCGGCGGATCTCGTCCTTGTGCATCAGCAGCTTCTTGGTGCGGTCGGCCTCCGGATGCACGTGGGTGGAGGCGCTGCGCAGCGCGTTGATGCGGCAGCCGATCAGGTACAGCTCGCCGTCGCGGATGACCACGTAGCCGTCGGTCAGCTGCACCTGGCCGGCGCGGATGGCCTTGATCTCCCAGCCCTCCAGCACGATGCCGGCCTCATGCCGCTCCTCCAGGTGGTACTCGAAGCGGGCGCGGCGGTTCTCGGCGATCGTGGCAGACATGGGCTCTCTAGAATCGGCGGCATTGTATGAAGCACGTGAACAAGTCCGTCCTGCTGTGGTACTCGCCAATCGAGATGTACCAGCTGGTGACGGCCGTGGAGACCTATCCGCAGTTCCTGCCCTGGTGCGACCGCGCGGAGGTGCTCGAGCAGCACCCTGACGGCGTGACGGCCCGGATCGGCCTGGCCTATGCCGGCGTGCGCCATGCCTTCACCACTCGCAACGAGCACGTGCCCGGCGAAACGGTGGTCGTCAAGCTGGTCGACGGGCCCTTCTCGCTGCTCGACGGCACCTGGGCCTTCCGACCGCTGGGCCGGCCGGGCAGCCCGGCCCAGGCCTGCAAGATCGAGTTCGACCTGCGCTATGCCTTCGCCAGCAAGGCGCTGGAGGCTGTGCTGAGCCCGGTCTTCGACCGCGTGGCCAACACCTTCGTCGACTCCTTCGTCAGCCGGGCCGAGGTGGTGTATGGGCCGCGCTGAGACGGCGCTTCTGCGCGTCGAGGTGGCCTACAGCCCGGCGCCCGGGCAGGTGGACATCGTGCCGCTGCAAGTGCCACCGGGCACCCGGCTGCTCGACGCGGTGCGGGCCAGCGGCCTGTGCGAGCGGCATGGGCTGCAGGCGAACGAACTGCGCACCGGCCTGTGGGGCCGGCTGCACCCTGCAGACGCCCTGTTGCGCGACCTGGACCGGGTGGAGATCTACCGCCCGTTGAAGGTGGACCCGAAGGAGGCGCGGCGGCTGCGCTACAAGCGCGCGCGCACAGGGCCGAAGACCTGAAGGCCGCGCCGCATCAGCGGCATTCGCTGGCAATGGCCTCGCGGGCACGCCGGGCTTCCTTGGCGCGCTGTTCGTCGTCCAGGATCTCGCGTTCGCCGTCGGCCTTGACGCGGGCGATGCGCTGCCCGCTGTCGATCGTGGCCAATTGTTCGCGGGCACGTTGGCAATTGTCCTTGCGCACGGCTGCGGCCTTTTTCTTGTCGGCCTCGGCCAACGCGGCCTGTTCCTGCTCAGCGCGCTTGCGCTTGGCTTCCAGTTCGGGGTCGACCGGCGGCTTGCCGGGCAGGGCGGCGCTGGCGGCATTGGCCGCCACAGGCACCGGCGCGGGCTTTCGTACCGTCACCTCGGGCTTCTGCAGCACATCCTTGTCTGGAATGTCCCTGGGTGGGGGAATGTCGCTGATGTGCACCTGCCCGCGGCTGTCGCGCCACTTCCACTGCGCTTCAGCTGGCGTCGACAGGCACAGCAGCCCCAGCACGCCCAAGGCAAGAACGGCCTGGCGGCACAGCGGCAAGGGTTGGAAAAGCATCGCGCCAGTGTAGTGGCAGGCCCGCTGGCACGGGGTGTGCAAAGCGTCACGACAGGCGGGCGGGCGTGGGCGCGTCCGTATAATTTGCTTTTGCGTCAGGAGCTTCATCCATGCGCCTTCTAGGCAAAGCGCTCACCTTCGACGATGTGTTGCTGGTGCCGGCGTATTCGAAGGTGTTGCCACGCGACACCAGCCTCGCCACCCGCTTGTCGCGCAACATCCGGCTGAACCTGCCGCTGGTGTCCGCCGCGATGGACACCGTGACCGAAAGCCGCCTGGCGATCGCCATTGCCCAGGAAGGGGGCATCGGCATCGTGCACAAGAACATGCCGCCGCAGGCCCAGGCGGCCGAGGTGGCGCGCGTCAAGCGCTACGAATCCGGCGTGTTGCGCGACCCGATCACCATCACGCCCGAGGTCACGGTGCGGCAGGTGATGGCGCTGTCCCGGCAGCACGGCATATCCGGCTTCCCGGTGCTGCAGGGCAAGACGGTGGTGGGCATCGTCACCGGACGTGACTTGCGTTTCGAGACGCGCATGGACGCGCCGGTCAGCGAGATCATGACGCCGCGCGAACGGCTGATCACCGTGGGCGAGCACGCCACCATCGACGACGGCAAGGCGCTGATGCACAAGCACAAGCTGGAGCGGGTGCTGGTGGTCAACGATGCCTTCGAGCTGTGCGGCCTGATGACGGTGAAGGACATCACCAAGCAGACCAATTTCCCGAACGCGGCGCGCGATTCGCTGGGCAAGCTGCGTGTCGGCGCCGCAGTGGGCGTGGGCGAGGGCACCGAAGAGCGCGTCGAACTGCTGGTCAAGGCCGGCGTCGACGCCATCGTGGTGGACACGGCGCACGGCCACAGCGAAGGCGTGATCGAGCGCGTGCGCTGGGTCAAGCGCCACTATCCGCAGGTGGACGTGATCGGCGGCAACATCGCCACCGGCGCGGCCGCGCTGGCGCTGGTCGAGGCCGGCGCCGACGCGGTGAAGGTGGGCATCGGGCCAGGCTCGATCTGCACCACCCGCATCGTCACCGGCGTGGGCGTGCCGCAGATCATGGCCATCGATTCGGTGGCCAAGGCCATCCAGGGCAGCGGCGTGCCGCTGATCGCCGACGGCGGCATCCGCTATTCGGGCGACCTGGCCAAGGCCATTGCCGCCGGCGCGCACAGCGCGATGATGGGCAGCGCCTTTGCCGGCACCGAAGAGGCCCCCGGCGAGGTGGTGCTGTACCAGGGCCGCAGCTACAAGAGCTACCGCGGCATGGGATCGCTGGGCGCGATGGCGCAAGGCTCGGCCGACCGCTACTTCCAGGAAGGCGCCGACGACGGCAGTGTCGGCTCGGCCAAGCTGGTGCCCGAGGGCATCGAAGGGCAGGTGCCCTACAAGGGCTCGCTGGTGGCCATCGTCTTCCAGATGGCCGGCGGCCTGCGCGCGTCGATGCACTACTGCGGCTGCACCTCGATCGCCGAGATGCACGAGCGTGCCGAGTTCGTCGAGATCTCTTCGGCTGGCATGCGCGAAAGCCATGTGCACGACGTGCAGATCACCAAGGAAGCCCCGAACTACCGCACCGAGTAGCGCCCCTCTTTCTCCATTTCGGCATGCACGACAAGATCCTGATCCTCGACTTCGGCTCGCAGGTCACGCAGCTGATCGCGCGCCGCGTGCGCGAGGCGCATGTCTATTGCGAGATCCATCCGAACGACGTCTCCGACGCCTTCATCCGCGAGTTCGCACCCAAAGGCATCATCCTCAGCGGCAGCCATGCCAGCACCTACGAGGAGCACGAGCTGCGCGCACCGCAGGCGGTGTGGAACAGCGGCGTGCCGGTGCTGGGCATCTGCTACGGCATGTTCACGATGGCGGTGCAGCAGGGCGGCCAGGTTGAGGCCAGCTCGCACCGCGAGTTCGGTTATGCCGAGGTGCGGGCGCACGGCCATACGCGGCTGCTGAACGATATCGAGGATTTCCGCACCGCCGAAGGCCACGGCATGCTGAAGGTGTGGATGAGCCACGGCGACAAGATCACCGCGCTGCCGCCCGGCTTCAAGCTGATGGCCAGCACGCCCAGCTGCCCGATCGCCGGCATGGCCGACGAATCGCGCGGCTACTACGGCGTGCAGTTCCACCCCGAGGTGACGCACACCGTGCAGGGGCGGGCGCTGCTGGAGCGCTTCGTGCTGCAGATCTGCGGCGCCAGGCCCGACTGGGTGATGCGCGACCACATCGCCGAGGCGGTGGCGAAGATCCGCGAGCAGGTGGGCAGCGAGGAGGTGATCCTGGGCCTGTCCGGCGGCGTCGATTCCAGCGTGGCGGCGGCGCTGATCCACCGTGCCATCGGCGACCAGCTGACCTGCGTGTTCGTCGACCACGGCCTGCTGCGTCTGAACGAAGGCCGCATGGTGATGGACATGTTCGCCGGCCGGCTGCATGCCAAGGTGGTGCATGTGGACGCCAGCGAGCAGTTCCTGGGCCACCTGAAGGGCGTCAGCGACCCCGAGGCCAAGCGCAAGATCATCGGCCGCGAGTTCGTCGAGGTCTTCCAGCGCGAGGCGAAGAAGCTGTCCAACGCGCGGTGGCTGGCGCAGGGCACGATCTACCCGGACGTCATCGAATCGGGCGGCGCCAAGACCAAGAAGGCCACCAACATCAAGAGCCACCACAACGTCGGCGGGCTGCCCGCGACGCTGGGCCTGAAGCTGCTGGAGCCGCTGCGCGACCTGTTCAAGGACGAGGTGCGCGAACTCGGGGTGGCCCTCGGCCTGCCGCACGACATGGTCTACCGCCACCCGTTCCCTGGGCCGGGCCTGGGCGTGCGCATCCTGGGCGAGGTCAAGCCCGAGTACGCCGAGCTGCTGCGCCGCGCCGATGCGATCTTCATCGACGAGCTGCGCGCCTGGAAGGACGAGGCCACCGGCAAGAGCTGGTACGACCTGACCAGCCAGGCCTTTGCGGTGTTCCTGCCGGTCAAGAGCGTGGGCGTGATGGGTGATGGCCGCACCTACGACCACGTGGTGGCGCTGCGCGCGGTGCACACCAGCGACTTCATGACTGCCGACTGGGCCGAACTGCCGTATGGCCTGTTGAAGAAGGTGTCCAGCCGCATCATCAACGAGGTACGCGGCATCAACCGCGTCACCTACGACGTCAGCTCCAAGCCGCCCGCAACGATCGAGTGGGAATGAAGCGGGGCCCCGCGTCCATCGACGCCGGCGTTCCTGTGAAGGGCTTGGCGGCCGGCCTGCGATGAAGGTGCCGAGCATTGCCGTGCGACGCAAGGGCCGACGCTTCACGGCCGACGCGCTGCTCGACCTGCCGGCCGATGCAAGGACGGTCTGGGACACCATCACCGACTACGACGGCCTGTCGGGCTTCATGCCCGGCATCCGGGCGTGTCGCGTGCTCGAGCGACACGCTGAGAAGCAAGGCGTCGAGCGCCTGCTGGTCGAGCAGCAAGGTGAGTTCCGCATGCTGTTGTTTGCGCAGTCGATGACAGTCAGGCTGCAGATCGAACACCGGCCCTTTCAATCCGCCATCGCCACGGCTTTGAGCGTGCAGCTGGGGCTGCTGCGCGGGCGTGCCATCGAATCCTTCGAAGGCCGCTACGAGCTCGCGCCCGGCGGCACGCATCGCGGGCAGCCACATACCCGGCTGCGCTACAGCGCGTCGATCGGGCTGCGGCTGCCACCACCGCCCGCCGTCGGCAGCCTGGCCGTGCGCCAGAACCTGGCGGCGCAACTGGAGGCCGTGGGCCGCGAGGTCGTCCGGCGCAGCGGCGTGCCGGTGCACGAGCCTGCCGCGTGATTTCCTCGGGCAGCGCGGTCACCCCTGCCAGCGGGTCCCCGGGACCTGGCACACGGGTGCTGGTGTTCGGTGCCACGGGCTATATCGGCGCGCATCTGGTGCCGCGGCTGCGCCGCGAAGGCTGCGTGGTGCGCGCCAGCGGGCGCAACCGCAAGGTCCTGGAAGCCCGTGGCTGGAAGGGCGTCGAACTGGTCGAGGCCGATGCCTTGCGGCCCGATTCGCTGCCGGCGGCGCTGGCTGGGGTCGACATCGCCTACTACCTGGTGCACTCGATGGCCGCCGGGCAGGATTTCGGCCGCCTGGACCTGCAGGCCGCCAGCCACTTTGCCGCCGCGGCAGCCCAGGCAGGTGTGCGCCGCATCGTCTACCTGGGCGGGCTGATACCCGAAGACGCCGACTCCGAGCACCTGGTGTCGCGGCGCGACACGGGCGAGCGGCTGCGCGCCGGCCCGGTGCCCGTGACCGAGATTCGCGCCGGCATCATCGTCGGCCCGGGCTCGGCCGCCTACGAGGTGGTGCGCGATCTCGTCAACCACCTGCCGCTGATGCTGACGCCGCGCTGGGTGCGGTCGAAGTCGTCGCCCATCGCGCTGGATAACCTGCTGGAGTACCTGGTGCGCGTGGCCTCGCTGGACGAGGCTGCGGGCCGCATCTTCGACGCGGCAGGCCCCGACTACCTCAGCTACGAGGACGTCATGCGCCAGTACGGCCAGGTGGTGGGCCGGCGGCCCCGGATCGTGCCTGTACCCGTGCTGACCCCGGAGCTGTCGGCGCGCTGGCTGGGCCTGATCACCGCCGTGCCGACGAACATCGCACGCGCGCTGATCGGCGGACTGAAGCACGACCTGCCGGCCGACGATGCCGCGCTGCGTCGGCTGGTGCCGCAGCAGCTGCTGAGTTTTCGCGAGTCGGTGACCGCCGCGCTGCAGGCCGAACGCTCGCACACCGTGGCGGCCCGGTGGAGCGAAGGCCTGCTGATGTTCCGCGGCTTCCGGCTGGACCATGCCTTCTACGCCAAGCGCGCCAGCGGCAGCGCGGTGGGCGCGGCATCGCCAGCGGCGCTATGGCACACCGCCGCCACGCTGGGCGGCGATGTCGGCTACTACACGATGGATTGGCTGTGGTGGCTGCGCGGCGCGATGGACTGGCTGGTCGGCGGCCCAGGGTTGACACGCGGCCGACGCCATCCGACCGAGCTGCGCATCGGCGACCGTGTCGACTACTGGACCGTGCTGGCGCTGGAGCCAGGCCGCCGGCTGACATTGAATTTCGGCATGCGTGCACCCGGCTCGGGCGTGCTGGAGTTCGAGATCGACCCC
Organism: Burkholderiales bacterium; assembly: GCA_017302505.1. Lineage (GTDB taxonomy): Bacteria > Pseudomonadota > Gammaproteobacteria > Burkholderiales > Burkholderiaceae_C > Rubrivivax. Next base: position 12,538 of record JAFLDH010000075.1, read on the forward strand.
GAGCCCGCCGCGGGTTCAGCGCCGCGCACGCGGCTGAGCATCACTGCCTACTGGCATGCCCAGGGCGTCTGGGGGCTGCTGTACTGGTATGCGCTGGCCCCGGCCCACCTGTTCATCTTCCGCCGCATGACGCGGGCAATGATGCGCCGGGCCGAGGCGCTGGATGTCACCGGGCTGCCGGGCGGCGACGCCGCCGGCTGAGGCAGCTGCCGCGAACCGGAGGTCCGCATGGCGCGCGAGTTGTTCCGCTTCGATGGCACCGCCAGCGTCGGCGGCTTCGTGCCTATAGACGACCGGGTGATGGGCGGGCGGTCGCAAAGCCGGCTGCATCACGACCCGGCCGGCCATGCCGTCTTCGAAGGTGTGGTGTCGCTCGATGCGGGCGGCGGGTTCGCGTCGCTGCGGGCGCCGGTCGACGCCTTGGTGGATCGGCAAGCCAGTGGCCTCCTGCTCGAGCTGCTGGGTGATGGCAAGCGCTACAAGCTCGGTCTGCGCACGGACGAAGGTTTCGATGGCCTCAGCTACCAGGCGGCCATGGCACCGCGCCCGGGCGCGTGGACGCTGCTGCACCTGCCCTGGTCCGCCTTCGCGCCCACCTGGCGGGGCAGGCCCGTGCCGGGTGCTCCCGCCTTTCGGCCGGAAGCCCTGCGCCAGCTGGGGTTGCTGATCGGTGAGCGCCAGGCGGGGCCCTTTGCGCTGGGCCTGCGCTCGATCCAGCTGGATTGACAGCGGCCCGCGATTCCTGGCCCTGCCGCATCGGCGCTGCGGAACTCGTCGTGCCGGCGCGTGTCTCACGCCCAGCAACAGGTCGCGTCGCGGCCATCACGGAGGTGCCCTTGCCCCAGCCCGCCGAACCGACTTGCCCAGACGAAGCCCCCGCGCGGGCGTTGGCACTGCTGCTGGCCGCCAACGGCCAGCTGGGCCCGCATGAATGGCAGGAACTTGAGCGCCTTCGAGCGTTCCGCCGTTTGGGCGTGAGCAGTGCGCGCTTTCGCGAGTTGCTGGAGCATTGCTCGGCAGATGTGGGCGCCAGCCTGTGCGGACGCTCCTGGCTGCGGGCCGCGGAGGCCGACTATGTCAATGCCGTGCTCGACGCCGTCACCGACGAAGCCGCCCGCGTGCTGGTGCTTCAGCTCAGCATGGCCGTCATCACCGCCGACGGCCGCATCAGCCGTGACGAACGCATGGTCTACCTGCACGGCCAGGCGCGATGGGGCATCAGCCCGCACCGGGTGATGCAGGCGATGGTGGTGGACGCCGCGCAGGGCTGACGCGCCGGTCACGGCCACCGGGCACAATCCGGGCCCAGGCCGGCGGCTGCAGCCGCCGGCAGGCCCCGATGAGCGACGAACAACGGATCAAGGACGAAGCCGGCATGCGCCTGGCCCTGGACCAGGCGCATAACGCGCTGCTGGTGGGCGAGGTGCCGGTGGGCGCGGTGATCCTGCGCGAGGGCCAGGTCATCGCCACCGGCTACAACCGGCCGATCACCACCCATGACCCGACCGCGCATGCCGAGATCGTGGCGCTGCGCCATGCCGCGCAGCTGCTCGAGAACTACCGGCTGCCGGACTGCGAGCTCTACGTCACGCTGGAGCCCTGCCCGATGTGCGCGATGGCGCTGCTGCATGCCCGCTTCAAGCGGGTGGTGTTCGGTGCCAGCGATCCGAAGACCGGCGCCGCTGGCTCGGTGCTGAACCTGTTCGCTGAGCCGCGGCTCAATCACCAGACCGACGTGATCGGTGACGTGTTGGCACCGGCTTGCGGACAACTGTTGCGCGACTTCTTCGCGGCGCGACGCGAACAGCAGCGCGCCGAACGGCAGGCGTCCGTCACCGAGAGCATCCCCACCGGCGAGGCGGTGGAGCTGGATCCTGCACAACTGCCCGGCCTGCCGCCGCGATGATGCGCCTGTGCATCTTCAGCCCCTCGGGCGTGACGCTGAAGGCGGCGCCGGTGCGGCTGGCCCTGCGCCGGCTGAAGGCGCTGGGTTTCGATGCCTATCTGGACGACGATGCGCTGCGCCGATATCAGCGCTTTGCCGGTGACGACGACACCCGCCTGCAGGCGCTGCACCGTGTGGCCGACCAGGCACCGGCCGTGGCGCTGGCCAGCCGCGGCGGCTACGGCCTGACACGGCTGCTGGACCGCATCGACTGGCCGCGGCTGCAGCGCAGCGTGGAGGCCGGCACCCGCTGGGTGGGCCTGAGCGACATCACCGCGCTGCAGCTGGGCCTGCTGGCCCACGGCGGCGCACCCAGCTGGGCCGGGCCGACGGCGGCGGAGGACTTCGGCCGCAGCGACGAGGCCGGCGGCCTGGACGAGCTGACCGTGCCCTGCTTCACCGAGGCGATGCGCGGCGAGCTGGAAGCGGTGGGCTTCCGCACCGAGGCAGGCTTCGACGGCCTGGACGTGGCGGGCCGGCTGTGGGGCGGCAACCTGACGGTGCTGCTGTCGCTGCTGGGCACGCCGCACTGGCCGCGGGTGCGCGGCGGCATCCTGTTCCTGGAAGACGTGAACGAGCAGCCCTACCGGGTGGAGCGCATGCTGCTGCAGCTGCACCAGGCGGGGGTGCTGGCCGCACAGAAGGCAGTGCTGCTGGGCCAGTTCACCGTGCAGACCAAGTCGCCGCTGGACCGCGGCTTCTCGCTGAAGGTGGCGGTGCAGCGGCTGCGCAGCGAGTGCGCCACGCCGATCCTGACCGGGCTGCCCTTCGGCCACGTGCCGGCCAAGCTGACGCTGCCGGTGGGCCGGCGCGTGCAGTTGGTGGCGGACGGCCGCAACGCCTATCTGCACTGGGGTCATGCCGGAGGCTGAGCGGCGGCCGCCGGCCGGCGCGCTGGGCTGGCTGCTGGCGCTGGTGCTTGCGCTGGCCGGCTGCAACAACAACCCCTGGCCAGCAGGACAGGCGGCGACCAACACCGGCTTCAGCGCCGTACCGCAGAACTCGCCGCGGCACCTGGACCCGACGGCCTCGTACTGGTCGAACGAGACGCCCTATACCTACCAGATCTACGAGCCGCTGTACGGCTACCACTACCTGCTGCGGCCCTTCACGCTGGTGCCGAAGACGGCGCAGCAGGTGGTGCGGCCGCGCTACCTGGACGCGCAGGGCCAGCCGCTGCCCGACGACGCGCCGGCCGCCGAGGTGGCCGAGAGCGTCTACGACATCCGTATCAAGCCGGGCATCCGGTACCAGCCGCATCCGGCCTTTGCGCTGGATGCCCAGGGCCGCTACCGCTACCTGGCGTTGCGCCCGGGCGAGCTCGGTGCGCGCCGCTCGCCACTGGCATTCGAGCACCAGGGCACCCGCGAGCTGGTGGCCGAGGACTATGTCTATGCGCTGAAGCGCCACGCCACCACCCGGGTGACGACGCCGATCTTCGGCATCTTTGCCGAGAACATCGTGGGCCTGCGCGACTACGGCGAACGCGTCAAGGAAGAGGACCGCAAGCTGCGCGAGGGCGCCGACCCGTCGGCCGCGGACAAGCCCTTCCTGGACTTCCGGCGCTGGCCGCTGGCCGGCGCCACCGCGCCCGAGAAGTACCTGCTGCGCATCCGCATCAAGGGCAAGTACCCGCAGTGGAACTACTGGCTGACCACCACCTTCACCGCGCCGATCCCCTGGGAGGCCGATGCCTTCTACGCCCAGCCCGGCATGGCTGATGCGGGCCTGAGCCTGGACAGCTGGCCGGTGGGCACCGGCCCGTACATGATGACCGAGTTCGTGCGCGACCGGCGCCATGTGCTGCAGCGCAACCCGAACTTCCGCGGCGAGCCCTATCCCTGCGAAGGCATGCCCGGCGACAAGGAGGCCGGCCTGCTGGACGACTGTGGCAAGACCATGCCCTTCGTCGACACCTATGTCTCGACGGTGGAGCGCGAAAGCGTGCCGATCCGCGCCAAGTTCCGCCAGGGCTACTACGACATCGAGGTGTTCGAGCGCACCGACACCGGCATGGACTACCTGGTGGAGATGCAGGACTCCGAGGAGGTGCGCGCCGACTACCTGGCCAAGGGCTTCCGGCTGCCGCGCTTTTCGGACGTGACCAGCTGGTTCATCGGCTTCAATATGCGCGACCCGGTGGTGGGCTGGGGCGATACCCCCGAGCAGCAGGCGCGCAACCGCAAGCTGCGGCAGGCGATCTCGATCGCCATCGACTGGGAGGAGTATTCGAAGATCTTCCCCAAGAGCGCCGGCGAGGTGGCCATGGGCCCGCTGCCGCAGGGCATCTTCGGTTCGCGCCACGGCACGGCCGAAGGCGTGAACCCGGTGACGCATCGCTGGCAGGACGGCAAGGCGGTGCGCCGCTCCATCGCCGAGGCCAAGCAACTGATGGCCGAAGCCGGCTACCCGAACGGCCGCGACGCGCGCACCGGCAAGCCGCTGGTCATCAACTACGACTTCTATTCGGCGCCCACGCCCGAGAACAAGGCCGGCATCGACTGGGTGGTGCGGCAGTTTGCCAAGATCGACATCCAGCTCGAGGTGCGCGCCACCGACAACAACCAGTTCCAGGACAAGGTGCGCAAGGGCAACTACCAGGTGTTCTGGCTGGGCTGGCTGGCCGACTACCCGGACGCCGAGAACTTCCTGTTCCTGCTCTACGGTCCGAACGGCAAGACCGAACACGACGGCGAGAACACCTCGAACTACGCCAGCCCCGAATTCGACCGACTGTTCGCGCAGGTCAAGCTGC
>JAFLDH010000076.1 GCA_017302505.1 Burkholderiales bacterium
GGGCGAGGCCATCGGCTCGCTGGCGGCCAGCGCCGGCCGGCTGGTGGAAGGCGGCGTCGCCGACGTCTGCGTCTTTGACCCCGACTGCACCTGGCGCCTGGAGCCGGGGCAGCTGAAGAGCCAGGGCAAGCACACGCCCTTCAGCTTCGCCCACACCGGCATGGCGCTGCCCGGCCGCGTGCGTGCCACGCTGGTGGCCGGCACGGTGGCCTACGAAAGCCCGCTGGCCTGATGGCCAGCCTGCGCGCCGCCTGGCGCCTGCTGCGCATGGTGCTGCACCTGCTGCACGGCATGGCAGTGATGGCGCTGCGCTTTCCGGGCGCCGAGGCGGCCGAGCGGCACCGCCACATCCAGTGGTGGTCGGCCAAGCTGCTGCGCATGGCCGGGCTGGAGCTGCGCACCCGCGGCACGCCGCGGCCGGGCGCCACGCTGCTGGTGGCCAACCACATCTCCTGGCTGGACATCGCCGCGGTGCATGCGGTGGCGCCGCAGGCCCGCTTCGTCTCCAAGGCCGAGGTGCTGGCCTGGCCGCTGCTGGGCTGGCTGATCAAGGGCGCCGGCACGCTGTTCATCGAGCGCGAGCGCAAGCGCGATGCGCTGCGCGTGCTGCACGAGGTGGCTGCCGCGCTCCAGGCCGGTGGGTCGGTGGCGGTGTTTCCCGAGGGCACCACTGGCCAGGGCCCGGAGCTGCTGCCCTTCCACGCCAACCTGCTGCAATCCGCGATCACTACCGGCACGCCGGTGCAGCCGGTGGTGCTGCGCTATGCCGATGCGCAGCACCGCTTCAGCCCGGTGGCGGAGTTCGTGGGTGACACCACGCTGCTGCAGAGCGTCTGGCGGATACTTTCGGCGCAGGGCCTGCAGGTGCACGTGGACCTGCTGGAACCCCAGGGCAGCCGCCACGCCGACCGGCGCGCGCTGGCCGAGTACCTGCGCAGCCTGATTCATGCGCGGCTGCACGATGAGGCCGCAGCGCCCCAGGCACACTGAAGGCAAAGGACCCGCTCGTGATCGATCTGTTGCTGGCTTGGAACGATGAGCGCCACCTGGCCGAACCGCTGGCCGCGGCGCTGGAGGTGCCACTTCGCGAGATCGAGCGCCATGCCTTTCCCGACGGCGAGACCCGGCTGCGCCTGCCGCCGCAGCTGCCGCCGCGGGTGGCAATGCTGCGCGGGCTGCAGCAGCCTAACGACAAGCTGGCCGAGCTGATGATCCTGGCGCCGGCGGCGCGCGAGCTGGGGGCTGCCACGCTGACGCTGGTGTGTCCGTACCTGGCCTACATGCGCCAGGACATGGCCTTCACCCCCGGTGAGGCCGTCAGCCAGCGGCACATCGGCCAGGCGTTGGCCGCCTGGTTCGACGCGGTGGTCACCGTCGACCCGCACCTGCACCGCGTGGCCACGATGGACGAGGTGCTGCCCGGCCGGCGCGGCCTGGCGCTGTCGGCTGCGCCGCTGCTGGGCGCGTGGGCGGCGCGGCATGCGCGGCAACCGCTGCTGCTCGGCCCTGACGAAGAAGCTGCGCCCTGGGTGCGCAGTGCCGCGCTGCAGCAGGGCCTGGACCACGGCACCTGCATCAAGCAGCGCAGCGGCGACCGCGACGTGCTCGTGGCCCTGCCCGAGCTGGATTTCCGCGGCCGCGAGGTGGTGCTGATCGACGACGTGGCCAGCACCGGCCGCACGCTGTGCGTCACCGCCGCTGCGCTGTTCGAGCGCGGCGCGGCCGCCGTGGACGTGGCGGTGACGCATGCGCTGTTCGTCGGCGATGCGGTCGAGCAACTGGCACGCGCCGGTGTGCGCCATGTCTGGAGCAGCGACAGCGTGCGTCACGCCAGCAACGTGGTCTCGCTGGTGCCGCTGCTGGCCGACGCGCTGCGCGCCGGCTGATACGAATTCGCGATCGAAGATACGGGAACGTGCGCCAAGGCGCGTTGCCGAACCTCAAGGTCCGCAGTGCGTGCGTATGGTTCGTGGCGGCGAAGCCGGTGCGGGGCAGGCCGCGAAGCTTCGGTGGAGCGGTAGTCTTCTCCACTGCCCTGCGGTGCTCCCGAGCCCGGCCTGGCGCATAACTCGCTACGCGCTGCGCGCTGCGCTCGGACAGATGCGCCAAGCATGAGGTTGAAGCGCGCTGCGCGCGCGGCCGGGCTCGCTGCGTTTCTCGGCGCCCCACAGGCGCATCGCGACCTGCCCCGCACCGGCTTCGCAGCAGCGCTCGTGGTGTTCGGTCGAAAACAGCCACAGCCCCGACCTCGCGTCGGGCGGTACCCGGCAGGGGCGATTTGTGCGGCGACGAGGAGCACAGCCCCAGGGTTGGCGCGCGTACCCGCGCGCTTCCCCTTCTGACTTGCCGCATCTGTTCGAGCGCAGCGCCGAGCCCGCAGGGCTTGGCGCGTAGCGAGTGATGCGGCACGACCCTGGGGCGCGCACCGCAGTGCAGTCGGGCCGCAGGACCGACCGCCGCACCATGAGCCCCTGCCGGGTGCCGCACGGCGCGATGCGCTGATCGCTGGAGGAATGCAGCCTCTCGCGAACAGCCGCGAGGCGCCAAGGCCGCCACTGCAGATCTCTGTGCGGTAGATCGCGAATCGGTATGCGCCCCCGAAGCGCCAACTACCGCACGCTTCGCGCTGCGCGTGCCGCGCCGGGCGCCGCGCAGGCGCCGCGGTTCAAGTCCCGCTTGTGAGTTGCCGAAAAGCTCAAGGGCGGCCGGGCCCGTTTGCCGGCCGATGCCGCCATGGGGATTCACGCGATGTCGGGCAGGATTGACGTAGACCAGTTGCGCGTAGGCATGTACATCCATCTCGACCTGAGCTGGATGCAGCACCCCTTTCCGGTGGGCAGCTTCCGAATCACCCACGCGCAGCAGATCGACAAGATCCGCAGCCTGGGCCTGAAGCAGCTGCGCTGGAGCCCGGAGAAGAGCACGCTGGAGCCGGAGCCGGTCGCGGCTGATGCCGACACCGAAGTCACCGCGCCCCAACCGGCCGAGAGCCCGCTGCAGGTCGCCGAGCGCGAGCGCCGCGAGGCCCTGCAGGCGCAGCGCGACTCGGCCGCCTTATGCCAGCGCCAGTTCGACGAGGCTGGCGCGGCCTGGCGGCGGGCGCAGGAGCAGGTGCGCAGCGATCCGCTGCAGGCCGGCCGCGACACCGCCGCACTGACCCAGGCGCTGCTGGACAAGATGCTGGTGGACGGCGACATGTGCATCCGCCTGCTGACCTGCAATGCCGGCGACAACGCCAGCGCCCACGCCATGAACGTGGCCGTGATCTCGCTGCTGCTGGGGCGGGTGTTCGGGCTGGCCGACGACGAGATGCACGACCTGGGCCTGGGCGCGCTGCTGCACGACGTGGGCAAGCTCGACCTGCCGGAGCGGCTGCGCCACACCGACGATCGCCTGTCCAAGGACGACCTGTCCGCCTACCGCGAGCATGTGGCGCATGGCGTGCTGCACGGCAAGCGCATGGGCCTGCAGGCCGGGGCCCTGCTGGTGCTGGCGCAGCATCATGAGATGGCCGACGGCAGCGGCTTCCCGCTGAGGCTCAAGTCCGAGAAGCAGACCACGGCGGCACGCATCGTGGCGCTGGTGAACCGCTACGACAACCTGTGCAACCCGCCCTCGCTGGCCCAGGCGCTGACGCCGCACGAGGCACTGTCGCTGCTGTTTGCACAGGGGCGCTCGCAGTTCGACGCCAGCCTGCTGAACAGCTTCATCCGCATGATGGGCGTGTATCCCGCCGGCTCGGTGGTGCAGCTGACCGACGAGCGCTATGCGCTGGTGATGAGTGTCAACTCCACCCGGCCGCTGAAGCCCAACGTGCTGGTGCACGACCCCGAGCGCCCGCGCGAAGAAGCGTTGCACCTCAACCTGATCCACACGCCGGACCTCGGCATCCGCCGCAGCCTGAAACCGTCGCAGCTGCCGGCCGACGCGCTGGAATACCTGGCGCCGCGGCCGCGCGTGGCCTACTTCTTCGAGGCGGCCCGCCACGTCCCGGCGCCGGACGAGGACAGGGTGGCGGCATGACGGAAGGGGCCGCGGTGCCGGCCGGGGGCGATGCTGCCGCGCTGCCGGCCTGGCGCGAACTGGTCGCGAGCCTGCCCGACGCGACCTGGATCGTCGAGGCGCGCACGCGCCGCGTGGTGGCCGACAACGCCGCCGCGCGCCGGCTGCTGGGCCTGCCTGGCGGCAGCCTGGTCGGGCAGGCGGCCGAATCGCTGATCGCCACGCCCGAGGACATGGCCTTCTGGGACGCCGCGGCCGACGGCGAATGTGCGCCGCTGCAGTCCGACACCACCTTGTGCGCTGCCGACGGCAGCACCGTGCACGTCACCCGCAGCATCCGCCCGCTGCGCGACGGCAGCAACGCCACGCCGCGCCACTATGCGGTGGTGGCCTGCGACCGCAGCGCCTGGCGCCGCGCCGAGGACGAGCGCGAGCAGTTGGTGGCCGAACTGCAGGCCACGCTGGAATCCACTGGCGACGGCATCCTGGTCACCGACCTGGTCGGCCGCATCCGCGCCTTCAACCGCCGCTTCGCCCAGGCCTGGGGCATCCCCGAAGACCTGCTCAAGACGCGCCAGGACGAGGCCGTGCACGAGTGGATGCGCCGCAGCGTGACCGACGCCGACGGCTACCAGCGCCGGCTGAAGGCATTGCAGGAGGCCACGCTGCTCAGCGCCACCGAACGGCTGACGCTGCATTCCGGCCGCGTGCTGGAGCGGGTGACGCGGCCGCTGTGGTGCCGTGGCCAGGCCATGGGCCGGGTGTATTCGTTCCGCGACCTGAGCGAGCAGCTGGCTGCGCAGCACCGCATCGAGGAACTGTCGCTGACCGATGCCTTGACCGGCCTGCCCAACCGTCGCGCGCTGGTGGCCCACGTGGCCCAGGCCAGCGAGCGCTCGCGCCGCGAGGGCGGCAGCTTTGCGCTGCTGCTGATCGACCTGGACCGTTTCCGCCAGATCAACGACAGCCTGGGCCACGACACCGGCGACCGCGTGCTGGTGGACGTGGCGCAGCGCATCCGCTCGTGCATGCGCAGCGACGACCTGCTGGCGCGCACCGGCGGCGACCAGTTCGCGCTGCGCGTCGAAGGTGCCGACACGGCGGTCGCCGAGAGCACCGCGCGGCGCATCCTAGAGGCGGTGGCCGCGCCCTACAACCTGGACGGCTCGCAGTTCACGCTGACCTGCAGCATCGGCGGCGCGCTGTGCCCGGCCAATGGCCACAGCGCCGACGAACTGGTGCGCCATGCCGAGGCGGCGGTGCTGGCGGTCAAGGAAGGCGGCCGCTCCAACTACCGCGTGCAGCGCGGGCGCCGCCAGGGTGACCACCGCGCCGACATCCAGCTCGACCATGCGATGCGCCAGGCGCTGGCCAGCCAGCGCTTCCGGCTGCATTTCCAGCCGCAGGTGGCGCTGCACAGTGGCCGCATCGTCGGCGCCGAGGCACTGATCCGCTGGCGCGACGCCGCACTGGGCGAGATACCGCCGGGCCGCTTCATCCCGGTGGCCGAGGATTCCGGCTTCATCGTCGCGCTGGGCGACTGGGTGCTGGGCCAGGCCGTGCGCCAGGCCGCGGCGTGGCTCGCGCGCGGGTTGACCGTGCCGGTGGCCATCAACGTCTCGGCATTGCAGTTCCAGCAACCCCAGTTCGTCGAGCGCGTGGCCGCGGTGCTGGCAGCCCACCAGCTGCCGGCACAGCTGCTGGAGCTGGAACTGACCGAATCGATCCTTGTGCGCGATGCCGACGAGGCGCTGCAGCGGCTGCAGGCGCTGGCACGCATCGGCGTGCGGCTGTCGATCGATGACTTCGGCACCGGTTACTCCAGCCTGGCCTACCTGAAGCGCTTCCCGATCGACAAGCTGAAGATCGACCGCAGCTTCATCAGCGGCCTGCCCGGCGACGACAGCGACGGCGCCATCGTCGTGGCCATCCTGCAGATGGCGGCGGCGCTGGGCAAGAAGGTCATCGCCGAAGGCGTGGAAAGCGAAGGCCAGCGCCAGTTCCTGCTGGACAACGGCTGCCACGAGTTCCAGGGCTACCTGTTCGCGCCCGCGCTGGACAGCCTGAGCTTCGAGCAGCGCTGGCAGATGGCCCAGGCCAGCGCCGACACCCCCGAGCCACCCCGGGTGCGCCTGGTCCGCGGCTGACCCGGCGCAGGCGGCGCGCAGGTTCGCTACAGTGCGGGCCTGCGATCGGAGCTCACCATGCCGACCCTGGAGAACATGGCCGCCCGGCGGCTGAGCGGCCTGACGGCCTCTGCGGGCAACGCGCTGTCCGTCGTGCTGCCCGGCGGCCAGCGCATCGGCCCGGCCGAGGCCAACGTCACGCTGCGCCTGAACACGCTGGCGCCGTTGGCCCATGTGGTGGCCGGCCAGGTAGGCCGGCTGGCCGAGGACTATGTCGAGGGCCGCCTCGAGATCGAAGGGGCGATGCGCCCGGTGATCGACGTCGCTTCGAGCCTGGTGCAAGAGGACCCGACCCGCGCCGACGAGCCACCGGGCCCGCTGGGCTGGTGGCGCGAGCTGCTGCAACGTAGCAAGTCGCTGGCCAAGCACCGCGGTGCCGACGTCGATGCACGGCAGATCCAGTTCCACTACGACGTCTCGGACGATTTCTACGCCTTGTGGCTGGACCCTCGCCGCGTCTATTCCTGTGCCTACTTCAAGCGGCCGGAGATGGGGCTCGAACAGGCGCAGGAAGCCAAGCTCGACCACATCTGCCGCAAGCTGATGCTGCAGCCCGGCGAACGCTTTCTCGACATCGGCGCCGGCTGGGGCGGGCTGCTGCTGTGGGCGGCCGAGCACTACGGCGTGCGCGCCACCGGCATCACGCTGTCGAAGAACCAGCATGCGCATGTCAACCAGCTGATCGGCGAGCGTGGCCTGGCGGGCCGTGTCGAGATGCACCTGCGCGACTACCGTGACCTGCCCGAGGACCAGCCCTTCGACAAGATCGCCTCGGTGGGCATGTTCGAGCATGTGGGCCGGGCGATGCTGCCGCGCTACTTCGACAAAATCCGCCGCCTGCTGGTGCCCGGCGGGCTGCTGCTGAACCACGGCATCACCGCCGGCGGCACGCGCAACACCCAGCTGGGCGCCGGCATCGGCGACTTCATCGAGCGCTATGTCTTCCCCGGCGGCGAGTTGCTGCATGTCTCGCATGTGCTGCAGGTGATGGCCGAGCAGGGCCTGGAAGGCCTGGACACCGAGAACCTGCGCCCGCACTACGCGCGCACGTTATGGGCCTGGTCCGACGGCCTGGAGCGGCAGCTGGAACGCGCCCGCGAGATCACCGGCGACAAGGTGGTGCGTGCCTACCGGCTGTACCTGGCCGGCAGCGCGATGGGCTTCGAGCGCGGCTGGATGTCGCTGCACCAGACCCTGGCCGCCCGGCCCACCGGCCGCATGGACGACGGCCCGCTGCGCGGCGCGCAGTCGTCCTATCCCTTCAACCGCGACTACATCTACCGATGATCTACAAGTTCAAGTCCAAGGCCTGCGGCGACCTGATCATGCTCGCGCCCAATGGCGACCAGATGCTGCGGCTGATCGGCCGCGAGCCGGCGCCAAAGGGCATCATCGAAGTCGAGCAGATGGCCGCGGCCATCGAGGCGCTGCAGACCGCGGTGCTCGAACACGAGGCCCAGGCCGAGGCCGAGGCGCAGCAGGCCGAAGAGAGCGGCGGCCGCCCGGCCGTCACGCTGCGCCAGCGGCTGTGGCCGGTGATCGACATGCTGAAGCGCGCGCAGGCCGAACGCGAACCCATCGTCTGGGGCGTGTGAGGCCGTGCTGGACCAAGCCACACGCATCGTGGCCGTGCGCCACGGCCAGACGGCCTGGAACGCTGACGCGCGCATCCAGGGCCACACCGACATTGCGCTGGATGCCGTCGGCCATGACCAGGCATTGCGGGTGGCCGCGGCGCTGGGTGAAGAGCCGCTGCAGGCCGTCTACAGCAGCGATCTGCTGCGCGCCCGGCAGACGGCGGCACCGCTGGCCGACCGCGTCGGCCTGCCGCTGCGCATCGATGCCGGCTTGCGCGAGCGCGGTTTCGGCGAGTTCGAAGGCCTGAGCTTCGCGCAGATCGAGGCCCGCTGGCCCTATCAGGCGGCGGCCTGGCGCCGCCGCGACCCGGACTTCGGTGCCCGCGGCGGCGAGGTGTTGCGTGACTTCCGCGCGCGCATCGTGGACGCGGTCGCGCGGCTGGCCAGCGCCCACCGTGGCGAGCAGATCGTGCTGGTCACCCACGGTGGCGTGCTCGACCTGCTGTACCGCGAGGCCGCCCGCGTGGCGCTGGATGCGCCACGCACCTGGCAGGTGGCCAATGCCGGCATCAACCGTCTGCTGCACACCGGCGAAGGCCTGACGCTGATCGCCTGGGCCGACACGGCCCACCTGGACCAGCCGGCCTGAGCTGCCGCGCTCAATCGGTCAGCGGCACCTCGCGCCAGTTCAGGCGGCGCAGCGCCACGGCCGGAGTCCAGGCCCCCGGCATCGCGCCGGTGGCGCCGGTGTCGGTGCCGGCCAGCAGGCGCGGCTTGCCGGCCACGCTGTAGAAGCGCAGGTCGGTCACCACGCCTGGCAGGGTGCTCAGGTAGGGCACCACCGCGTTGGAGCCGTTCAGCAGCCGGCTCTGGCCGGTGCCCAGGTCGATGGCATAGACACGGCTGGTGCCCGAAGGCTCGCAGGCGCTGTCGGTGCTGGGCACCATCGCGGTGAAGGCGACCACGCCCAGGAAGGACGAGGTGGCGTCCGAGATGACGCGCCAGCCCGGGCCGCCGGCCACCTGGCCGAGATCCACGTACCAGCCGATCTCGGCGCTCAGGTCCAGCGTCACCTTCTGCGTCAGGTCGGTCAGCTCCTTCAGCTTGGCCGTCGTGATCGGGAAGCTGATGCCGCTGGGCAGGTCGGCCGGCTTGTTGAAGCGCACGCCGCTGCCGTCGATGATGGCGAAGAAGCGCTGCGCCTGCGAGCTGGCGATGTCGCTGCTGTGCAGCAGCCGGCCTGTGCCCACGGTGACGAAGCGCTTGTTGGTATGCGGCTGCACCACGATCAGCGGCCGCGAGGTGACCGGCAGGCGCACACCCGAGGCATCGGTCAGCATGGCGATCTTCTGCGGCGACGGATAGCTGCCGCTGCCGGCCGACACATCCAGACGCCACAGGTTGCCGTGCAGGTCGCCGGCGTAGACCGCGTCGGCCGTACCGTCCGTGCGGTCGAGCAGGAAGGCCTGCACATGCGCCATGCCGGCGTCGTCCGACGTGCTGCCGGCACCGGTGCCGATCTTCTCCAGCAGCGCACCGGTGCGCGGGTTGATGATGAAGAAGTAGCCCTGGCCGTCGCCGTTGTTGTAGCCGGAGCCGACGATCACCACCCAGCCGTACTTGCGCGTCTTGACGATGGCCGCCTCGCCGTAGGTGTAGCCCAGGTCGGCGTGGCTGAACTCCCAGAGCACCTTGCCGGCCACCGCGGTTTCGCTGGTCATGACCGACGGGTCGGTGACGTCGATGGCATACAGGCTCTTGCCGCCCTTGCCCAGGCCGCCGACCAGGATGGTGCGCCAGTCGGTACCCGTGCCCCCCTGCGTCTTGCCGAAGTCGATGTCGGCCACCACCGGCGTGGCGTCGACGAAGTTGTAGTGGATGAAGTCGGGGTTGCCCAGCGTCTTCAGGCCGTTGCTGCCGCCATAGAGCGCACCCGGCACATAGGCAAACACCTCCTGGCCGGCACCGCTGCCGGTGAGCGCGCCGTCCACGGCATGCAGCATGCCCTGGTTGGTGCCCACGTAGACCATGGTCTTGCGGCCGGCATAGGTCGACTTGAAGGCGGCATAGCCGGCATTGGCCGCCGATGAATAGGGCGCGTCAGGACGGCCCACCGGGCGGGCCTTGGAGCCGACGATGTCGCCCAGCAGCGTGGCGCGGTCGCGGTAGGCCTTGGCGCTGCCCGAGGCGGTGGACGACTTCTCGTGCGTACGGTCGCCGCGCAGGTAGTTCAGGTAGTCGCTGCTGTCGTCGCCGGTGCGGTAGGGGGTGTCCAGCGCCGCCAGCTGCGTGGCCGAGATGTCGGCCGTGCGGAAGGGCACGCCGGCACCGGTCTCGGTGTTGTAGGTGGCGATGCGGCGGCCGGTGTTCCAGCCGGTGCCGGCAGCCTGCGCCGCCAGCTTGGCCGAGAAGCGCCAGCTCTCCACCAGCGCCGGGGCGCCGGTCTGCTCGTCCAGCGTCGAGGTGCTGGCCACCATCTCGCCGGCCCAGACCTTGGCGTCGAACTGCGTGGCATAGCTTGCCACGCCGCTGGTCGCCACCTGCGGCAGCGAGGTCGAGAACGAGGTGGTGTAGGACTTCAGCTTCGACGCGATGCTGGCGAAGGCGCTGGACAGGCCGGCCACCATCTGGTCGGGCCGCGAGGCGGTGAAGTAGGTGTCCGGCCGCGGCTGGCTGCCCACGGTGTCGGTGTTGGTGCGCCACCAGGCTTCCGGAATGTCGGTGGTGCGGGTGTACGGGTCGAAGGTGTCCGGCACGTTGAAGCCGCCGTACTTGGCCGCCAGGTAGAACTGGTTGTTGTTCTTGTAGTTCTGGTACTCCAGGATGTCCAGCCAGTAGGTCTGCACCGTCTGGCGGCCCTTGGTGTTGGACTTCGAGGCATCGTCCGGACGGATGTCCTTGGTGTTCGCGTCGTAGGCCAGGCCGGCCATCAGCGCGCCGTTGTTGTTGCAGCAGCCGCCATAGCCCTGGGTGTTGCCGATGTTGCCGATGCCGTGCAGCGCGCCCACCTTGTTGGTGGCCACCAGCGCGTCGACGGTGGTGTCGGCCGTCACCATCGACGGCTTGCTCGGCTCGGAGCTGCCGGTGGCGCCGGGCAGGTTGCGGTCGGCGTGCGTGTTGACGTCGCCGATGCCGAGGATGAAGTTCTTCTGGCACGAGTACTGGATCGGGTCGTTCCACTCGGTGATCACCGGGAAGCCGTCGATCCAGGTGGTCTTCGTCGCCGTCGTGGCGCTGCCCATCGACGTGTACTCTGGCACGTTGCCCAGCTTCTTGAAGTAGCGCAGCGCCGCGTAGTACAGCTCGCCCACCGGGTCATAGGTCTTGTAGGTGCCGGGCGTGATCTGGCCGAACTTGTTCAGGTAGTTCATCACCCCGGAGTTGTTCACCGTCACGCCGAACAGCGTGCTGGTGTTCGCGGCATCGGTCGCGTCGGGGTTGATCGTCATCACGCCGGTGCTGGCGTCCCATTCGCTGGCGGCGTTGGACACCGGCGTGCTGCCGGGCACCGGCATCGTCGGGCCGACGAACTTCTGCTGCGCGCGCAGCACGCCGCCGTCGCGCGACAGGCTGCCGTCGTTCAGGTAGCCGAAGGCGCTGTAGCGGATCTGGTCGGCGTACTGCTGGATCAGCCCGGTGGGCTTGTAGTTGCCCGCCGGGTACTTGGTGCAGTTGGCTTCCAGCCCGCCGGCGGTGGCCGAGTCGTCGCAGACCTTGACGCGCACGCTCAGCTCGTAGACCGTGGAGTCGATCGGCTTGACTGCCGGGTCGTAGGCGGTGGGGCCTGCGGCCGTCAGCGTGCCGGTGCGCGTGAAGCGCATCTTGTTGCCCAGCGTGCGAATCCGCATGTTCATCGCCGACCAGTCGAGCGGCGTGTTCTCCGACACCAGCGTCGCACTGCCCAGGCTGCGGTTCGGGAAGTTGGTGTCGCTGCCCTGGCTGCTGGCGAAGGCCTTCTCCAGGATGGTCACCGTCGCGGTGTCGGTGGAACGGTAGCCCCCGGTCAGCGCCCAGCGGAACGGGTCGATGGTCTGCATCGTCGCCCAGTTCAGGAAGTTGCCGCTCCACTTGGCGTCGTCGGTGCCGGTGCATTTGCGGTCCGTGGCCAGGCCGGCGGGGTAGAAGTGGCGCTCGGTTTCGGTGGCGCTGTAGAAGTACTCGTAGCACTTGGCCGGGTCGAAATAGCCGAGGTAGGTCTTGGTGCTGGTGTAGGTGCTGTCGGTGTGGGCCACGCTGATGGCCGTCGGGAACTCCACCGACAGCGCCAGCGCCAGGTTGCCCGGCACGGCGATGGTCGAGAACACCGGCTGGTCCGCCAGCGGCGTGGCCGCACGGGCCGGCGCGGCCGGCAGCAGCAGGGTTGCGGCCAGCAGCAGGCCGTTCAGACGGACGACGGACGAAGTGCGCTTCATGGAGTACCTCGGCGGGGCCATCAGATCGTGAAGGTGGACTGGAAGAAGGACTGCGTGCGGCGCGGCCCATCGACGCGGATGCTGATGCGGTAGACCACCTGCGGCGCCACCGCGCCGCTGCCGCCGCTGGAGCCGTCTTCGGCGCGCAGCAGTTCGCTGGAGCTGCTGCCCGCCGGGATCAGGTTGCCGGCCAGCGTGCAGCCGTCCTGGGTGGCCGGTCCGGTGGCGGCGCAAAGCCGGTCGATCACGTAGCGCACCGTCACGCCCATGTCGGCCAGCGCGATGTCGTTGCCGTTCACGCCCACGGCCGCAAAGTCGCCATCGCTCAGCAGCGCCAGCGGGATGCCCTGGTCGTTGGTGGGCAGGATCGACGCGCGGTAGTTGTTGGCCGTGGCATGGACCTGGCGCGCGCCCTCGGTGCCCAGGGCGCCTGCGGACACCTGGTCCAGCACGGCGGCGATGGCGCGCTCGCCCTGGTTCGTCAGGTCGCGCTTGAAGCCGAAGTTGCCGGCGGTGAACAGCGAGGTGTTCATCGAGCGCATCAGCGCCGCGGCGCCGATCAGCAGCACCACCAGCGCGATCATCGCGAACAACAGCACCGCGCCGCGCTGGGCGCGGCGGGCGGGCAGGGCGGCTCGGTGCGGGGTCTTCATGTGCGGGCGGTGAGCATCACGTTGCGCAGCGGCACGGTGAACTCCACCGCGCGGAAGCGCTGCTTGCGGTCGGCGGTGGCGATGTTGTGGGTGTGCCGCAGCGCGGCGTCCAGGTCACCGAACAGCGTCAGCGAGGCCGGCGCCACGTCGTCGCGCTCGATGCGATCGGAGCGCAGCACCATGCCGACGCGCACGGCCATGATGCTGAGCAGCCGCTCGCGCGCGGCCGGCGTGCCGGCGGTCAATGCGGCCGCGGTGTAGTTGGCGTCGGTCGCTGCCACCCAGGTGTCGATGCGGCCGTCGGCGTTGGTGTCCACCCCGTAGCGCGCGCGCAGGTCGACCACGCCGTCCACCAGCGGCTGCACGGCATCGGTGCCGTCCAGCTGCAGCATGTCGTGGCTGACCAGCGTGCCATCGGCGGCCACGCCGTACAGCCGCAGCGCCGGCCGGTTGCCGGTGGTATTGCCCAGTGGCGACAGGAAGGCGGTGCCCGCGGTGCTGAAGCTGGTGAGCGCCAGCGAATCGATCTCCGACTGCGCATAGGTGCCGCCGAAACTGACCAGCTGCGTGGCACCGCCGGTGAAGGGCGCGGCCAGCTGCTGCACGGTGCAGCCCACGCCGTCCTCGGCGATCAGCACCAGGTCATTGCCACGCAGGCCGACGGTGCTGGTGACGCGCAGGTCCACCGCGGTGACCGAGGCCGGCTGCACGCGGATCGGGGTCTCGCCGACGCCCGACGAGCCGGTGGCCACGGCAATCACGTCGGAGCCATTGGCGCCGGCGCCGGCATGCACCAGCAGCGGCGCCAGGCGCACCTGCTGCGGCACGGTGTCGAAGGGCGCCGGGAAGGCCGCCGCCCGGGGCAGGATCTGCGTGCCGCCGCGCGCCACGCGCAGCAGGCAGCCGAAGTTGTCGCGCCAGTTCTGCGTGATGCCCGAGCCTGCGCTGCGCAGCTCCCGGTCCATCGAGAAGGCCAGGTAGGACGAGGTCAGCGCCAGGTCGTTCGACGACACCAGCGTGCGCTTGCCGGTGTCGTGGCGCACCATCACCATCGTCAGCGCCAGCACCAGCACCATGCCGATGGCCACCGCGACCATCAGCTCGATCAGCGTGAAGCCGCGGCGGGCGGCCATGCGAGGCATCGGTTTCATGGTGCGGCCCCCCCACCCACAGGCGGCGGGATCACGATGTCGGTGACGTAGCGGTTCTCTTCGCCCTCGGCGGCATGCGGCGCGCGCCAGGTGATCGTCACCCGGGCCACGTCGCCACCCGCGTCGACGACCACCGTGCCGGTGGCGTTGGGCAGGCCGGTCACGGCGGGGTCGGCCACGCGGTCGGCCCAGGCTTCGACCACCGCCTCATCCAGCGACACCGTGTTCTCGCCCCACATCGTGGCGGCGATCTCGCCGGCCAGCAGCGCGGCGCGCTGGCTGTCCTCGGCGCTGACCGAGACCTGCACGGCGCGCGCCTGCAAGGACACCAGGCCCAGGATGCCGAAGGAGATCAACACCACGGCCACCAGCACCTCGATCATCGACAGGCCGCGGCTGCGGCGCAGCGTGCGTGTCTTCATGCCGGGCACCCGTCGGGCGTGGAGGCGGACAGCGTCTTCGCCGGATCGCACAGGCGCACGCTGCCGCCCAGCGTGACGAACACGCGCAGCGGCCGGTCGGCGCCGCTGTTGGCCACGTCGAAGGTACTGGCGCCGCTGGCGTCCAGCGCACACGCCGTGCCGCCGATGTCGGGGTCGGCGTTGGCCACCTGACGCCCGCCCGAGTTGAAGCACAGCGCCGTGGCGCCGGTGATCGTCACACCCGCAGCCACGTCGGTCAGCACGCCGCATTGCACGGCTTCGACTGCATCGCCGGCCACCAGCGGCACCGTGCGCACCATCCAGAACGCGCCGGTCGAACTGGCGGTGGCTGCGGTGGTGCAGGCACTGGCGTTGGTGCGGAAGAAGACCACCTGGCGGTGCCGGCGCACGGCCTCGCCCTGGGCCAGCCGAAGGCCGTTCTGCAGGGCGTCGCTGACGGTTCGGACCTGGGCGTTCTTGATCCAGGTGCTGAAGGACGGCATCGCCAGCCCGAGCAGCAGCGCGAGCAAGGCGATCGTGACCATCAGCTCGACGACCGTGAAGCCGCGAGCAGCCGGCTTCAGCATGCCTGGCCTTTCTTCGTCAGCCACTTGTTGGCGCAGGTGTTCCAGCCCGTGGCGGCGGCGGTGGTGGCGCGCACGTCGGCCTGGTTGATGGTGAAGGTGAAGCCGTTGACCGGCCCGCTGCCCACGGCCTGCAGGGTGAAGGTGGTGGCATCCGGTGTGCCGGAGCAACTGACCACGAAGTTGCCGAAGGTGCGCGTGGCGGCGTCGGCCGCGCAGGGCGTGGTGAAGGTGCCGACCGTGGCGTAGCTGCGGTTGTCCTGGTAGTGGCGCTCCATCTGCGCGCGGATCGCAGCCAGGCCGTTGGTCGCCTCGGCCAGGTGGCCGCGCATGATGTAGGCCGAGTAGCTGGGCACGGCCACCATCGCGAGGATGGCGACGATGGCGACCGCGATCATCAGCTCGATGAGGGTGAAACCTTGACGACGATGGCGAGGCATAGAGATCTTTCGCAGCACGGGCCGGGCATGGTTTGGCCAGCACGGCAGGCAGTGCGAGCCAGACGGATTGATCGTAGGTATCGGCATGGCGTGCGACAACTTGAGCACTGCCACGAAAACGGGAACCCTTAACGACGCGTTGTCACGCTTACAAGCGTCACTGCCCCGCTGTGAAGAAGGCCACGGCCGTTACACGATGTGTAACTTCGACAGCCTCTGTGTGTAACGGTGAACGGCGCGCGATGGCGCAGGCCTCAGCCCTGGAAGAGTTCGCCCGAGCCGCTGGCCGGCGGGGCCACGCCCAGGTGCCGGTAGGCTGCCAGCGTGGCCACGCGGCCGCGTGGCGTGCGCTGCAGATAGCCCTGCTGGATCAGGTAGGGCTCGATCACGTCCTCGATGGTGCCGGCCTCTTCGCCGATGGCCGCGGCCACGTTGTCCAGGCCCACCGGCCCGCCGTCGAAGCGGTGCACGACCGCTTCGAGCAGCTTGCGGTCCATCAGGTCCAGGCCCAGCGGGTCGACGTCCAGCATCGCCAGCGCGGCCTGCGCCAGCGTCTGCGTGATGCGGCCATCACCCTTGACCTCGGCATAGT
This sequence comes from Burkholderiales bacterium, assembly GCA_017302505.1. Lineage (GTDB taxonomy): Bacteria > Pseudomonadota > Gammaproteobacteria > Burkholderiales > Burkholderiaceae_C > Rubrivivax. The sequence continues at coordinate 16,020 of JAFLDH010000076.1, forward strand.
CGCGCACGCGGCGCAGCAGCCGGTTGGCGATGCGCGGCGTGCCGCGCGAACGGCGCGCGATCTCGAAGGCGCCGGCTTCGTCGGCCGGCACTTCCAGCAGCCCGGCCGAGCGGGTGACGATGCGCGCCAGCTCTTCGGGCGTGTAGAACTCCAGCCGCGCGACGATGCCGAAGCGGTCGCGCAGCGGGTTGGTCAGCATGCCGGCGCGCGTGGTCGCGCCCACCAGCGTGAAGGGCTGCAGGTCCAGCTTGATCGATCTCGCGGCCGGGCCCTCGCCGATCAGGATGTCGATGCGGTAGTCCTCCAGCGCCGGATAGAGGATCTCCTCGACCACCGGGCTCAGGCGGTGGATCTCGTCGATGAACAGCACGTCGTTGCGCTCGAGGTTGCTGAGGATCGCCGCCAGGTCCTTGGGCTTCTCCAGCACCGGGCCCGAGGTGCTGCGCAGGTTCACGCCCAGCTCGTGGGCGATGATGTGGCTCAGCGTGGTCTTGCCCAGCCCCGGCGGGCCGAACAGCAGCACATGGTCCAGCGCCTCGCCGCGCTTGCGCGCCGCGCCGATGAAGATCTCCAGCTGCTCGCGCGCCTTGGCCTGGCCGACATAGTCGTCCAGGCCCTTCGGCCGCAGCGCGCGTTCGATCGCCTCCTCGTTGGGCGACACGGGCGCGGCACTGAGCACGCGGCGCGAGGGTTCGAAGCTGTCGGTCTGCAGGGCCATTCAGCGATTATCGCGACCCCCGTGGTTGCGGGGTCCCCTCCCGCGGATGCGGGCGCGCGAACGAGGGGGACGCCTATACTGCCGGCATGTCGAGCCTGCGCGCGCACCTGCGAAGCCTGTCCTGGCTGGCCCTCGTGGCCATGCTGGCGCTGGCCTTGCTGCCCAGCGTGTCGCATGCGCTGCGCTTCGCGCAGAACGATCCGCTGAGCCTGGCCGAGATCTGCACGCCGCAGGGCATGCGCACGGTGCTGGTCGACG
>JAFLDH010000077.1 GCA_017302505.1 Burkholderiales bacterium
CGAATCGCCCATCGACGCCGGTTGCGAAGGCCCCGGGTCTTCGCCGTCAGCCACCTCGGTCAGCAGCGCGGCGGCGCTGCGCACCAGCGGCCAGGCCAGCGTGGCGCCGGTCCCGTCGGTGCTGTCCATGCCCAGTTCGAGCAGCGCCGACGCGCGGAACAGGTGCAGGGCCCGGTCCAGCCCGCGGTGACCGTGGCTGCGGCAGAACACGCAGTAGTCGGTGACCGGCGTGGCGATGCGCGAGGCGAGCATCAACGCGGCGCAGGCGGCCATGCCGTCGATCATCAGCAGGTGGCGCTTGCTGGCGGCCACCAGCATCACGCCGACCATCATCGCGATCTCGAAACCGCCGAAGGCGGCCAGCACCTCGACCGGCTCGGTCAGCTCGCGGTGGCGGCCCTGTGCGCCCTGCGCGATGACCATCAGGTGGGCCAGCAGGTCGGGGTCCATCGACGGACCGGCCACCAGCAGGTCGCGCACCGGTGAATCGGTCAGCCGGGCCAGCACCAGCGCGGCGCTCAGGTGCGAGCCGACGCCGATGCCGCTGCAGATCAGCATGTTGCCGCGCAGCGTGTCACCGATCTCCATGCCGGCGCGCATTGCGGCGTGCGCCTGGTCCAGTGTCATCGCCCCACTGAGCCGGGCATTGCGCGTGCCGTGCGCGATCTTGCGCATCAGCAGGCGCTCGTGCGCGGCAATGTCTTCGGCCACGCCGCAATCGACGACGGTCAGCGCGATCTGCTGAATGCGCGCGAACACCGACACCGGCAGCTGGCCGCTGAGCAGCTGCTGCACCTGCTCGAAGGTCTGGTGGCGCGCGGCGGCATCGATGCCGTCGACGGCCATGCCGTGGTCGGCCGCGAAGACCACCAGCTGCGGGTCGCGGAAGCGCGGCTTCAGCGTGTTCTGCATCAGCCCCAGGCGCACCGCCAGCGGTTCCAGCTCGCCCAGGCTGCCGGCGGCTTCGGCGCGCCGGTTCAGCTTCTCCAGCAGCGAGCGCTCGAGCAGCGGGTTCGAGGTGGGAGCGATGAGCGAGCGGCTGACGGCCATGGCGCCCAGTGTAGGGCCAGCGCCGCGCCGGCTTCAGCGCAGGAACAGGCGATAGACCGGGTTGTCGGTCTCTTCCACGTACGGGTAGGCCAGCGTTTCGAGGAAGGAATGAAAGGCCCGCCGGTCCGCGGCCGGCACCTGGATGCCGACCAGGATGCGGCCATAGTCCGCGCCCTGGTTGCGGTAGTGGAACAGGCTGATGTTCCAGCCCGGGTGCATGGTGGCCAGGAAGCGCATCAGCGCGCCCGGGCGCTCCGGGAAGACGAAGCGGAACAGCCGCTCGTCGCGTGCCAGCTCGGAGTGGCCGCCGACCATGTGGCGCACATGCTCCTTGGCCAGCTCGTCGTCGGTGAGGTCCACCGTGGGGAAGGCGTGGCGCTGGAAGCTGCGCGCGATACGGCCGGCTTCCTCGCGCTTGGTGATCGCGATGCCGACGAAGACATGTGCCACGCGGGTGTCGGCAATGCGGTAGTTGAACTCGGTCACCGCGCGCGGGCCGATCAGTTCGCAGAAGCGCTTGAAGGAGCCGCGCTCCTCCGGGATGGTCACCGCGAACAATGCCTCGCGCTGCTCGCCGAACTCGGCCCGCTCGGCGACGAAGCGCAGACGGTCGAAGTTCATGTTGGCGCCGCAGGTGATGGCGACGAAGGTCTTGCCCTTCAGCTTGTGCGTCTCCACGTACTGCTTGCATGCGGCGACGCCCATCGCGCCGGAGGGCTCGAGGATGCTGCGCGTGTCCTGGAACACGTCCTTGATGGCGGCGCACACGGCATCGGTGTCCACCACCACGTAGTCGTCCACCAGCGAGCGCGCCAGCCGGAACGTCTCGACCCCCACCTGCTTGACGGCCGTTCCGTCGGCAAACAAGCCGACATCGGCCAGCTTGACCCGTCGCCCGGCCCGCACCGAGCGCAGCATCGCGTCGGAATCGACCGTCTGCACGCCAATGACCTTGATCTGCGGTCGCACGGCCTTGATGTAGGCCGCCACGCCAGAGATCAGCCCGCCGCCGCCAATGGCCACGAACACGGCATCGATCGGGCCCTGCAGCTGGCGCAGGATCTCCATCGCGATGGTGCCCTGGCCGGCGATCACGTCCGGATCGTCGAAGGGATGCACGAAACACAAGCCCTGGGCCTGCTCCAGCTCCAGCGCGTGTGCGTAGGCATCCGAGTAGCTGTCGCCCTGCAGCACCACTTCGGCGCCCAGCGCATGCACCGCGTCCACCTTCAGCCGTGGCGTGGTCACCGGCATCACGATCACCGCGCGGCAGCCCAGGCGGCGTGCGCTGAGCGCCACGCCCTGCGCATGATTGCCCGCCGACGCGCAGATGACGCCGCGCTGCAGCTGTTCGGGCGGCAGGTGAGCCATCTTGTTGTAGGCGCCGCGCAGCTTGAAGCTGAACACCGACTGCTGGTCTTCGCGCTTCAGCAGCACCTGGTTGCCCAGGCGGCGCGACAGGCTGCGCGCCGGGTCGAGCGGCGTCTCGCTGGCCACGTCGTAGACCCGCGCATTCAGGATGCGTTGCAGGTAGGGCGCCAGGTCGGGTTGGCTGCGGCGGCCGGCGCGGCGGGCCGGCGGGGGCGGGGCGGTCTCGGGCATGGGGCGGGAAGGCATGGGCGGTACGGGGGCTTCCCGCAAGGGGGCCGCATCATACGGCCGGCGCTGCAGCCGCCCTGCGCCATGAAAAAGGCCCAAGGCATTGCTGCCTTGGGCCGAATCCACCCTTTCGGAAGGTGGAGGAGACAAGCTGCAGGGAATTCCTTCCCGATGCGATGCAGTCTAGCAGCGTGATTGTTGCGTCGCAACATGACCCTGTGGCGTCGGCGCCGAATCTAGGGAGGCTCCTCCAGTCGCCGGTGCACTCATGCACAATTTCGGGCCATCGCCGAGGGAGCGGGTGCCGCTTTGGCCGCCGCCGGCGCGGCGCAAAGGGCGATGACATGGAATGCACCGTACGCTGGCAGGCAGACGCCGGTATGGCCTTCGTGGCCGAGACCGGCAGCGGCCATCTGCTGACGATGGATGGCGCCCCCGACGGCGGCGGCCGCAACCTGGCGCCGCGGCCGATGGAAACCGTGCTGGCCGGCACCGGCGGCTGCACGGCCTATGATGTGGTGCTGATCCTGAAGCGCGGCCGCCAGCCGGTGAGCGGCTGCAGCGTGCGCATCGAGGCTGACCGTGCCACGGAAGACCCGAAGGTCTTCACCCGTATACACATGCACTTCACGGTCAGCGGCAAGGGGCTGAACGAAGCGGCAGTGGCGCGAGCCATCGCGCTGTCGCACGAGAAGTACTGCTCCGCCAGCGCGATGCTGGCGAAGACGGCGCAGATCAGCACGGGCTTCGAGATCGTCGAGGCCTGAAACCACGGAGGAACGCATGCGCAGACACGGGTGGGTGGCTCTGGCCTTGGCGGCGCTGCTGGCCGGCTGCGCGGTATCGAACCCGGAAACGCTGAAGTCGCGCTCGACGGTGGAAGAGTTGCGCCAGCAGCTGGGCCAGGAGCGCGCCACCTACCCGCTGCCGAATGGTGGCAAGCGGCTGGAATTCCGCGGCCGCGGGCCGAACACTTTCATGGTGGACGTCGATGCCTCGGGCCGCATGGTCGAGTGGGAGCAGGTGCTGACCGAGGCGAACTTCCAGACCCTCGTGGTCGGCATGTCCGCCGAACAGGTGCTGATGACGCTGGGGCAGCCCGACGACCGCTCGCGGGTCGGCCGCCAGGGCACGGAGCTGTGGTCCTACAACTTCCGCAACACGCAGTGCCTGTGGTTCCAGGTGCCCTTCGGCCCAGACGGGCGCACCTCCGGCGTGGGATCGACGGCCCTGCTGCCGCCCTGCCTGGCCGGCGGCGGTGGTGGCGGGCCCTGACGGCCGGGTTCCGTTATCGGCTGGCCACGCAGCGGCTCAGACGTGATGGGCCGTGCGGGTCATGACCTTGGCCGCCAGGCGCATGGCCAGCTTCACGGGCTGAGGCAGGTCCGCACCACCGGCCTCGCGCGCGCCGGCGGCATGCCGGGCTTCGTCGGTCAGCATCTGCTGCACGATGGCCCGTGAGGCATGGTCAGTGGCCGGCAGCCGCTCCAGGTGGCTTTGCAGGTGCTGCTCCACCTGGCGCTCGGTCTCGGCCACGAAGCCCAGGCTGATCGCCGGCCCCAGGCGCCCTGCCAGCAGGCCGATGCCGAAGGCACCGGCGTACCACAGCGGGTTCAGCAGGCTGGTGCGGTCGCCCAACTGCTTCAGCCGCTGCTGCGTCCAGGCCAGGTGGTCGAATTCGTCGCGAGCCGCGGCGTCGAAGTGGCGCTGCAGACTGGCGTCGTCGGTCGCCAGCCGCTGCGCGGCATACAGGGCCTGGGCGCAGACCTCGCCGACATGGTTGACGCGCATCAGCGCGGCCGACAGCCGGCGTTCGGCGGGGGGCAATTCCTCGGCGGCGGCTTCGGCGGGGGCCGGCGTCCTGCGGGCCGACGCGTAGTTGCCGGAGAGCGTGCGCAGTGCGTTGTCGGCGCAAGCCAGCGCGCCATCGATTGTTGACATCTGTTGCATACGGCCGGCCGATGGGGGGCGGATCGCTGGGATTATCGGGCGTCGCCCGACGCCTGCCTTGTCATGGGTCAGAGCGGAAGGAGGCCGCCGACCTCGCACCACATCGGTGCATCCGGCGTATTGAGGCATCTCGTTGTGCACAGGCAACAGAACACGTGTCTTTGCGTCGCAAACCTTTGCCAGCCGCCCGGCGGTCTGGTGCAATCCATCCAACTTCCGATGAGGGGTTAGGTCTGATCACCCCGCAACCCGCGAATCGATCAGGTCTTCGTGTTTAACCTAGGAGAAAGTTGCAATGAAAAAATCAGTCCTCGCTCTTGCTGCTCTGGGCGCATTCGCCGGCGCGGCTTCGGCGCAGTCCTCGGTGACCATTTTCGGCGTGGTCGACCTGAACGTTCAGTCGGTGGACAACGGTTCGCGCACCTACTCGATGTCAACTGACGGCATGGCCGCCAGCCGTCTGGGCTTCCGTGGCACGGAAGACCTGGGTGGTGGCCTGAAGGCCGGCTTCTGGCTGGAAATGGGCATTGCGCTGGACACCGGCCGCAACGCTGCTGTGTGGGGCAATGGCACCACGCCGATCGCCGGCTCGACCACGCAAGAAGGCAACCAGCTGTTCTTCAACCGCCGTTCGACCGTCAGCCTGTCGAACCAGTGGGGCGAACTGCGTCTGGGCCGTGACTACACCGCCACGTTCTGGAACTGGACCGTGTTCGATCCGTTCGGCACGGTCGGTGTCGGCGCCGCCACCAACCTGGCCCTGGGCTCGGAACTGCAAGCCGCTCTGGCTGGCACGACCTACGGCACGCTGGTTCGCGCCAACAACATGGTTCAGTACATCCTGCCGAACGGTGTGTTCGGTCCTGGCCTCTACGGTCAAGCCCAGATCGCTGCGGGCGAGAATGCGCCTGGTAACAAGTACTATGGTGGCCGTATCGGCTACGCCGCGGGCGCGTTCGACATCGCCGGTTCCTACGGCCTGACGGACTGCCTGGACACGATGTGCACGATCGACCTGACTGCTTGGAACCTGGGTGGCTCGTGGAACTTCGGTTTCATGAAGCTGTCGGGCTTCTACGGCTCGATGGAAGCTTCGGGCCCGGTCAACAAGGCCACGCGCGAAAACTGGTACGTCGGCGTCAGTGCGCCGTTCGGCCAGTGGAACTTCAAGGCCAGCTACGGCGGCACCAACGGCAAGGACCTGCTGAACGGTCTGGATGCCTCGCAATGGGCCATCGGCGCCGACTACAACTTGTCGAAGCGCACCGCCCTGTACGCGACCTGGTCGTCGATCAACAATGACGCGGGTGCCCGCTTCGCGGTGTCGACCCAAGCCAGCGCGCTGGCTGCCGGCAGCAACTCGACCGGCCTGCAACTGGGCGTGCGTCACACCTTCTGATGTCGCGGCTGCCCTCGGGCAGTGGACATCTCTCAAGGCCGCCTTCGGGCGGCCTTTTTCATGGGGACGTTGTCTGACGGAGCCTGGTTCGGATGCCCTTGTTTGCTGTCTGCCGAAGGATGCTGCCGCTGGCATTGGGCTGCCTTGGGCTGGCCGCTTGCCAGCAGCTGCCGCAGCCGTCGGGGGACGCGGCGCGCTGGACTGCGGGATGGCAGCCCTACGTGCTGCCGGGCAAGTCGAAGACGAGCTACTCGAGCCAGTACACCGATGGTCGCTGGGTGCTGCATGCGCAGGCCGAGCGCTCGGCCAGCATGTACCGACGCAGCCTGCGCATCGACCCGGACAAGCTCGGCGAGGTGGTGTTCTCCTGGAAGGTGCCCGCGCTGAACACGGAGGCCGATGTCCGCCACAGCGATAGCGAGGACGCCGTCGTGCGCGTGCTGCTGGCCTTCGATGGCGACCACGCCAAGCTGAGCCCGCGCAACCGCATGATGTTCGATCTGATGCAGGGCCTGACGGGCGAGACGCCGCCCTTTGCCACGCTGATGTACGTCTGGGACACCCAGGCCGAGGTGGACTCGGTGGTGGTCAACAAGCGCACCGATCGCGTCCGCAAGATCGTGCTCGAGTCCGGCATGCAGCACGTCGGGCAGTGGCGCGAATACCGGCGCGACATTCGCGCCGACTACCGCCGGGCCTTCGGCGAAGATCCTGGCCCGCTGATCGGCGTGGCCGTGATGACCGATGCCGACAACACCCAGGCCCGCACCGAGGCCTGGTACGGCGAGATCCGCTTCGAATGACACCTGCGGGCCCCGGTCCGCGGCCTAGGTTTTCCCTCTTGGCGGCGGGCATGTGAATTGCGGATCATCGCGGGCCGCCCATCGGGGCCCGCGCACGCCACCACGCCCGTCCCTTCACTCTCCCCGGCTCCGCTCACCGCATGCTCGCGTTCATTCTGCGCCGCCTTGCCCAGGCCTTCGTGGTGATGCTGTCGGTGGCCTTCATCGCCTTCATGCTGTTCCAGTACGTCGGCGATCCGGTGGCCAGCATGCTGGGCCAGGACGCCACGACCGAGCAGCGCGAGGCGCTGCGGGCAGAACTGGGCCTGGACAAGCCCTTCCCGGTGCAGTTCGCGCATTTCGTCGGCAACGCCCTGCAGGGTGACTTCGGCCTCAGCCTGCGTCAGGGCCGCAAGGTCTCGGCCCTGATCGCCGAGCGGCTGCCGGCCACGCTCGAACTTTCGCTGGCCGCGGCCGTGATCGCGCTGATGGTCGGCATTCCGCTGGGCGTGTTCGCCGCGCTGCGCCGTGGCACCTTCGCGTCGCAGGTGGCGATGACGGTGTCGCTGCTGGGCGTGTCGCTGCCCACCTTCCTGATCGGCATCCTGCTGATCCTGCTGTTCTCGGTGCAGCTGAAGTGGCTGCCCAGCTTCGGCCGCGGCGATGTGGTCTCGCTGGGCGGCTGGACCACCGGCCTGCTGACGGTGGACGGCTGGAAGCACCTGATCCTGCCGGCGATCACGCTGTCGGTGTTCCAGCTGGCGCTGATCCTACGTTTGGTGCGGGCCGAGATGCTGGAGGTGCTGCGCACCGACTACATCAAGTTCGCCCGCGCGCGGGGCCTGCCCAACCGTGCCGTCTACTTCGGCCATGCACTGAAGAACACGCTGGTGCCGGTGATCACCATTACCGGCCTGCAGCTGGGCGCGCTGATTGCCTTTGCCATCATCACCGAGACGGTGTTCCAGTGGCCGGGCATGGGCCTGCTGTTCATCCAGGCGGTGCAGTTCGCCGACGTGCCGGTCATGGCTGCCTATCTGTGCCTGGTGGCCTTGATCTTCGTCGTCGTCAACCTGGTCGTCGACTTGCTGTACTTCGCCGTCGACCCGCGGCTGCGCATCGAGAAGCCCGCAGGCGGTCATTGAGCATGGAACCTTCCACATGAACACCACCGCCGCGCCGGCCGCTCTGGGTGCGCTGGCGCGCTTCTTCGACGGCGATGTCTGGCACAGCTTCAAGAGCTCGCCGATGGCCATCTTGGCCGCGCTGATCGCCGCGCTGTGCGTCTTCTGCGCGGTCTTCGCACCCTGGGTGGCGCCGCACAACCCCTTCGACATGGCCGCAGTCAGCCTGAGCGACGCGCGCCTGCCGCCGTCATGGGTCGAGGGGGGTCAGCGCACCTACCTGCTGGGCACCGATGACCAGGGCCGCGACATCCTCTCGGCCATCATGTATGGCGCGCGCATTTCGCTGTTCGTCGGCGTGGCCTCGGTGCTGGTGTCGATGGTGGTCGGCGTCGGCCTGGGACTGTTGTCGGGCTTCGTCGGTGGCAAGGTCGACGCGCTGATCATGCGCGTGTGCGACGTGATGCTGTCCTTTCCGCCGCTGCTGGTGGCCTTGCTGATTGACGGGGTAGGCCGTGCGCTGTTCCCCAATGCCGACGAGACATTGGCCTTCGGCGTGCTGATCGTCGCCATCTCGCTGACCGGCTGGGTGCAGTACGCGCGCACCGTGCGCGGCTCCACGCTGGTGGAGCGCAATCGCGAATACGTGCAGGCCGCGCGCGTCATCGGCGTCAAGCCATCGCGCATCATGTTCAAGCATGTGCTGCCCAACGTGATGGGCCCGGTGCTGGTGCTGGCCACCATCCACGTGGCGGCGGCCATCCTCACTGAAGCCACGCTGTCCTTCCTGGGCGTCGGCGTGCCGCCCACCTCGCCGTCGCTGGGCACGCTGATCCGCATCGGCAACGACTTCCTCTTCAGCGGCGAATGGTGGATCACCATCTTCCCGGGCGCCATGCTGATCCTGATCGCGCTGAGCGTGAACCTGCTCGGCGACTGGCTGCGCGACGCGCTGAACCCCCGCCTGCGCTGACCATGGCCGCTCCTCTCTTGCAAGTGCGCAACCTGCGCGTCGAGTTTCCCACCCGCCGCGGCACGCTGCTGGCGCTGGACGACATCTCCTTCAACATTGCGCCAGGCGAAGTGCTGGGCGTGGTCGGCGAATCCGGTGCCGGAAAGTCGCTCACCGGCGCCGCGATCATCGGCCTGCTGGAGCCGCCGGGTCGCATCGCCGGCGGCGAAATCCTGCTGGCCGGCCAGCGCATCGACAACCTGCCCTACGAGCAGATGCGCACCATTCGCGGCCGGCGCATCGGCGCCATCTTCCAGGACCCGCTGACCTCGCTGAACCCGCTGTACACCGTGGGCCGGCAGCTCACCGAGACGATCCTGACCCACTTGCCGGTCAGCGCCGAAGAGGCCCGCCAGCGCGCCATCCGCCTGCTGCAGGAAACCGGCATCCCGGCCGCCGAAGAGCGGCTGGAGCAGTACCCGCACCAGTTCTCCGGCGGCATGCGCCAGCGCGTGGTCATTGCGCTGGCGCTGGCGGCCGAGCCCGAGCTGATCGTGGCCGACGAGCCCACCACCGCGCTGGACGTGTCGATCCAGGCGCAGATCATTTCGCTGCTGAAACGGCTGTGCAAGCAGCATGGCGCGGCGGTGATGCTGGTCACGCACGACATGGGCGTGATCGCCGAGACCTGCGACCGCGTGGCCGTGATGTACGCCGGCCGCGTGTGCGAGATCGGCCCGGTGCACGAGGTCATCCACCATCCTTCGCATCCGTACACCCGCGGGCTGATGGGCTCGATCCCGGCGATGGACGACACCCGCGAGCGGCTTCTGCAGATCGACGGCGCGATGCCGCGGCTCAACGCCATTCCGCCGGGCTGCGCCTTCAACCCGCGCTGCCCCCAGGTGATGGACCGCTGCCGGCGTGACCGGCCCGAGCTGATCGATGCCGGCCACACCCGCGCCGCCTGCTGGCTGGCCGGGCAGGAGGCCGCCGCATGAGCGCGCCGGGCCGCTCCCAAGCGCTCATCCCGCAGCACGCCGTGCGGAGGGTAGCCCAATGAACGCCGTGGCCCCGCTGGTGCAGGTCGATAACCTGGCCAAGACCTTCGATGTCTCGCCGCCTTGGCTCAACCGTGTGCTGGAACGCAAGCCGCGGCAGTTCGTGCATGCGGTGGACGGCGTCAGCTTCGCCATCCGCAAGGGCACCACGCTGGCGCTGGTGGGCGAATCCGGCTGCGGCAAGAGCACGGTCGCCCGGCTGCTGGTCGGCCTGTACGAGCCGACGCGCGGCAGCGTGCACTTCGACGGCCAGGACACGGGTGCGCTGAAGGCCTCGGCCGCCAGCCTGCGCGGCCTGCGCCGGCGCATGCAGATGATCTTCCAGGACCCGTACGCCAGCCTGAACCCGCGCTGGAAGGTGCTGGACATCATCGGCGAGCCGTTGCGCGAGCACGGCCTGTGCAACACCCCCGACAGCCTGCGCCAGAAGGTGGGCGAGCTGTTGCGCTCGGTGGGCCTGGCCGCGGCCGACATGGAGAAGTTCCCGCACCAGTTCTCCGGCGGACAAAGGCAGCGCATCAGCATCGCGCGGGCGCTGGCCACGCAGCCGGAATTCCTGGTCTGCGACGAGCCCACTTCGGCGCTGGACGTATCGGTGCAGGCCCAGGTGCTCAACATCATGAAGGACCTGCAGCGCGAGCAGGGGCTGACCTACCTGTTCATCAGCCATAACCTGGCGGTGGTGCGCCACGTCAGCGACCAGGTCGGCGTGATGTACCTGGGCCGGCTGGTGGAGCTGGCCGACAAGGTGGAGCTCTTTGCGCGGCCGCGCCATCCGTACACCCGGATGCTGCTGGCGGCGATCCCCGACATCCACATGAGCGGCACCTCGCGCACGCCGGTGCAGGGTGAGGTGCCGAACCCGCTGAACCCGCCGGCCGGCTGCGCCTTCCATCCGCGTTGCCCGCATGCCAATGCACGCTGCTCGGCCGAGCGGCCGGCGATGATCGACACGCAGGGGGTGCGCGTGGCTTGCCACGCGGTGCAGGAAGGGCGGCTGTAGGCGGCCTCAGGGCGGCGGCATCAGGCGCTCTCGCAGGATCAGATCCTCGAAGCGCTCGCGCTCGCGCACCAGCATGGGCCGGCCATCGACGATCAGCACCTCCGCGGCGCGGGGCCGGCTGTTGTAGTTGCTGGCCATCGACATGCCATAGGCGCCGGCCGACAGCACGGCGAGCCGGTCGCCGGGCTGCACTGCCAGCGCGCGCTCCCGGCCCAGCCAGTCGCCCGATTCGCATACCGGGCCCACCACGTCCCACTCTGGCGCCGGGCCTTCACGCTGCCGGCAGGGCTCGATCGCCATCCACGCCTGGTACATGGCCGGGCGCATCAGGTCGTTCATCGCCGCGTCGACGACGCAGAAGTTCTTGGTGGCGCCCGGCTTCAGGTACAGCACCTCGGTCAGCAGCACCCCGGCATTGCCCACCAGCGAACGGCCCGGCTCCATCAGCAGCTCGCGATGCCCATGGCCGCGGGCGTCGATGCGCTGCAGCAACTGCGTCACCAGCTCATCGGCCTGGGGCGGCGCCTCGCCAGCGTACTGGATGCCCAGGCCGCCACCCACGTCCACGTGATGCAGCGCGATGCCTTCGGCCTCCACCGCTTCCACCAGGTCCAGCAGCCGGTCCAGCGCGTCCAGGTAGGGCGCCACCTGCGTGATCTGCGAGCCGATGTGGCAATCGATGCCCGTCACCTGCAGGCCGGGCAATGCGGCCGCGCGGCGGTAGGTGTCCAGCGCCTGGTCGTGGGCGATGCCGAACTTGTTGCCCTTCAGCCCCGTGGAGATGTAGGGGTGCGTGCCGGCGTCCACGTCCGGGTTGACACGCAGGCTCACCTGGGCCGTGCGCCCGGCAGCCGTTGCCACCCGGGACAGCACTTCCAGTTCGCCCTGGCTTTCCACGTTGAAGCAGCGCACGCCGATCTGCAATGCATGCTGCATCTCGGCGCGGGTCTTGCCGACACCGGAAAAGACCACCTTGGCGGCATCGCCGCCAGCGGCCAGCACGCGCTGCAGTTCGCCGATCGAGACGATGTCGAAGCCGCAGCCGGCGCGGGCGAAGGTCTGCAACACCGCCAGGCTCGGGTTGGCCTTCATTGCGTAGCACAGCAGGTGCGGGCGGCCGGCCAGTGCGCGTCGGTACGACGCCACCGCATCGAGCATCGCGCGCTGCGAATACACGAACAACGGCGTGCCGTACGCGGCGGCCAGCTCGTCCAGCGAACAGCCGTCGAGCTGCAGATCGGCGCCCGCGCGCGCCAGGTAGGGCGAGCCAGGCAGGCTCATCGCGTGGCCGGCGCCGAAGCGGGGGCTGCGGCCGCGCCGCTGGACGCCTTTGGCAGCGTCAGCGGCCCTTTCTGGCCGCAGCCAGCGGCCAGCATCAGCAACAGGCCCAGTCCGGCCAGCCGCGGTGGCCGAAGGGCCTTGAGGGGCCGCACTACACTTGTCCCACGCTGTCTGTGCATGCGCTGGATTCTATCGACCATGTCTCACCCGCCCGAGGCCACCCCATTGAGCGAAGCCGACTACCGGCGCCTGGCCGGCCAGGTGCTGGCCTCCATCGAATCGACCATCGACCAATGGCTGCAGGATGGCGTGATCGACATCGACAGCCAGCGTACCGGCGGCATGCTGGAGCTGGCCTTCCCCGACGACAGCCGCATCATCGTCAACCTGCAGCCACCGCTGCAGGAACTGTGGCTGGCAGCGCGCGCGGGCGGCTACCACTACCGCCATGTGCAGGGCCGCTGGCTGGACACCCGCGACGGCAGCGAGTTCTTCGACGCGCTGTCGCGCCATGCCAGCGCCCAGGCTGGCCAGACACTGCGCTTCTAGGCGGCCTGATCAGCGGCGGAAAAGGTCCAGGATGCTGTTGCGCTCTTCGGTGGTGGGCGCCGGTGGCAGCACGTCTTCCAGGCCGACGCTGCGCACGCCAGCGCCCTGGCTGAACTCGTCGAAGCTCCAGTCGCCATCGATCTGCGTCACGCCTTCGGGCGGCGTCAGTTCGCGCACGGGCACGCCCTTCAGCGCATAGGCCATGTAGTCGATCCACACCGGCAGGGCCAGGCCGCCGCCGGTTTCGCGATCGCCCAGCTTGCGCGGCGTGTCGTAGCCGATCCACACCACCGCCACCAGGCTGGGGTGGAAGCCGGCGAACCAGGCGTCCATCGAATCGTTGGTGGTGCCGGTCTTGCCGAAGATGTCGCCGCGGCCCAGCGCGCGCTTGGCCGACGCCGCGGTCCCCGAACGCGTCACCTCCTGCAGCAGCGAGTTCATGACGAAGGCATTGCGCGCATCCAGCACGCGCAGCGCGTCGTCCAGCGGCGGCGGGCTGCTTTGCGACAGCACGCGGCCCTTGCTATCGGTGACCTTGGCGATCAGCATCGGGCTGACCAGGTAACCGCCGTTGGCGAACACGCTGTAGGCGCTGGCCATCTGCAGCGGCGTCACCGAGCCGGCGCCCAGCGCCATCGTCAGGTAGGCCGGGTGCTTGTCGGCGTCGAAGCCGAAGCGCGTGATCCAGTCCTGCGCAAAGCCCGGGTCCACGGCCTGCAGAACCCGGATCGAGACCATGTTCTTCGACTTGGCCAGCGCGGTGCGCAGCGGCATCGGCCCGTCGAACTTGCCGTCGTAGTTCTTCGGTTCCCAGGGCTGGCTGCCGGTGGCGCCGGCATCGAAGAACAGCGGTGCATCGTTGACCACCGTCAGCGGGGTGAAGCCCTTTTCCAGTGCCGCGGAATAGATGAAGGGCTTGAAGCTCGACCCCGGCTGCCGCCAGGCCTGCGTCACATGGTTGAACTTGGACTTGCCGTAGTCGAAGCCGCCCACCAGCGCGCGGATGGCGCCGGTCTCCGGGTCCATGGCCACGAACGCGCCCTCGACCTCGGGCACTTGGGTAAGCGCCCACTCACCCTTGGCATTCCGAACGGCACGCACCACGGCGCCGCGCCGGATCTGGATCTTGGGTTCGGCCTTGTCCGACAGACCCGAGGCCACAGGTTTCAGGCCGTCGCCGGTGACGGTGAGCGTCTCGCCGTTCTGCAGAACCGCCACCACCTTGCGTGGTGATGCCTCGGTGACCACGGCGGCGCGCAACTCGTCGTTGTCGGGGTGGTCGGCCAGCGCCTCGGCAATGCGCGCGTCCATCTGCGTCGGCTCGGCCGGCAGGTCCACGAAGGCCTCCGGCCCGCGGTACCACTGTCGCTGTTCGAAGTTCAGCAGCCCCCGTCGCAAGGCCCGGTAGGCCACTTCCTGGTCGGCGGCCCGAAGGGTCAGGTAGACATCCAGGCCGCGGGTGTAGGCCTCGGCTCCGTAGTGGCTGAAGACCAGCTGCCGCGCTGTCTCGACCGCGTACTCTGCATGCACCGGCATGGCGCTTTGGGCGCGGTAACGCAGCACCTGGTTGCGCGCTTCTTCGTACTGCGCTTCGTTGATGAAGCCTACTTCCAGCATGCGGCCCAGGATGAACTGCTGGCGCACCGTCGCCCGCTTGGGGTTGACGATCGGGTTGTAGGCCGAAGGCGCCACCGGCAGGCCGGCCAGCATGGCGGCCTCGGCCACGGTGAGGTCCTTGACGGCCTTGCCGAAGTAGATTTCGCTGGCGGCGGCAAAGCCATAGGCGCGCTGCCCCAGGAAGATCTGGTTCATGTACAGCTCGAGGATCTGGTCCTTGCTGAGCAGGCCCTCGATCTTCAGCGTCAGCAGCAGCTCGTAGAGCTTGCGCGTGTAGGTCTTCTCGGTGGGCAGGTAGAAGTTCTTTGCCACCTGCATGGTGATGGTCGAGCCGCCCTGGCTTCGCGCATCGCGCAGGTTGGCCAGCGCAGCGCGCAGGATGCCCTTGTAGTCGACGCCGCCGTGTTCGTAGAAGTTCGCGTCTTCCGCGGCCAGCACGGCATCCTTCAGCACCTTCGGCATCTGCGCGATCGGCGTGAAGTTGCGCCTTTCTTCACCAAATTCGCCGAGCAGCACGCCATCGGCGGCGTAGATTCGCATCGGCAGTTTGGGACGGTAATCCGTCAACCCGCTGATCTCGGGCACGTTCGGGTAGGCCACGGCCACCGCGATGCCGGCGAGGATCAAAACACACAACACACTGGCTGCGGCCAGGCCGACGACCCAAGCGATGAATCGAGCCGTTCCTCCCAGCCATGTGCCGCCGGCAGCGCGAGCCGGCTTGTGGTCGGAGTTTCGGTTTTCTGGGTTGACGGAGCTCGTGGCGCCCATGCGGGTCCCGGTCGGGAAGGCCGCGATTATAGAAAGCACCCCCACGGGGTGTGCAGGGCTTCTCACCCTGCGTCGCCGTGAGCGCCGGCAAGCGCAATTGCGAGATGTTTCAAGGGCTGTTCCGGGCGTCGGTGAATCACAACGACGGGCAGACTTCGCTGGCCGTTTTGCGTTGGGTCACAAGGGCTTTACTGCTAGGATTCAAGTAACTTATTAAGAGTGCGCTCCATCTTGTTGGGGCGTGTTGGGAGTCAGTCGAAGTGAGCTTCCTGAGCCAGTTGCTGGGGCAGAAGTACCCCGCCATGATCGGGCTGGACATCAGCTCCTCCAGCGTCAAGCTGGTCGAACTGGGCCAGGCTTCGAATGGCGAATACGTGCTCGAACGCTTCGCTTCCGAGCCCTTCGAGAAGGGCTGGATCACCGACGGCCAGATCGAGAAGTTCGACGAGGTGGCCGAAGCCGTCAAGCGCGTGGTCAGCAAGAGCGGCACGCGCACCAAGCAGGTGGTGATGGCGATGCCGCAATCGGCCGTCATCACCAAGAAGATCATGCTGCCGGCCGGCCTGCGCGAAGAAGAGATGGAACTGCAGGTCGAATCCGAGGCCAACCAGTACATCCCGTTCTCGCTGGACGAAGTCAGCCTCGATTTCTGCGTGATCGGCCCCAGCGCCACGTCCGCTGGCGATGTCGAGGTGCTGATCGCTGCGAGCCGCAAGGACCGCGTGCAGGACCGCCAGGGCCTGGCCGAAGCGGCTGGCCTGAAGCCGGTGGTGCTGGACATCGAATCGCATGCCTCGCGCCTGGCGATGGGGCGCATCGTCTCCGCGCTGCCCAACGAGGGCAAGGACGCGCTGGTGGCGCTGTTCGAGATCGGTGCCGACACCACCAGCCTGAAGGTGCTGCGCGACGACGACATGCTCTACGACCGCGACCAGGCCTTCGGCGGCAGCCAGCTGACACAGCTGATCAGCCGGCAGTACGGCTTTTCCTTCGAGGAGGCCGAAGCCAAGAAGCTGGCCGGCGACCTGCCCGACGACTATGAATCTGTGATCCTCGCGCCCTTCGTCGACAGCCTGTCGCAGGAGATCGGCCGGGCGCTGCAGTACTTCTTCACCAGTACGCCGCACCACAAGGTGCACTACGTGATGCTGGCGGGAGGCACTGCCACCCTGCCGGGTCTGAAGGACCGGGTGACCGAGCTCACCGGCTTCGCTTCGCAGGTGGTCAACCCCTTCGACCGCATGAAGCTTGGCTCGGCAGTACGTGAATCGAGCCTGCGGCGCGAGGCGCCGTCCTACTTGACGGCCTGCGGCCTGGCCATGCGGAGGTTCGAGCAGTGATCCTGATCAACCTCCTGCCGCATCGCGAGGAGAAGCGGCGGCAGCGCAAGCGCGCCTTCTTCGCCACGCTGGGTGCCTGTGTGGTGCTGGGCCTGGCGATCGCCGGTGCCTGGTACGTGGTGCTGATGCAGCTGACCGCGGCACAGCAGGCCCGCAACGATTTCCTCAAGACCGAGATCACGCGCCTGGAGGCGCAGATCAAGGACATCGCCACGCTGCGGGCGGAAATCGAGGCGCTGAAGGCCCGCCAGAAGTCGGTGGAGGATCTGCAGACCGACCGCAACACGCCGGTGCACCTGCTGGACGAACTGGTCAAGCAGACGCCCGAAGGCGTGTACCTGACCAGCATCAAGCAGAACGGCAACGTGGTGCTGGTCAGCGGCATGGCACAGACCAATGAGCGGGTGTCGGAGTTCCTGCGCAACACGCTCTACAACTCGCCCTGGCTGGAGCGTCCCGAACTGGTCGAGATCAAGACCGCCACCGCCGCGCCCGGCACGGCCGGCGCCACCGGGCGCGACCAGCGCCGGTTGAACGAGTTCTCGATGCGGCTGTCG
>JAFLDH010000078.1 GCA_017302505.1 Burkholderiales bacterium
GCCGCGGCGGCCTGCAACTGCGCCTGCTCGGCCAGCGAGGCATGCCCGGCACCGCGCGCATCGGCCCCGGCCGGTGCGCGGCGCAGGATCAGCGGCAACACGCCACCGTCGGCCAAGCGCAGGTCGAAGGACCAGGTCTCTTGGCTGGCGCCGCCGGACAGCCGCTGCAGCGCCTGGATGACGCCGCCTGGCGCATGCAGCTGCGGCACCAGCGCCTGCAGGCCTTGCTGCAGCAGTTGCTGCTCGGGCGTGCTCATCGGCAGTTCACAGGCCCCAGGTGCGGAACTCGGAGGCCGGGTCGGACGCCTGCTCGGGCGGCACCGAGGCGCCGCGTTCGAGCAGTTTCTTGGCCGTCACGAAGGCGGCCGCATCGGCCATCGCATCCACCGCCAGCAAGCGGCCTTCGCGGTAGTACCAGACCGAGCGGCTGCGCGCGGTCTTGCCGGGCCGCACAACGGCCTGGTCATAGCCGCTGTTCAGGCCGGCAATCTGCAGCTTGCAGTCGTACTGATCGGACCAGAACCAGGGCAGCGCCGCATAGGGCTTGGGCTGGCCGGCGACCGTGTGCGCGGCGGTGGCGGCTTGGTCGTTGGCGTTCTGCACCGATTCCAGGCGGATGCGCCGGCCCTGGTAATCGAAGCTGCAGCAATCGCCGGCCGCCAGGATGTGCGGGTCGGAGCTCTGGCACAGCGCATCGACGACGATGCCGTTGTCCACCTCCAGGCCGGCGGCCTGGGCCAGCTCGACGTTCGGCAGCACGCCGATGCCGACCAGCACGACGTCGGCCTCGATGCGGCTGCCATCGTCCAGTTCGGCACCGCAGACGCGACCGCCATCGGCCAGCAGCTGGCGCAGGCCCGCGCCCTCGCGCAGATCCACACCGTGACTGCGGTGCAGTGCACGGAAGTAGTCGGCCGTGGCCGGCGCGGCCACCCGCTGCAGGATGCGCGGCGCGGCCTCCAGCAGCGTGACCTGCAACCCCTTGCCCACGGCCACCGCGGCGGCCTCCAGTCCGATGTAGCCGCCGCCCACCACCAGCAGCCTGCGGCCTGCCACCAGATGAGGCCCCAACGCATCGGCATCGGCCAGGCTGCGCATCAGCAGCACGCCCTGCAGGTCGCCACCGATGGCCGCCGGCAGACGCCGCGGCCTCGAGCCGGTCATCAGCACCAGACGGCTGTAGTCCAGGGCCTCGCCGTTGGCCAGCTGCAGGCGATGCGCCTCCCGGTCGACGGACACGGCGCGCTGCCCCAGGCGCAACTCGATCTTCTGTTCGTCGTACCAGGCCGGGGCACGGATCAGGATCTGCTCGACGGGCAGCCCATCCGCCAGGTACTTCTTCGACAGCGGCGGGCGGTGGTAAGGCGGCACCGGCTCGTCGCTGACCAGCACCACGCGGCCTTCATAGCCGGCCCGGCGCACGCTGTTCGAAAACGCGGCTGCCGCGTGGCCCCCACCCACCAGCACCACTGGCGCCATGACATCCATCAAGGAGACTCCAGAATCCAAGGTCACGCAGCCTGATCGCGGCGCGTCGGCACGTATCGTGCCTGACTATACCGAGCCCGTTGCCGCAGGCGACGCGTGCGGTGCGATTGGGGAAAGCCCGCATCGGCACCGGGCCGAAGCACTGCGCAAAGTGGTGCATCCTTCGCCTGTCTGCTGGCACCGATCGTGCTAACGGAATCCACCCACCCTTCCCTCGAGGTAAGACTCATGAACCTGAAGAGCGTAGCCCGACGCGGCCTGCTGGCAGCGGCCCTCTGCAGCGCATCACTGCTCACATTGCCGGCCGTCGCGCAGACTGTGCTGAAGGTGGTGCCGCACTCGAACCTAGCCGTGCTGGACCCGATCTGGACCACGGCCTACATGAGCCGCAACCACGGCTACATGATCTACGACACGCTCTTCGGCACCGATGCCACCGGCCAGGTGAAGCCGCAGATGGTGGAGAGCTGGACCGAAAGCCCCGACAAGCGGCTGTGGACCTTCAAGCTGCGCAAGGGCCTGGAGTTCCACGACGGCAAGCCGGTCACCGGCGAAGACGTCATCGCCAGCCTGCAGCGCTGGGGCAAGCGCGACGCGATGGGCTCGGCGCTGATGCAGTTCGTCACCAAGATGGACTCGCCCACGCCGGACACCTTCCGCATCTTCCTGAACGAGGCCAACGGCTTCATGCTCGAGGCGCTGGGCAAGCCGAGCTCGAACGTGCCCTTCATCATGCCCAAGCGCGTGGCCGAGACCGACCCCTTCAAGCAGATCGAGGAGCACATCGGTTCCGGCCCCTTCGTCTTCAAGCGTGACGAGTTCAAGCCCGGCGACAAGTCGGTCTACCTGAAGAACACCAAGTACGTGCCGCGCAGCGAGCCGCCCAGCGGCACCACCGGCGGCAAGAACGTGTATGTCGACCGCGTCGAATGGAACCTGGCGCTGCGCGATGCCCAGGCCCAGCTGAGCGCGCTGCAGAAGGGCGAGGTCGACATCATCGAGGCGCTGGGCTTCGACCAGTACGAGACCGCCAAGGGCGACCCGAACATCCAGATGCCCAAGTACAGCAACTACGGGTTGCAGTACATGGCGCGCTTCAACCACCTGCACAAGCCCTTCGACAACCCGAAGGTGCGGCGCGCGGCCATCGCCGCCTTCAACCAGGATGCCTTCCTGCGCGCGCAGGTCGGCGTGAAGGAGCTCTACAAGACCTGCGGCTCCTTCTTCATCTGCGGCACGCCCTACGGCAGCCTGGTCGGCAGCGACCTGCAGATGAAGAGCAACATGAAGAAGGCGCAGGACCTTCTGAAGGAAAGCGGCTACGACGGCACGCCGGTGGTCATCATGAAGCCCACCGATCTGGCCAGCATCCAGAAGCTGCCCGACGTGGCGGCGCAACTGCTGCGCCAGGCCGGCTTCAAGGTCGACCTGCAGGCCATGGACTGGCAGACGCTGGTCGGTCGCCGCGCCAAGAAGGACGCGCCGGACAAGGGCGGCTGGAACATGTTCCTGACTGCGTGGCAGACCTTCGACGTGTGGAACCCGATCGCCAACCCGACCACCGACACGCGCGGCGAGAAGAGCACCTGGTTCGGCTGGGCCACCGACGACAAGATGGTCGAACTGCGCGACAAGTTCATGCGCGCCACCGACGACGCCACCAAGAAGAAGCTGGCCGACGAGATGCATGCGCGCATGTTCGAGATCGGCACCCACGTGGTCGTTGGCGAATACCAGCAGCCGATGGCCGCCAGCAAGAAGATCAGCGGCTTCTTCGTGACCAACGGCAACATCTACTGGAACCTGAAGAAGGCCAACTGAGCCCCATCGGCGTGACTGAACCGGGCCGGCACCGCCGGGTCCGGTTCAGCCTGCCGACCCAGCCCCCTCCCCCGATCGCCTTCGGCGGCGCGCTGCCCGTGGGGCCCTGACTCTCCAGATGCTGAACTTCCTCTTCCGCCGGCTGCTGTCCACCATTCCCGTGCTGCTGGTGGTGGCGGTGCTGGTCTTCCTGATGCTGAGGCTGACGCCGGGCGACCCGGCCGCGGTGCTGGCCGGCGACGCCGCCAGCACCGAGCAGATCGCGCAGATCCGCGCCACGCTGGGCCTGGACCGCAGCGTGCCCGAACAGTTCGCCATCTGGTTCGGCCACATGCTCACCGGTGACCTGGGCCAGAGCTACTACTACAAGATGCCGGTGACCACGCTGATTGCGCAGCGCCTGGAGCCGACGCTGTCGCTGGCGCTGATCACGATCGTCATCGCCGTGGTGGTGGCGGTGCCGCTGGGCGTGATGGCAGCCTGGCGCTTCGGCGGCCTGCTCGACCGCACGCTGATGGGCTTCTCGGTGCTGGGCTTCTCCATTCCCGTGTTCGTGCTGGCCTACCTGCTGATCTGGCTGTTCAGCCTGAAGCTGGGCTGGCTGCCGGTGCAGGGCTACAAGCGGCTGTCCGAAGGCCTCGGGCCGTGGCTGTACCAGTTGCTGCTGCCGGCGGTGACGCTGTCGGTGATCTACATCGCGCTGATCGCCCGCGTCACCCGGGCTTCGGTGCTGGACACGCTGGGCGAAGACTACATCCGCACCGCGCGGGCCAAGGGCCTGCCCGAGGCCAAGGTGCTGATGCGCCATGCGCTGGCCAACGCGGCCGTGCCGATCATCACCGTCATCGGCATTGGCATCGCGTTGCTGATCGGTGGCGTGGTGGTCACCGAATCGGTCTACGCCATCCCCGGCCTGGGCCGGCTGACGGTGGACGCGGTACTGGCCCGCGACTTCCCCACCATCCAGGGCGTGATCCTGTTCTTCAGCGTGGTCTACGTGATGATCAACCTGCTGGTCGACCTGTCCTACGTGTTCTTCGATCCCCGCATCCGCTACTGATGACGACGCCCGCCAATTTCGAAGCGCTGTCGGTCGAATCGGCCACTGTCGTCACGCAGCCCAGCACCTGGCAGCGGGTGCGGCGCAACGGCTCGGTGCGCCTGGGCGGCATCGCGCTGCTGATCCTGCTGCTGGTGGCGATCTTCGCGCCCTGGCTGGGCACGGTGGACCCATCGCTGTTCGACCCCGCCAGCCGCGACCTGACGCCCGGCAAGACCGGCGAGATCACCACGCTGGAGGGCGAGACGCTGCAGCACCGCTTCATCATGGGCAGCGACAGCTTCGGCCGCGACATCTACAGCCGCGTGATCTACGGCACCCGCGTGTCGCTGATCGTTGGCGTGGCCACGGCCGTGGTGGCGCTGGCCTTCGGCATCCTGTTCGGGCTGATGGCTGGCTTCCTGCGTTGGCTGGACGGCCCGCTGATGCGGGTGATGGACGGGCTGATGGCTATTCCCGCCATCCTGATCGCCATCGCGCTGGTAGCCATGTGGAAGGGCAGCCTGCTGACGGTGGTGATCGCCATCGCGATCCCCGAGATCCCGCGCGTCACGCGGCTGGTGCGCTCACTGGTGCTGTCGATCCGCGAGGAGCCCTATGTCGAGGCGGCTATCTCGCTGGGCACGCCCACGCCGCTGATCATGTGGCGCCACATCCTGCCCAACACCGTGGCGCCGCTGATCGTGCAGGCCACCTTCATCTGTGCCTCGGGCATCCTGGTGGAGGCGATCCTGTCCTTCCTGGGCGTGGGCCTGCCGCCGGACATCCCCACCTGGGGCAACGTGATGGCCGAAGGCCGTGCGCAGTTCAACCAGTACCCGCACAACATCTTCTTTCCGGGCATCTTCCTGGCGGTGACGGTGCTGGCGGTCAACATCCTGGGCGACGGGCTGCGCGACACGCTCGACCCTAAGATGGCGAAGCGGGTATGAACGGGCCGATTCTCGAGGTCCAGGACCTGACGATCGCGCTGCCCAAGGGCGGCGACCGCAGCACGGCCGTGCAGAAGGTGTCCTTCACCGTGGGTCATGCCGAGATCGTCTGCCTGGTGGGCGAATCGGGCTCGGGCAAGAGTGTCATCGCGCAAGGCGTGATGGGCCTGCTGCCCAAGCAGCTGCCGGTCACCGGCGGGCGCATCCTGCTGCAGGGCGAGGACATCACCCATGCGCCCCTCGCGCGCCTTCGTGAATTGCGCGCCACGAAGATCTCGATGATCTTCCAGGAGCCGATGACCGCGCTGAACCCGGTGATGACCTGCGGCGACCAGATCGACGAGGTGCTGGCCGAGCACACGAAGCTGAGCCCCGCCGAGCGCCGCAGCAAGGTGCGCGCGATCATCGAGGAGGTGCTGCTGCCCGACCCGGACCGCATGATGGCCAGCTACCCGCACCAGCTGTCGGGCGGGCAGCGCCAGCGCATCATGATCGCGATGGCGCTGGTGCTCGAGCCGGTGCTGCTGATTGCCGATGAGCCGACCACTGCGCTGGACGTCACCACGCAGAAGCAGGTGCTGGAGCTGATGCTGCAACTGCAGCGCAAGCACGGCACCGGCGTGCTGTTCATCACCCACGATTTCGGCGTGGTGGCCGAGCTGGCGCACCGCGTGGCCGTGCTGCGGCTGGGCGACCTGGTCGAGGTGGGCAGCAAGCACGACGTGCTGCAGCGCCCGCAGCACGACTACACCAAGATGCTGATCGGCTCGGTGCCCACGCTGCACCTGCATGCCAAGCCCACCGACAGCAATGCGCCGGTGGTGCTGTCGGCGCGCGGTCTGGCCAAGACCTACATCGACAAGGGCTGGTTCGGCAAGGCGCGCACCGTGCATGCCGCCACTGCCGTGGACTTCGACATCCGCCGCGGCCAGACGCTGGGCATCGTCGGCGAATCCGGCTCCGGCAAGAGCACGGTGGCACGCTGCGTGGTACGGCTGATCGATCCCACCGACGGCCAGGTGAAGCTCGGCAATGACGACATCGCGCTGATGCCGCATTCACAGCTGCGGCCGCTGCGCAAGCGCGTGCAGATCGTCTTCCAGGACCCGTACCGCTCGCTCAACCCGCGCCGCACCGTCGGCCAGGCGATGGTCGAAGGCCCGATGAACTTCGGCATGCCACGCGCGCAGGCCGAAGCCAAGGCGCTGGAGTTGTTGAAGCTCGTCCGCATGGACGCCAGCGCAATGGAGCGCTATCCGCACCAGTTCAGCGGCGGCCAGCGCCAGCGCATCTGCATCGCCCGCGCGCTGATGATGGACCCCGAGCTGCTGGTGGCCGACGAGGCCGTGTCGGCGCTGGACGTGTCGGTGCAGGCCCAGGTGCTGGAGCTGTTCGAGGAGATCAAGGCGCGGCTCAACCTGGCGATGCTGTTCATCACGCACGACCTGCGCGTGGCCTCGCAGGTGTGCGATTTCCTGGCGGTGATGAGCAAGGGCAAGGTGGTCGAGTACGGCCCGGCGCACCAGGTCTTCGGCGCGCCGCAGCATGAATACACCCGCGCGCTGTTCAACGCGGCGCCGGGGCGCGACTTCGATTTCGGCCAGGCCGCCTGAGTGGCGGTCCGCAAAAGCAAGAGGGAGACACCATGCGCCTGCTGCTGGCGATGATGAAGCACGAGACCAACACCTTCTCGCCGGTGGTGACCGACCTGGCGCGCTTCTCGCGTGCGGGCGGTCCGGCGCCGGACAGCGGCTCGGCAGCCATCGCCGCCTACCGCGGCACCGGCACCGTCACCGGCGCGTACATCGAGATTGCCGAGCGCGAGGGCGCCGAGTTCGAACTGGCCATCGCCGCCGACGCGTGGCCCAGCGGCCCGGTGGAAGACGCCGCCTACGAGGCGATGACGACGACGATCCTCGATGCCGTGAAGCGCGGCGGCTGGGACGGCATCCTGCTGGATCTGCACGGCGCGATGGTGACCCGGAGTCATGAGGACGGCGAAGGCACGCTGCTGAAGCGCATCCGCGCAATCGACGCGAAGACGCCGATTGCGGTGGGCTACGACATGCATGCCAACGTCTATGCCGAGATGGTCGAGCTGGCCGACGTGGTGGCCGGTTACCAGACCTATCCGCATGTGGACATGTACGGCACCGGCCGCCGTGCCGGCGACGCGTTGATCCGCTTGATCAAGGGCCAGGCCAAGCCCACCACCGCCTGGGGCAGGCTGCCGATGCTGCCGCACGTGATGCGCCAGGGCACGGCGGACGAGCCCAACAAGTCCCTTCAGGCGCGTTGCAAGGCCATGGAAGCCGAAGGCGCGCTGTGCGCCAGCCTGTTCGTCGGCTTCCCGCATGCGGACATCACGAACGCAGGCCTGAGCGTGGTCATCACCACCGACAACGACCGGGCGCTGGCCGAGCGGCTGCGCGACGAACTGCTGGCCGCGGCCTGGGCGCAGCGCGAAGCCTTCGTCTACCAGCTTGAGCCGCTGGAAGCCTCGGTCGCCCGCGCCAAGGCCATGACGCACGCGCCCGGCGCCGGCCCGGTGATCCTGCTGGACCACTACGACAACGCCGCCTCCGGCGGGCCGATGGACACCACGCGGGTGCTGGCCGAGATCATGCGTCAGGGCCTGGAGAACGTGGCGGCCTTCGGCATCTACGACCCGCAGGCGGTGCAGCAGTGCATTGCCTCGGGCATCGGCAGCACGCTGACGCTGCCCATCGGCGGCAAGCTGAAGATGCCGATGTGCCCCGAGCCCAGCGAGCCGCTGCTCGTCACCGGCCGGGTGAAAACGATCTTCGACGGCAAGTACCGCGCCAAGGGCCCGATGGCCGCCGGCACGCAGCAGGACATGGGCCCTGCGGTGGTGCTGGATACCGGTCGCGTCGAGATCGTGCTGTTCTCGCGCCATGTGGAGCCCTTCGACGTGAACACGCTGCTGTCGGTGGGCATCGACCCGATGCAGAAGCGCTACGTGATGCTGAAGAGCCGCATCCACTGGCGCGCCGGCATGAGCCATCTGGCTTCGGCGGTGGTGGAATGCGCCGGCGTCGGTGTCTGCACCTCAGACTACGGCCAGCACAGGTTCGAGCGGCTGCGCCGGCCGATCTATCCGCTGGACCCGCAGGTGGCGCGATGAATCTCAAGTCCTTTCCCTTCGGCTCGGCCACCGCGCAGGCCGCGGCGCTGCGCGCCGGCAAGGTGTCCAGCGTCGAACTGCTCAAGGCCTACCTGGAGCGCGTCGACCGCTTCAACCCGGCGTTGAACGCGCTGGTGGTCGACGACCGCAAGGCCGCCATGAATCGCGCCCGCGCCGCCGACCGCGCGCTGGCCAAAGGCGAGCTGTGGGGCCCGCTGCACGGCCTGCCGATGACGGTGAAGGAATCCTTCGACCTGGTTGGCCGCCCCACCACCTGGGGCCACCTGCCCCGCAAGGACCATGCGGCCGCCAGCGACGCACTGGCAGTCGACCGCCTCAAGGCGGCCGGCGCGGTGGTCTTCGGCAAGAGCAACGTGCCGCTGAACCTGGCCGACTTCCAGAGCTACAACGCGGTCTACGGCACCACCAACAACCCCTGGGACCTGCAGCGCGGGCCGGGCGGTTCCTCGGGTGGCAGCGCGGCCATGGTCGCAGCCGGCCTCAGTGCGCTGGAGTACGGCAGCGACATCGGCGGCAGCATCCGCAACCCGGCCGCCTACTGCGGCGTGTACGGCCACAAGTCCACCTGGTGCATCGTGCCCAAGCGCGGCCACACGCTCGCGCCCAAGCCGGGAGCCGAGGCCGACCTGTCGGTGATCGGCCCGCTGGCGCGCAGCGCCGCCGACCTGGCGCTGGCGCTGAAGCTCACCGTGGGCCCCGATGTGCTGAATGCCCGCGGCCTGGCCTACAGGCTGCCCGGACCGCCGAAGCGCGTGAAAGGCCTGCGCGTGGCGGTGTGGCTGGACCAGGATTTCGCGCCGGTGGACGACAGCGTCAAGGCACGCATCGAGGCCGCCGCGCGTGCGCTGGCCAAGGCCGGCGCCAAGGTGGACTTCAAGGCCCGGCCCGACTTCGACCCGCTGCAGGCGCACCGCACCTACCTGATGCTGCTGCAGTCCAACCTGGCGGCGCGACGCGTCGACTATGCCGATCTGGTGGCCGCACGCGCGCGCCTGCGCGACGACGACGCGAGCGACCATGCGATGGCCTTGCGCGCCTCCACCGCCAGCTACAAGGAGGTGTTCGACGCGAACCAGGCGCGCGAGCAGCTGCGCTGGGCCTGGCACGATTTCTTTGGCCGGCACGACCTGCTGCTGATGCCGATCACGGCCACCGCTGCCTTCCCGCATGACCAGAGCGAGCCGATGCCGGCGCGCAGGATGCGCATCAACGGCGCCGAGCACCCGTACTTCAGCCAGCTCTTCTGGGCCGGGCTGGCGACGGCCTCGTTCCTGCCCGGCACCATCGCCCCAGCCGGCCTCACGGCCGAAGGCCTGCCGGTGGGCGTGCAGATCGTCGGGCCCGAGTTCGCCGACCTGAGCACCATCTGGCTGGCCGGGCAACTGGCCGAGCTGATCGGCGGCTACCAGCCGCCACCGGGCTACTGAAGGCCGCGCCATGCCCGTCACCACCGATGTTCGCGGCCGCGTGCTGCTGATTCGCCTGGACCGCGATGCCAAGCTGAACGCCATGGACCACGCCATGACGCTGGGCCTGGACGCGGCGATGAACCGGCTGGAGGACGACCCCGAACTGTGGGTGGGCGTGCTGGCCGGCATGGGCCGCGCCTTCAGCGCCGGCAGCGACCTGGCCGACCCGGACCGCAATCACACCGAGCGCGGCGGGCCCTACGGGCTGATCCGCCGCCCGCGGCGCAAGCCGCTGATCGCCGCGGTGGACGGCCTCGCCTTCGGCGGTGGTTTCGAGCTGGTGCTGGCCTGCGACCTGGTGGTGGCATCCACCCGCGCGCGCTTCGCACTGCCCGAGGTCAAGCGTGGCCTGCTGGCGCTGTACGGCGGCGTGTTCCGGGCCGCGCGCGCGCTGCCGCTGAACCTGGCACGCGAAATGGTGATGACCGGCGAGCCGATCGGTGCCGAGCGCGCGCATGCGCTGGGCCTGATCAACCGGTTGTGTGCCGAGGGCGCGGCAGTGGACGAGGCCTTGCAACTGGCCGAAGCCATCTGCGCCAACAGCCCGGTGGCCGTGCGTGAAAGCCTGGGCGTGCTGAACCAGGCCATCGATGCGGCCGACCACCTGGCCTGGCAGCTCAGCGGTGAGGCCGCGGCGCGCGTGCGCGCCTCCGAAGACAGCCGCGAAGGCATTGCCGCGTTCCTGGCCAAACGCGCCCCGGTCTGGCGCGGCCGCTGACGCAGTGTTTCCACGCCCCGCGTTGGGGCGGTTACGACGCGGTTACGGCGTGCCGCGCAAGGGTACTTCCGGTGTTGTCAATTTTCGGCGGCCCCTATAGTCCCCGCGGTGCAGCAACCCGGATCGGGCCCTGCCGCCCGCGACGCACAGGCCCCGGTGCAAAGAGCCCAGCGTCATTCCGCACCGCCAACCCAAGTCATGGAGACAAGCCGATGAAGCTGAAGCAACTCGCCGCAGCAGCCCTGTTCGGTGGCGCATTGATCGCCACCAGCCCTTCCTTTGCACAAGCCCAGGAAAAGCTCACCGTCTGGTGGGGCAAGGGTTTCTACAAGGCCGAGGACGACGCGCTGTACGCCGCCATCAAGAAGTTCGAGGCCAAGTACCCGAAGTACAAGGTCGAACTGTCGCTGTACGCACCGCAGGAGATCATCCCCAAGACGGTGGCCGCGCTGGATGCCGGCAACCCGCCCGACGTGGCCTACGGCGACGTCTACGACTTCCAGGTCACGGCCAAGTGGGCTCACGACGGCAAGCTGGAAGACGTGACCAGCATCATCGAGCCGCTGCGCAACAAGTTCGAGCCGCAGGCGCTGTCGACCACCTTCCTCTACAACGACGCAGCCAAGACGCGGGCGTACTACGCCTATCCCATCAAGCAGCAGACCATGCACATCCAGTACTGGAAGGACATGCTGGCTGAAGCCGGGTTCAAGGAAAGCGACATCCCGAAGGACTGGAAGGGATACTGGGAGTTCTGGTGCGAGAAGGTGCAGCCCGCCTACCGCCAGAAGACCGGCCAGCGCGGCTTCGGCACCGGCTTCCCCATGGGCGTGGATTCGAGTGACTCGTTCTATTCGTTCCTGACCTTCATGGACGCCTACAACGTCAAGCTGGTCAGCGACTCGGGCAAGGTGCTGGTCGACGACCCGGCCGTGCGCGATGGCCTGATCAAGGCCATGACGGACTACACCTACGTGTACGGCAAGGGCTGCACGCCGCCTTCGTCCACCGCCTGGAAGGACCCGGACAACAACGTTGCCTTCCACAACAAGACCATCATCCTGACCCACAACGCGACGATCTCCATCGCCGCCAAGTGGCTGGACGACATGAACAACCCGGCGCTTACCGAAGCGCAGCGCGCCACGGCCAAGAAGAACTACACCGAGCTGATCGCCACCGCGGGCTTCCCGAACAAGCCGGACGGCACGAAGATGACCTACCGGTCGGCGGTGAAGACCGGCGTGATCTTCAAGGACGCGAAGAACAAGGCCGGCGCGAAGGCCTTCGTTTCCTTCATCCTCGATGAAGCCATCCTCGGCCCCTATGTCGAGGGTTCGCTGGGCCGCTGGTTCCCGGTGACCAAGGCGGGCCAGCAGAGCGCCTTCTGGAAGAACGACCCGCACCGCCTGGCCGTGTACAACCAGTTCATGGCCGGCACCACCTCGTTCGAATTCACCAAGAACTACAAGTTCACGGTGCTGAACAACGAGAACGTGTGGGCCAAGGCGATGAACCGGATCCTCAGCGAGAAGGTGCCGGTGGACAAGGCGGTCGACGAGATGATCGCCCGCATCAAGGTCGTGGCCGCGAACTGAGGCCGCGTCGACGCCCAGGGGCAGCGGACTGCCGCCGTCCCTGGGCCCTCGTATTCCCATGAACACTGCCACGCTCGACGCCGCTGCCACGCGGCCCCGCAAGCCTCTTGGCGTTTGGGGTTTCTGGGGCCGCCTCTTTGTCGTGCCCTACCTGTTGGTGTTCCTGATCTTCGTGCTGTTCCCGGTGGGCTACGGCCTGTGGCTGGCGCGCAGCCCCGAGAGCTACGGCAAGCTGTTCGAAGACCCGATCTTCTTCCGCACCGCGATCAACACGGTGATCTTCCTGGTCATCGCGATCAACCTCAAGATGATGATCGCGCTGTACCTTTCCGGTTTTTTCCTGCATACCCGCTGGTGGATCAAGATCCTGGCGGTACTGTTCATCCTGCCCTGGGCCGTGCCGTCGATCCCGACCATCCTGTCGGTGCGCTTCATGCTCAATCCCGAGTGGGGCGTGATCAACAGCGTCTACTTCCGGCTCACGGGCCTGGACGGCCCCAACTGGCTGAACGACCCGACGCTGGCGCTCAGCCTGTCGATGCTGATGCACATCTGGAAGAGCCTGCCCTTCTGGACGCTGATCCTGCTGGCCGGCCGCATGGCCATCCCTGCCGAGCAGTACGAGGCCGCCAGCGTGGACGGCGCCAGCAACTGGCAGAAGTTCCGCTACATCACCTGGCCGGCGATGAGCGGCCTGTACCTGACGAGCACGCTGCTGTCGACGATCTGGACGCTGGGCGACTTCAACAGCGTCTACCTGCTCACCGGCGGCGGCCCGGCCGACCTGACCCATGTGCTGGCCACGCTGGGCATCCGCTACCTGCGGCTAGACCAGATCGAACTGGCCATGGCCTCCATCGTGGTGAGCCTGCCGCTGGTGCTGCCGATCGTCTACTTCATGATGAAGCGGCTGAGCAAATGAGACGCGAACGGCCGTTCCGGAGCGGCTCGCGCCCCCTCGGGGGGCCGGGCCGCAGGCCCTGGGGGGCACCATGACGCTCAAGTGGCGCGACGTCACCACCGAAGCCAAGCTGCTGCTGGTGGGCATCCCGGTGCTGCTGTGGACCATCATTCCGGTCTACCACATGTTCCTGTTCGCGATCTCGCCGCGCGACCAGGCCACCTCAGGCCGGCTGTGGCCGAAGGAACCGACGCTGCAGAACTTCAACCATGTGTTCGAGCAGAAGCATTTCTACCTGAACCACTTCTGGCTGCAGTTGGGCAACTCGCTGTGGATCGCGGTGGCGGTGGGCGTGCTGACGCTGTTCATCGCCACCACCGCCGCCTTCGCCATCAGCCGGCTCAAGGTCAAGGGTGGGCGCACGGTGATGAACCTGGCGCTGTTCACCTACTTCATCCCCGCCGCCTTCCTGGCCGTGCCGATGTACAAGACCATGGCCACCTACGGCCTGCTCAACAACCGCTGGTCGCTGGTGCTGGCCATGGTGACCATCGCCTCGCCGTACTGCATCTGGGTGCTCAAGCAGGCCAGCGACAAGCTGCCGTGGGAGCTGGACGAGGCCGCGCGCATCGATGGCGCCACACCGCTGCAGCTGTTCCGGCTGGTGTACCTGCCGCTGATGGTGCCCTCGCTGGTGGCGGTGGGCACCTATTCGCTGCTGCTGGCCTGGAACGAATACCTCTACGGCTTCCTGCTGCTGTCGAACGAGAAGCACCTGACGCTGGCCGTGGCGCTGGGCAACTTCCTGGCGGCCGATGATTCGCCGTGGGAACTGCTGATGGCCACCGGCTTCATCTACGCGCTGCCGCCGGCAGCGATCTACTACGCCTTCAAGCGCTACATGGTGTCGGGCCTGACCGCCGGCGCGGTGAAGAGCTGAACCCCCGCACCTGACCATGGCATCCGTCTCGTTCCGCA
Organism: Burkholderiales bacterium; assembly: GCA_017302505.1. Classification (GTDB taxonomy): domain Bacteria; phylum Pseudomonadota; class Gammaproteobacteria; order Burkholderiales; family Burkholderiaceae_C; genus Rubrivivax. Next base: position 14,132 of record JAFLDH010000078.1, read on the forward strand.
ACATCCAGAAGGCCTACGGCAAGGTCAAGGTCATCCACGGCATCGGCTTCGACATCACCGATGGCGAATTCGTGGTGCTGGTCGGCCCCTCGGGCTGCGGCAAGAGCACGCTGCTGCGCATGCTGGCCGGGCTGGAAGAGATCACTGGTGGCGAGATCCTGATCGACGGCAAGGTCGTCAACGACCTGGAATCGAAGGACCGCGACATCGCGATGGTCTTCCAGAGCTATGCGCTGTACCCGCACATGACGGTGCGCGACAACATGGCCTTCAGCCTGAAGCTGCGCAAGGCCGACGCGGCGCAGACCAGCAAGCGCGTGGCCGATGCGGCGCGCATCCTGAACCTGGACGCCCTGCTCGACCGCTATCCGCGCGAGCTGTCCGGCGGCCAGCGCCAGCGCGTGGCGATGGGCCGCGCGATCGTGCGCGACCCGAAGGTCTTCCTGTTCGACGAGCCGCTGTCCAACCTGGACGCCAAGCTGCGCGTGGCCATGCGCGCCGAGATCAAGGCGCTGCACCAGCGGCTGAAGACCACCACCGTCTACGTCACGCACGACCAGATCGAGGCGATGACGATGGCCGACCGCATCGTCGTCATGCACGACGGCATCATCGAGCAGATCGGCACGCCGCTGGAGCTGTTCGACCGGCCGGGCAACCTGTTCGTCGCGCAGTTCATCGGCAGCCCGGCGATGAACGTCTTCAAGGGCACGCTGCGCCACCGCGACGGTCAGTCGGTGGTCGAGGCGCAAGGCGGCACCTGGCCTGCCGGGCCCGTGCGTGGCCGCGACGGCCAAACCGTGCACTACGGCATCCGCCCCGGTGACCTCGGCTTGGGCAGCGCGGGCCAAGGCACCGCGGCCAAGGTGGTGGTGGTCGAGCCCACCGGGGCCGAGACCGAACTGGTGCTCGAGGTGGGCAGCGAGCAGCTGATCATGGTGCTGCACGGCCGTACCGCCGCGCAGCCGGACGACCGTGTCGGCCTGGTCATCGACGGCCGCAAGGCGCACCTCTTCGATGACGGCAACGGCCAGCGCATCGACTGACATCCACGTCGTCATGGGCGTCAGCGCCTGCGGCAAGAGCACCGTGGGCCGGCTGCTCGCGCAGGCGCGCGGCGCCACCTACCTGGACGGCGACGACTTCCACCCGCCCGAGAACGTGGCGCGCATGGCCGCCGGCCAGCCGCTGAGCGATGCCGACCGGCAGGGCTGGCTGGCCGCTTTGTCGGCCCGGCTGGCGCAGGCCCGCACCGCCGGCGAAGGCGTGGTGCTGTCCTGCTCGGCGCTGAAGCGCAGCTACCGCGACACGCTGCGCCAGGGCGCACCGGTGCTGAAGCTGGTGTACCTGCACGGCCCGCGCGAGCTGCTGGCCGCACGAATCGCCGCCCGCCAGGGCCACTACATGCCGGCCTCGCTGCTGGACAGCCAGCTGGCCACGCTGCAGCCGCCCCAGCCCGACGAGCAGGCGCTGGCGCTGGAGGTCACACTGAGCCCGGCGCAGCTCGTCGAACGCATCCTCGCCACGGAGACCCCTGCCATGCCCGAGTTCGAGAAGGTCGTGCTCTACACCGACAGCGACGGTCGCGCGCGTTTTCGCAGCGAGTCGCTGTCGCTCACCGAAGGCACGCCGCAGGCGCGGCTGAGCGCGCTGTTCACCAGCGGCGGCTACCAGCTGCGCCACAGCCCGGTGGGCTTTCGCAGCAGCTTCCACTGCACGCCGGCGCCGCAGTGGGTGTTCATCCTGTCGGGCCGCATGGAGATCGGCCTGCAGGACGGCAGCTCGCGTGTCTTCGGCCCGGGCCAGCATTTCTATTCGGCCGACACGCTGCCGGCCGGCGCCAGCTTCGACGACAAGCTGCACGGCCACTGGAGCCGCCAGGTCGGCGACGAGCCGCTGGTGACGCTGTTCGTGCGGGGCTGAGATGGGTGCGCCGCTCAGCGAAGCCGAAATCCGGCAGTACCACGCGCTCGGTTACCTGGTGCCCAGCCTGCGCCTGCCTGCGGCGCAGGTGGACGCGCTGCGCGAGGCGCTGGACCGCCTGCTGCGCGACAACCCCGGTGTGCGGCCCGAAAAGCTGATCAGCGCCCACCTGTCACGGCGTGGCGGCGCAGCCAATGCCGAAGGCGTGCGCGGCCAGTCGGAGTTCCTGGCGCTCGCCAAGGACGAGCGCATCCTGGACGCGGTGGCGCAGCTGATCGGCCCCGACATCATCCTGTGGGGCTGCCATGTGTTCTGCAAGCCGGCCGGCGACGGCCACGAGACACCCTGGCACCAGGACGGCCACTACTGGCCGATCCGCCCGCTGGCCACCTGCACGGTGTGGGTGGCGCTGGACGCCTCGTTGGTCGAGAACGGCTGCCTGCGCGTGATCCCGCGCTCGCACCTGGCGCGCACCAGCCACCCGCACCTGCACGAGGACCGGCAGGACCTGGCGCTGAACCAGCGCCTGGGCGACGAGCACTTCGACGAAGCCACGGCGGTGGACCTGGAACTGCAGCCCGGCCAGATGTCGATGCACGACGTCTACATGATCCACGGCGCCAACGCCAACCGCTCGCCGAAGCGCCGCGCCGGCGTGGCCCTGCGTTACATGCCCGGCAGCTCGGTGTTCGAACGCGATCTGGACCCGGTGGCCGGCCGATCCGGCGTGCCCACCGCCTTCGCCACCCGGCCGCTGTGGCTGCTGCGCGGCCAGGACCGCACCGGCCGCAACGATTTCGACATCGGCTTCGACGACGCCCTGCAGCGCTGAGCGCCGCCGCCTAACTCTGGCGGGTGCGGGCGCGGGCCGGCAGCTTGGGCGTGGCCTCGGCCGCGTCGTCGGTGCGGAACATCGACGAAGGCACCGGCGTGCCGGTCT
>JAFLDH010000079.1 GCA_017302505.1 Burkholderiales bacterium
CCCGCGGCCTGGTCGGCCGGCAAGGTGGACGCGCTGCCGCTGCCGCCGCAGCGCGGCGAGGGCGAGAACGCCCGCGCGGCGCTGGGCGTGGCGCTACGCAATCCGTTGTTCGTGGTGATGGCAATCACTTACTTCGTGTGCGGGATGCAGCTGGTCTTCCTGACCACGCACCTGCCCTCGTACCTGGACATCTGCGGCATGGACCCGATGCTCAGCGCGCAGGCGCTGGGCGTGATTGGCGGCTTCAACGTGCTGGGCAGCCTGTTCTTCGGCTGGGCCGGCGGGCGCTGGAACAAGCTGGTGCTGCTGGGCCTGATCTACACGCTGCGCTCGCTGACGCTGGCCTGGTACTTCGTGGCGCCGCCCACGCCGGCCGGCACCCTGGTGTTCGCGGCGATCATGGGCTTCCTGTGGCTGGGCGTGGCGCCGCTGGTCAGTGGCTGGATCGCCGAGACCTTCGGCCTGCGCTGGCAGGCCATGCTCAGCGGCGTGGCCTTCGTCGGCCACCAGCTGGGCAGCTTCGTCGGCGCCTTCGGCGGCGGGCTGATCTTCGACCTGGCCGGCTCGTACACGCTGGCCTGGCAGATCGGCGTGGCGCTGGGCCTGGCGGCCGGGCTGGTGCAGGCCGGCTATGCCTGGGCGCGGCGCCACCCGCCGCCGCGCCTCAGCCCGGGCTGAGGCCGGCGCTCAGCCCGGCTTCCTGGCCGGATAGCTGGCGCCCAGGCCGGCCCGCGCGTCGGCCTGGATGCCGTACTGCGGGATGGGGTAGCGCAGCCCGTTCTTCGCCAGCGCCTGCATGCCGGCGATGGCCTTGGGCAGGTCGGCCGGCGGCAGCGCCATCAGCAGTTCGTCGTCGAGCACGCCGCCGTAGCGCCGCTCGGCAAAGCAGGGGATCGACAGGCTGGCCTGGCCGGTGGCCAGCGCGCGACCCCAGCTGTCGGCGCAGGAGGATTCGCCGACCACGCTCCAGTCGAAGCGCTGGTAGCCCGACCACTGCAGGCCGTTGATCAGCAGGATCATCTGCCCCGGCGTGGCATAGACCAGGCAGATGTCCGGCGGATCAAGCCGGCCGCTGGCCAGCGGCGACACCGCGATCGCGCGGTACCTGCCGTGCGGCACCACGCTCATCGCGCGCTGGTGCGCGGCCGAATCCTCGACCGTGGCGAACCACACGCCGGCCATGGCCTGGCCGGACAGCCATTCGTCGTCCTGCGGGTGCAGGCCCAGCACCGCGCCGCATTGCGCGCCCACAAGGTCTTCGCGGGTGATGCCCACCGTGAAGCCCAGCCGCGCGGCCTGGGCGACGATCTGGTCGGCGGTGTGGATGGCGCTCGGCCGGCGGATCTTGGGGATGGCCTGCATGTCCTCGACGCGCTCGAACAGCTTCATGCCGATCGGCGTGGTCTTCAGGCGCAGCAGGCGGTTCAGCTCGTCGACGAGGGCGGGCCAGTCGGTGGGGGTGTCGGGCATGGTCGAGGCGGGGCGGTGGTGGTGGCGCTAGGCTACGCGCCCAGCGGAGGACTGTCATGAGCAAGCAACTGATCGCCTGGGCCTGCCTGGCCCTGGCGGCCGCGGCACAGGCCGACCCGATCGGCGAGGTGGACACGGTGTTCCAGTGGATCGGGCCGGACCACAAGATCGTGGTCGAGGCCTACGACGACCCCAAGGTGGCGGGCGTCACCTGCTACCTGTCGCGCGCCAAGACCGGCGGCATCAAGGGCGGGCTGGGCCTGGCCGAGGACAAGGCCGAGGCCTCGATCGCCTGCCGGCAGGTGGGGCCGATCGCGATCCCGAAGCCGCTGCCGAAGCAGGAGGACATGTTCACCGAGCGCATCTCGCTGGTCTTCAAGAAGATGCGCATCGTGCGCATGGTGGACGTCAAGCGCAACGTGCTGGTCTACCTGAGCTATTCGGATCGTGTCATCGAGGGCTCGCCGCAGAACAGCGTCAGCGTGGTGCCGGTGGACGCGGCCCTGAAGATCCCGCTGCGCTGAAGACGGCGGCGCTTCGCCGCGCTTCTCCGGGCATCAGGCCGGGGCCCGCTGCGCGATGCTGCATGGGCATGCTTCGTGCAATCCGTCCGTTGGCCATGTCCCTCGCGCGGCATGGCATTCAACCGAAAGTGCGCTTGTGCCGTTGATAGCCCCATGGACGCCTCCGTCACCCTGCGCCGCCTGAGCTGCGGCATCCTGATCCTGAACGCGCAGCAGGAGCTGCTGCTGTGCCACGTGACGGGCCAGGACGAATGGGACCTGCCCAAGGGCGGCCAGCACGAGGGCGAGACGCCGCTGCAGTCGGCGCTGCGCGAGACGCGCGAGGAAACCGGCCTGCAGCTGGCGGCCGATGCGCTGCTCGAGCTGGGCCGCTTCGAGTACCGCGCGAAGAAGGACCTGTACCTGTTCGCCACGCTGATGCCGCGCTTCGACGTGACCACGCTGCGCTGCGAAAGCCACTTCTCCGAGTGGGGGACCGGCCAGCGCCTGCCCGAGATGGACGGCTACGGCTGGTTCGGTTTCGAGCAGGTGGCCGGCCGCTGCAGCGCCAAGATGAGCACCGTGCTGCAGCAGCGGCTGAGCCTGCCGCAGGTGCTGCAGCGGCTGCGCGCTCAGGCCGACGAGCTGGCGCTGGCCGCCTGATTGGCGTAGCGCGCCAACAGCGCGTCACGCCGGCGCGGGCAGACGTTGATCTTCGAGAAGTCGCCGCGGATGTGCGGCAACGCCAGCAGCCGCGGGTCCATCACCTTGAACCACAGCCGGGGCACGTAGGCCAGCGGGAACATGCCGAAGTAGCCGCTGGGCAGCTGCGGCAGGTCCGGGAAATGGCGCAGGCTCTGGTAGCGCCGCGCCGCGTTGGCATGGTGGTCGCTGTGCCGCTCCAGCTGGAACAGCACCAGGTTCGTATAGGTGTGGTTGGCGTTCCACGAGTGGTGCGGCTGGCAGCGCTCCAGCTGGCCGTCGGGCCCCTTCAGGCGCAGCAGGCCGTAGTGCTCCACGTAGTTGGCGCTGGTCAGCTGCCACCAGGCAACGACGTTGTGGATGGCCAGGAACAGCACCATCGCCCAACCGTACAGCGCGATCAGCGTGCCCTGCAGCGCCAGCGTGACGGCATAGCTCTGCAGCATCTCGTTGTGCGGGCTGAAGGGGCTGCGGCCTTCGCGCTTCAGGCGTTCGGCTTCCAGCGCCCAGGCGCGGCGGATGCCGCCGGGCAGCTCGCGCAGCGCGAAGCGGTAGATGCTCTCGCCCATGCGCGCGCTGGCATGGTCCTCGGGCGTGGCCACGAAGCGGTGGTGGCCGCGGTTGTGCTCGATGCGGAAGTGGCCGTAGGCCGGCACCGCCAGCACCAGCTTGGCCAGCCAGATCTCCAGCGCGGTGTGCTTGTGGCCCAGCTCGTGGCCGGTGTTGATGCCCAGGCCCGAGGTCGTGCCGGCCACATAGGCCAGCACCAGGAAGGCCCAGACCGGCAGGTCCTGCGTGCCGGCCCAGACCGCGCACCCGATCAGCGTCAGGAAGTGCAGCGGCACCACCGCATAAGTCAGCCAGCGGTAGTAGCGGTCGGCCTCCAGCTGCGGCACCACCGCCTCGGGCGGGTTGTTCTCGTCCTCGCCCAGCCAGGCGTCGAGCAGCGGCCCGCCGATGTAGCCGATGGCCAGCGGCAGCAGCAGCCACAGCGGCTGGCCGGTCGCGGCATGCAGGCCGATGGCGACCAGCGGCACCAGCGGATAGACCACCGACAGCGCCCACAGCCAGCGCTTGCGGTCGCGGTAGCTGACGCGGCGGCCGGCCGCGTCGGTGGCGGTCAAGGTGGGGTTGCGCATGCGTCGGACTCTACGCTGCCGGGCGGTGTCTGGCACCATGCCGGCCATGAGCCGGGACGACCAGATCGACAACGACGCCGTGCGCGAGCGCTTCCTGGCCGCCTGCGCGCAGGCGCTGGACGAGGGCCGCTTCGAGCGGCTGGTGCTGGCCGGATACCGCGGGCCTGAGGCCGACCTGAAGCGGGTGACGGTGCGCGCGATCGCGCTGCGCGGCGCGCCGCACCTGAGCTTCGTCAGCCACCATGAGCGCCGCGACCTGACCCACAACGAGCCGCAGGCGCAAGGCCTGCAGACGCTGCGCGGCTGGCTGGGCAGCACCTTCGCCAATGCCCATCTGCACACGCCGCAGCAGGAGCTGCAGCTGGCCTACAGCCGCAAGGGCCGGGCCAGCCTGCGCCGCAGCGCGCGCGAGGGCACCGCGCCGGCGCCGCCGGTAGCGCACAACCGTGACAAGGCGCGGCTGCTGAGCCTGGAGCGGCCCTTCCTGCACGCGCTGGGCGTCACCGATGCGCAGCAGCGGCTGGTGCCGGCGATGGCGCGCAAGTGGAAGCAGATCAACCGCTTCCTGGAGATCCTGGACGCGGCGATCACGGCCTCGCCGCTGGCGGCGCAGCAGCGCATCGAGGTGCTGGACTTCGGCGCCGGCAAGGGCTACCTGACCTTCGCGCTGCACGACCACCTGCGCCATGCGCTGGGCCGCGACGCGCAGGTGACCGGCATCGAGCAGCGCCCGGACCTGGTGGCGCTGTGCAACGGCATCGTCGAGCGGCTGGGCCTGCCCGGCCTGTGCTTCGAGCAGGGCGAGGTGGCCAGCGCCGCGCCGCGGCCGGTGGACGTGATGATCGCGCTGCATGCCTGCGACACCGCCACCGACCTGGCGATGCACATGGGCATCCGCGGCGGCGCGGCGATCATCTGCTGCGCGCCCTGCTGCCACAAGCAGCTGCGCCCGCAGCTGCTGCAGCCGCATCCGTTGCGGCCGATCCTGCGCCACGGCGTGCACCTGGGCCAGGAGGCCGAGATGCTGACCGACAGCCTGCGCGCGCTGCTGCTCGATGCCTGCGGCTACGACACGCAGGTGTTCGAGTTCGTGTCGCTGGAGCACACCGCCAAGAACAAGATGGTGCTGGCGGTGAAGCGCGCCCAGCCAGCGCCCAAGGATCCTCTGCTCGCGCAGCTGCAGCAGGTGAAGGACTTCTACGGTATCCGCGAGCAGTGCCTGGAGACGCTGCTGAAGGCCGACGCGCTGATCTAGTCGAAGGGCTTCATGAAGGCGATGCAGGCGCCCTGCGGGTCGAGCAGCGTGGCGAAGCGGCCGACGTTCGGGATGTCGGTGGGCTCCACGATCACCTGCGCGCCCAGCGTGCGCGCCTTGGCCGCGGTGGCGTCGCAGTCGGGCACCGCCACGTAGGGCACCCACAGCGGCGGCGTGTCGGGCATCGGCGCGTGCATCAGGCCGGCGCGCATCACCTCGCCGGTCTTCAGCAGGTAGTAGGTGCCCTGCGGGCCCATGTCCATGGTGTCGTGGATATAGCCGAACACGCCTTCGTAGAAGGCCAGCGCCTTCTTCTCGTCGGGCGACATCAGCTCGTTCCAGATCCAGTCGCCCATCGGGGTGGGCTGGACGTCGGGCCGGTCGCCCTGCGCGCTGGTCCACACGGCGAACACCGCGCCGGTGGGGTCGGCCAGCGTGGCGCCTTCGCCCACCTGGCCGAAGCGAGTCGGCGGCATCAGCGAGTTGCCGCCTGCCGCCAGCGCCGCGGCATGGGCCACGTGCACGTCGCGCACCGACAGGTAGGGCATCCACATTGCCGGCGCGCCTGGCGGCGCGACGCGGAATCCGCCGATGCCTTCGCTGCCGTTCATGATCAATGGATAGGGCTCGGGCTCGCCCATCGGCACGGCTTCGGTGTGCCAACCGAAGAGCTCGTCGTAGAACTTGCGGGCGGCATCGGTGTCGCCGGACAGGTGTTCGAACCAGACGAACTTGCCGTACACGTGGCTCATGAGGTGCCTCCAGATGGCGTGATGCGAAGGCGCCCTTCTAGTCCCCGGGCCCGGATGGCGTCAATCCCGCGCCGGCCCCACGGCCTGCGCCCGACTTGATAAAACGCAATAAGAATGGTTCGTATTGCAACTACAATTCCGTCATCCAGCCCTCAAGGAGTGTTCTGCATGGCCCCCGTTCCGTTCCGCCTGTCTCGCCGTGGCCTGCTGGCTGCCCTGTTGGCCCCGTTGCTGGCCGCCAGCTCGCTGGCGGCCGCGGCACAGGACAAGGTGCTGAACCTGTACTCGGCCCGCCACTACCAGACCGACGAGGCGCTGTACGCCAACTTCACCAAGGCCACCGGCATCAAGATCAACCGCATCGATGCCGACGACGCCGGCGTGATCAACCGGCTGAAGGCCGAAGGCGCGGCCAGCCCGGCCGACGTGATCCTGCTGGTGGACGCGGCGCGGCTGACCAAGGCGGCTGCCGACAGCATGTTCCAGCCGGTGAACTCGGCCCTGCTGCAGCAGCGCATCCCGGCCTACCTGCGCGACAACAGCGACGGCGGCGGGCCGCAGTGGTTCGGCTTTTCGACGCGGGCGCGCATCATCGTCTACAACAAGGCCACGGTGCAGCCGGGCGACGTGGACACCTACCAGAAGCTGGCCGACCCGAAGAACAAGGGCAAGGTCTGCACCCGCTCGGGCTCGCACCCCTATAACCTGACGCTGTTCGGCGCCATGCTGCAGCACCTGGGCCCCCAGGCCACCGAGGCCTGGCTGAAGGGGCTGGTGGAGAACATGGCGCGCGCGCCCAAGGGCGGTGATACCGACCAGATCAAGGCCGCGGCCAGCGGCGAATGCCAGATCGCGCTGGCCAACAGCTACTACCTGGCGCGCCTGATGCGCTCCACCAAGCCCGAGGACGTGGAGGTGGTGTCGAAGATCGGCTTCGTGTTCCCCAACCAGCAGAGCTTCGGCACGCACGTCAACATCGCCGGCGGTGCGGTGGCCAAGCACGCCAAGCACCGCGCCGAGGCAGTGGCCTTCCTGGAATACCTGTCCGGTGACGAAGCGCAGCGCTACTTCGCCGACGGCAACAACGAATGGCCGGTGGTGGCCTCGGTGAAGGTGAACAACCCGGCGCTGGAGGCGATGGGCAAGTTCAAGGTCGACACGCTGCCCATCGCCGACGCCGGCAAGAACCAGGCGCAGGTGCAGCAGATGCTGGACCGCGTGGGCTTCAAGTAGCCTGCGCCTCGACCTCAGTGGCAGGGGCCGTGCCGCGAATGCGGTACATGCCCCAGCCTTCCATGGCCAGCACCTTGTCGCGCTGCTGGTTGAAGACCTCCCAGCGCGTCTGCACCAGGCCCACGCCCGGGCGGCTGGCCATCGGCCGCGCGGCCAGGATCTCCATGCGCATGCTCAGGATGTCGCCCGGGTACACCGGCTTGAGCCAGCGCAGGTTGTCGATGCCCGGCGAGCCCAGGCTGGCGCTGTCCTGGATATAGCCGTCGCACATCATGCGCATGGCCATCGCGCAGGTGTGCCAGCCGCTGGCGGCCAGCCTGCCGAACAGCGACGCGGCGGCCGCCTCGTCGTCCAGGTGGAAGGGCTGCGGGTCGAAATCGCGGGCGAAGGCGAGCACCGCCTCGCGCGTGACCGGCATGGCGCCGAACTCCAGCACCGTGCCCACCGGCAGGTCATCCCAGTAGTAGCGGGGGCTCCGGGTGGGCGCGGTGTCGGCAGGCATGGCGGCGGTGGGCAGGGTCGAAGGCGATGCCCAGCATAGCGCCGCGGCGGCGGGCGAGAATCGGGGCCTCGCGACACTTCCCTCGACGCTGTCATGACGCTGCTGATCCTTGGCCTGATCCTGTTCCTGGGCGTGCACTCGGTGCGCATCTTTGCCGACGGCTGGCGCAGCGCGCAGATCGCGCAGCGCGGCGAGGGCGCGTGGAAGGGCCTGTACTCGGTGGCCTCGCTGGTGGGCTTCGTGCTGATCGTCTACGGCTACGGCCAGGCGCGCACCGAGCCGGTGGTGCTGTGGACGCCGCAGCTGTGGGCGCGGCACCTGGCGGCGCTGCTGATGCTGCTGTCCTTCATCCTGCTGGCGGCAGCCTACGTGCCGCGCAACGGCCTGAAGGCCGCCGTGCACCACCCGATGGTGCTGGCGGTGAAGGTCTGGGCGCTGACCCACCTGCTGGCCAACCACACGCTGGCCGACCTGCTGCTGTTCGGCAGCTTCCTGGTGTGGGCGGTGCTGGATTTCCGCTCGGCACGGCAGCGTGACCGCACCGGCAACGTGGTCTACCCCGCGGGCACGCTGGTCGGCACGCTGGTCACGGTGGTGGTTGGCCTGCTCGCCTGGGCCGTGTTTTCCTTCTGGGCGCACGGCTTCCTGTTCGGCGTGACGCCCTTCGGCCGCTGAGCGCTAACCGGCCAGCACCGCGATCGCGTCGACTTCCACCTTGAAGCCGCCCGGGAAGGCGGCCACCGGCACGATCGCCCGCGCCGGCTTGTGCGCGCCGAAGAACTCGGCATAGAGCGGGTTGAACACCGCCCAGCCGTCGGGCTCGGACAGGTAGACGGTGACCTTGGCCACCTGCTGCAGCGTGGCGCCGCCGGCCTCCAGCACTGCGCGCAGGTTGGCCAGGCACTGCCGCGTCTGCGTGGCCAGGTCGGCGCCGGGGTCCGAGGCGATCTGGCCGGACACGAACAGCAGCTTGCCGGCGCGGATGGCCGGGCTGTAGGGCCCCTTGGCCGGCGGCCCGCCGGCCGGGGCGATGGGCTCCAGCAGCGTCACGCGTTGACGTTCACGACCAGCCGGCCGCGCACCTTGCCGGCCAGGATCTCGCTGCCGGCGGCGAGGGCGCCGGCCAGCGGGATCTCGCGCACCAGGCTGTCCAGCTTGGCCAGGTCCAGGTCCTGCGCCAGGCGGGCCCAGGCCTGCTCGCGCAGCGCCTTCGGCGCCATCACGCTGTCGATGCCGTAGAGCGTGACGCCGCGCAGGATGAAGGGCGCCACGCTGCCCGGGAAGTCCATGCCCTGGGCCAGGCCGCAGGCCGCCACCGCGCCGCGGTACTTGGTGCCCGCGCAGGCATTGGCCAGCGTGTGGCTGCCCACCGAATCGACCACGCCGGCCCAGCGCTCCTTGCCCAGCGGCTTGCCCGGTGCCGACAGCTCGGCGCGGTCGATGACCTCGGCCGCGCCCAGTGCCTTCAGACCTTCGGCCTCGTTGGTCCGGCCGGTGGAGGCGACCACGCGGTAGCCCAGCTTGGACAACAGCGCCACGGCCACGCTGCCGACGCCGCCGTTGGCGCCGGTGACCAGGATGTCGCCCGACTCCGGCTTGAGGCCGTGGCCCTGCAACGCCATCACGCACAGCATCGCGGTGTAGCCGGCGGTGCCGATGGCCATCGCCTGGCGGGTCGTCAGGCCTGCGGGCAACGCCACCAGCCAGTCCCCGCGCACGCGGGCGCGTTGCGCCAGCCCGCCGGAATGGGTTTCGCCGACGCCCCAGCCGTTGAGCACCACCTTGTCGCCGGCCTTCCAGGCCGGGTGGCTGCTGGCTTCTACGGTGCCGGCGAAATCGATGCCGGCCACCAGCGGGAACTTGCGCACCACCGGCGACTTGCCGGTGATGGCCAGGCCGTCCTTGTAGTTGATGGTGGAGTAGTCGACGCGCACCGTGACGTCGCCTTCGGGCAGGTTGTCCTCGTCGAGCGTCTTGATGCTGGCGCCGTAGCCGGCTTCGTTCTTGTCGATGACCAGGGCCTGGTACATGCCGTCTCCTTGAATGCGAAGCTGCAAAGTATGGCATCGCGGCTCTGGCGTGTTCCGGCGTCAACACCGAGGAACCGAAGCATGAAGACCCGTGCCGCCGTGGCATGGAAAGTGAATCAGCCGCGTCGAAGAGGTGGATCTGCAAGGCCCCGCGCTTCGGCGAGGTCTGCCACATCGGCTGTGGCGCGACCAGCCCGTGCGCGGCGCGGCGCACATTCCGGCAGCGTTGCGCCGTGACTTTCAGGGCACCCAGCGATAGGCGCGCACCAGCCCGAGGCCACCGCCGCCCGTAGCCTCCAACGTGGTCAGCACCGGCTGACCCGTGGCGTCGAGGGCCACGCTTGTCACCTCGCTCAGACGGTCGACCACGAGTGGGTCGGTCCAGGGTACCCAGCTCAAGCCGTCGAGCGTGCGGATCTCGACGCGATGCGGCAACAGCGTACTGACTGGCGCAACGTGCAGCACAGCCGCGACGCTTTGCGCGGCGAGCATCAGCGCGCCGCGCAACGTCTCGCCGCTGCTTGGCACGATGTCGGCCAGCACGCCGTCGGCATCGACGCCGAACTGGCCCGTCGGCACCCAGGCCACCGAGTTGAAGTTCTTGACATAGGCATAGCGCGTGTCACGGGTGCCCAGGACCACCAACCCGCCGGCACCGGCGTTGGTGAAGCCGATGCCGAAGCCGACCTGCTCGTGCTGGAAAGCGTTGCCGGTCGCGACCGGGATGTCGCTGGCCAGTGCCTGCCAGCTGATGCTGTCGGCCTGGAACATGGTCGCGCGAAAGGCGCGCAGCGGCTGCTGGCTGCCGACGATCGCACGCGAGACCACCACCGCGGGCAGGCCATTGGCGTCGAGCGTGAGCCGATAGCCAGCGAAGTCCGGCACGTCGAGGCCGGCGCCGCCGACCCAGCCGGTGCCGTTGAAGCTCTTCGCACGCAGGTGCAGCGTGCCGACCGTGGATTCGGCCCACGCGACCACCAGGGCCAGGTCGCGCACCGCCAGCTGTACCTGCGACGGCGTGCCGTCGGTGGCCACGCGCAGGTCCTCGGCGATCAGGTTCCAGCGGTCGTTCTCCCAGCGCGCCACTTTCACGGCCGAGGACTCGCTCCAGGCTACGACTGGACGGCCGTCGCGGTCGATGGCGAAGCCGTGCGAGGTGGCGCCCAGGCCACTTGGCGCGTTGACGGCGGCGCCGCCCAGTGCCGGCCAGCCGCTGCCGTTGAAGCGCTGCACGATCAGCTCGCCAAAGCCGCCGATCGGACGCCGCAGCGCGATGTACAGATCGCCCAGCGGGTCGGCGGCAATCACCGGTGCCTGGCCGCCGGACGTGAGCACACCGCCGCCCAGCGCCTGCCAGCCGCGGCTGCCGCTGGGCGCAGGCGAAAAGACCGCGACGCAGGACAGCTCGGCGACAACGGTCACGATGCCGTCGGCGCAGTCGACATCGCCGCCCCAGCGTTCGAAGACGCTGCCGATCGCGGGGGTGGCCACGAGCGTCACGCTGCGGCCCAGCGGCAGCGTCTCGCTGCAATCGGTTGGGCAGTCGATGCCGGCAGGGTCACTCGCGACGCGCCCGGCCCCGCTGCCGCTGGTGCTGACCGCGAGCACGCCGTTGCCCGCGGGTGCGTCGGTGAGGGTCAGCACATCGAGCGTGGCGGCCGGGCCGGTGCCGGCGGCATTGATCGGTGTGAGGCGGTAGCGGTAGGCGGTGTTCGGGTCAAGCCCGCTGTCGATGTAGGCCGTCACCGGCGCCTCGAGGGTGGCGACGGTGGCGAACACGCCGCTGGCGGGCGCGCGCTCGAGCCGATAGCTGTCCGGTGCGGGGTCGGCGTTCCAGCTTAGGAAGGCCTGTCGTGCCTGCATCGTGGCGGCCAGGTCTGCAGGCTGTTCGGGTATTGCTGCGCCTTCGACGATGACTGTAATGTCGATCTCCTGCTCGGCGCAGGCTTCGTCCGGGCCGTTGATGTCCGCGATCTCCCGCACGCAGACGTAGGCGACGACCGTCAGCAAGTGGCGCCCGGGTGCTGCGGTGCCTATCGGCACGGCGCTGTCCACCGTCACGGTAACCGTCGCTTCGGTGGTGGCTCGGCCGGTCCCGACCAGACTGTAGGCGTCGAGCACCCGCCCGGCGCTGTTCTTCAAGGTGGTTGCATTGAGCATCGACACCGTGGCTGTCAGGCCCACGGGCAACGTCGACCGCGGGTACATCCTGAGCTCCGGCGGTGTCCCGTTGCTGCCTCTTTGGACGTCGGTGATCACCGAGACAACCGTGCTCTGGGTGCTGCCAGTGTCGGCGCTCGAGGCGAAGCGCAGCGACGTGGATGCTGCGGAGAGGACCCCCATCGACACAATGACTTCGCTGCCACGACCCTGGAAGAGTTCGTTCAGCGGACACGCCGCGAGCAAGCTGCTCAGCGCGAGCACGCTCAGCAGGCGCGCAACGCCCAACGAAGCAAGATGTTTCACGCGCTGCTCCGCAAACGGCAGCATGCGCCCAGTGTGAGCATGCCCAGCAGCCACAGCAACCAGGACCCCGGCTCGGGCACGGGCGTGATGGCGCTGCCGTAGTCCATGCCGCTGGCCGAGCTGAGCGCATAGCCCTGCGGCGCTACCAGCTCCCCGGTTCCCGTGCGCACGCTCAGGATGCCGCCCCACGTGGCGCTGTGCGACAGGTCGAAGTAGCCATTGGCGCTGCCGTTGTTCAACAACTCCAGATCGAAGCTGGCGGTCAGCGTCACGCCGATGGCCACCGGCAAGCCCCAGACAAAGCGCTGTTCGTATTCAATCGCACCCGGCAGCGGCCCGCTCTGGCGGCCCACGCCGGTTTCGCCGGTGTCGCTGAACCAGCCGCCGCACGAAAAGTCGGCTGCACCGGCGCGGCCGCACCAGCGCGCCAGCACGCGGGCCGTGGTCGACAGGTCGACAACCCCGCCGTTGCCCGAGTAGTCGACCCGGAAGCGAAGCGTGCCGGGCGTGAACATCAACGCAGGGTCGGTCGGGCTCAGGGTCAGCCAATCGGTGAACGAGGCCTGCGCATGCGCGTGAGCGTACTGCCCGCCGCCGCCGAGTGCGCCCAGCACCACCTCGCCACCGGCCAGCACGCCCAGGTGACCCAGTCGGGCAGAGGCCAATGCCTGTGCGCCGCTGCGCGACCACAGAGTCATGTCCACCGCCGGATCGGTGAGGGAGCCCAGCGACAACACGCCGTCGCTCAGGTGGCCGCGGCCCTGCCGCACATGGTTGAACTCGGCTGGGGTGCCCGTGCCCAGCGCCATCGACGAATCGGCCCGGCCTTGGATCTGCAGGCTCGGGATCTGGGCCTGCGCCGCACCCGCTGCGCACACCAGCGCCAGCAGCAGGTGCTGCCGGCGCCGGCGCCGCGCCCAGGCGAGGGCAGCCACGCCCATCAGCATCAGCCCCCAGGTCGACGGCTCGGGCACCGGCGGCGTGGTGGCCAGCGTCCAGCCGAGGCTGTTGGTGATGCCGAAGCCAGGCAGCGCCCGCCCGAGCGCGTCGGTGGCTTCGATGGCGCCGATGTGCAGCGTGCCGAGATAGTCGAGGTCGAAGTAGGTCTGCACACTCCCGACGCCCGCCACGCCGTTCGGGTCAAGGTAGTCGAGGCCGTCGAAGACCACCGTGCCGATGAGGCTCAGCGCGTAGTCGTGGGTGGCGCCGTTGGCCACGGTGAAGCTGTGCGTCAGTGTGTTGCCGCCGAGTCCGGGCACGACCCCGCCGGTCAGCCCGGGTGAGGAATCGACGCGCACGCTCGCCTGCCGGTCGACCCCTGAGGGCAGGGTCACGCTGCTGGCCACTTCGACCACAGCGCGGGCTTGGCCGAAGGGCGCCAGGTTTGGATTGAAGCCCGTGGGCGGCTGCAGCAGGCATGCGCCTGCCCCGCGGCACTTGTCGCTGCTCAGGTAGTAGCTCAAGCTGACGGTCAGCGGCGCACCGGGCGGCAGGCTGGCATCGTTGAACGTGAGCTGATCGCGATACAGCGCGCTGGCAGACGCGATGTCGCGCCACATCGGCGCCAGCACGTCGAAGCCTGGGTCGCCTCTGAGCGTGAGCGGGTGGGCCTGCACGAGCGTCGCCTGGATGCCCAGCTCGACCAGCACGGCGCCCGGCTGGCCGGGCACCAGTCCGAGGCCCGGCCCGGTGCCGCCGGTCGGGCCGACGAACTGCACACGGGCCAGCGCACCGTTCACGCCGATGGCCCCTGCGCCGGCCTGCGACGGCACGATGACGAAGCTGCGCCCGGTGACGCTGCGGTTGTAGCTGGGGCCGCCGTACCACAGCCCGATCTCGGCGGTGGTGATGCCCTCGGGCAGTGCGGCGGCCGGCAGGGCGGCGCACAGCAGCAGTGCGGCGGCTGCCAGCTGGCCTGTCAGGCGCCGGCGGGGGCGCGGGAACATGGGTGTCATCGGGGCTCTCCTTGGACGCCGCCGATTGAGCCCGGCCCCGCGGTGCACGGCCAATACCCAAAAAGGGCATGATCCCTAGAACCACGAGCTCACGAGGGGGCGCGCCACACCATGAGCCTGCACGTCCGGCCGGCGCGGCTGGAGGACATCCCTCTGGTCCACGCCATCACGCGCGACGGCAGCCGCGGCCTGTACGACGCGGCCACGCTGGAATGCATGCCGCAGCTGTGGGCCGCGCTGCTGCGCGAGCGCCGGCTGGAACTGCACCTGTTCGAGGACCACGCGCTGCCGCTGGCGCAGCGCGTGCAGGGTGTCGCGTCGGGCGGCTTCGTTCAGCCGGAGTTTGCGCAGTCGCTGCTGCAGACGCTGCATCCCGGCGTGGCGCAGCGTGTCATGCGCAGCGAAATCGACGGCCCGCGCCTGCTGCTGACGCCGGCCGAGGCCGCGGCGGCCAACGGCGGCGAAGGGCTGTGGTCGCTGGGTCTGGACTTCGCATTCGTCAAGCAGGACTGGTCGCTGGGCACGCTGCTGCGCTGGACCCCGCTGCTGGTGGAGTCGCTGCGCATCTGGCTCGACGGCTGGCGGCTGCAGGGCGGGTTGCGCGAACTGATCGGGCGCGACCTTTTCGTCACCAGCCGGGCCATGGGCGCGCCGGTGTTCCAGCGCGTGCTGTATCAGGACGGCCGCCGGCTGCCGGCGCGCGAACGTCGCTACCTGGTGGGCATGACCCGGCGCCAGGCCGACAGGCTGCCAGCGGCGCTGGCGTCGATGCTGTTCTTCAGCCGGCGCGAACCGATGCTGGGCTTCACGCCCGCCGAGCAGGAACTGCTGGGCCTGGCCCTGCGCCTGGGCAGCGACGAGGCCTGCGCCGCGGCGCTGGGCATCTCGACGCACACGGTGAAGATGCGCTGGCGCAGCATCTTCCAGCGCGTGGACGGCGCGCATCCCGAACTGCTGGGTCCGGCCGTCGCGGCGGCGCAGGACGCGGCCGAAGACGAGGCCCGCCGCGGCCCGGAGAAGCGCCGCCACCTGCTGGCTTACCTGCGCCAGCACATGGAAGAGGTGCGCCCGCGCCGGCCAGCGCCTTGAGCGCGCCTGGCCGCTTCACTCGGTGCGGCAAGTGCTACCAGTGCACGCCGCTGAACACCTGCGCGAACAGCTTGCGCGCCATGTCCACCGGCGTCTTCGGCACCTGGGCCATCGCGGCCTCGGCCTCCTCGTCGCTCAAACCCCGCGCCGCCGGCGAATCGGGGAACAGCCGGAAGGCCTGGTTCAGGATGAACTCGCTGACGCCCGGTGCCACCGCCTGCGCCACCGCGCCGGCCAGGCCCAGGCCGGTGGCCACGCGCTTGGGCTTGTCGATCACCGCGCTCATCACCAGCTCGGCCGCCTCGTCGGGCGACAGCGTGGGGAAGGCGTCGTACAGCTTGGTGGGGGCGATCATCGGCGTGCGCACTAGCGGCATGTTGATGGTGGTGAAGCGCACGTTGCTGTCGGCGAACTCGGGCGCCGCGCACCACGCAAACGCGTCCAGCGCCGCCTTCGACGCGACATAGGCCGAAAAGCGCGGCGGGCTGGCCAGCACGCCAATCGAGCTGATGTTGATGATGTGGCCGCTCTTGCGTTCCAGCATCTTCGGCGCGAAGCCGAAGATCAGCTTCAGCGCGCCGAAGTAGTTCAGCTGCATCGTGCGCTCGAAATCATGGAAGCGGTCGAACGAGGCCTTGACCGAGCGGCGGATCGAGCGGCCGGCGTTGTTGATCAGGATGTCCACGTGCCGGTGGTCGTCCAGCACCTGCTGGATGAAGCGGTCGCAGGCGGCCATGTCGGCAATGTCGCAGGCATAGGCGAAGGCCTTGCCGCCGTCGGCGCGGATGCGCTCCACCGTCTCGTCCAGCTTGGACGGCGTGCGCGCGGCCAGGATCACGGTGGCGCCGGCGGCGGCCAGCTTCAGCGCGCAGTCCTGCCCGATGCCGGAGGTGGCGCCGGTCACGACGACGATCTTGTTGCGCACGCGCCGGCTCAGCTGCGCGGCGCGGCGGCTGCGCAGCACCGCGCTGGTCACTGCGCCGGCCTTGCCCACCGGGCTGTCCTCGATGACCTGCACCACGGTCTTCACCACCTCCACCGGCGACGGCACCGGCGATGCGATCCTGACCTTCCCCGACGGCACCTCGGTCACGCTGATCGGGGTGACACCGCCGGCCACGGGCACCCTGGTCTGGCTGGAGGCGATGGGCATCCCGGCCCCGGTGCTGGACTATGTGGTCGAAGGCAGCGCCGGCGCCGACGTGATCGACGGCACCTACCTGGGCGACCCCGAGGGCGACCAGGTCGATGCCGGCGATGCCGCGGACGGGTCGGACGACGACCTGATCGAGGCCTATGGCGGCAACGACACGGTTTCGGCCGGGGCGGGCAACGATACCGTTCTGGGCGGCGACGGCGACGACCTGGTCGATGGCGGCGACGGCGCCGACAGCCTCGAGGGCGGCGCGGGCAACGATGCCATCACCACCGGCGAGGGCGAGAACACCGCCTTCGGCGGCGATGGCGACGACACGCTGACCGGCGGCAGCCTGTTCGATATCCTGTCCGGCGGCACCGGCAACGACAGCCTGGACGGCGCGGCGGGCGACGATGTCCTGAGCGCGGGCACCGGCGACGACACGCTGTGGGGCGGCGCCGGCAACGACGTCCTCTTTGGCGAAGAGGGCAACGATTCGGCCCTTGGCGGAGCGGGCAACGACACGCTCTGGGGCGAGGCCGGCAACGACACGATCCTGGGCGGGCTGGG
>JAFLDH010000008.1 GCA_017302505.1 Burkholderiales bacterium
ACCCGGCGTCAAGTCGAGGCGGCGGTGCCGCGGCGACTTGAGCGAAAGATTACCGATTCTTGGCGCGTGGTGTCAACGCATATTAGCGTTACATGTACTTTCTGAACAGACTAGACGGCACTGGAAGTAAATTAGTTAGTGCGTATTGCGTCAGTATCATTTTGTGAGTGCGCGCAATTCGCCAAATGGATCGTCCTTCAGTGGTGGGCCGGGAATCGCCGCAAGCCGGTGCGGGCCGCTTGTTCCCAGCGTCTGACGAATGCCAGTTGCAGCGCCCTCAGGCGGCCGGCGCTTCGGGGGTGAACCCCACCTGCAGGGCATTGAAGATCGTCAGCGGCCGTGTGGGCTTCTCGTAGAGCAAGGCACGGTAGGAGGCGCCGACCATGGCGAGTTCCTCCTCGCTGGCAATGCCCGTCGCAATCTGCCCGGTGAGGATGACCACCGGCCCCGACGGAACGCGGGCGCGAATCTTCGAGAGCAGGTCCTTGGCGGTGGTGTCACCCAGCAGCCAGTCCACGACGAAGCCCTCGAAGGGCTCGGACTCCATCGCGGCCAGCAAATCGCCGGCGCAGTTGAACGGCTGCGCGTCCATCCCCTTGGCACCGAGGAAGTCGACGATCGACTGGGCCGAGTCGCTGTCGTCATCGAGAACGGCGACCCGCCTGGGCGGCGAGCGCTCGAACAGCAGTCGTGCGAGTTCGTAGCTGGGGCTGTCGGCGACCTCGGACGCCGACGCGACGGTCCATTGATCGGTGGTCTCGTCGTGCATCGCGACCATCGGCCCGATGCGTCCTGCAAGGGGCTCGCCGACGGGCCAGATCGTGCACGGCAGGGCGGCGCCGGCGAAGGGCAGCGTGGCCGGGATGCCGGGTACATCGGCCAGGGCCGCCATGATCGGGATCAGCGGTTCGTGGAAGTGACCGGCGAGTTTCCTGATCTCCTCGATGGACCAGGGGGCCTCGCCCACCATGCGCCGGCGCACCTGCGTGTACGACATGCCAAGAGCGGCTTCGAGAGCGCGAAACCGCTGGCGCTCGGGCACTCCGTGCCGGTCCAACATCGTCTCGATGAAGGCAGCGAGGGCTCGGTGCCGATCTTCTTCTGGGTGTTCGGCTGCCATACCTAGCCCAACAGGATGAGCGGAAAACTTGCGTGCGGAGTCATCATTCATCGCCGCCAAGTGCAAACGAAGGCCAAACAGATTGGCATTCGCCGATCCTTGTTCTTGTCCCTCCCCGCAACCGTCGGATGCTACTGGATTTCGCGGGGGTCGTCGCCTATGGCGAGCACGGGACACGGAGCGATGCTGTGGGTGGTCGGCATGCCGACGAACCTACCCCGAAC
This sequence comes from Burkholderiales bacterium, assembly GCA_017302505.1. Taxonomy (GTDB): domain Bacteria; phylum Pseudomonadota; class Gammaproteobacteria; order Burkholderiales; family Burkholderiaceae_C; genus Rubrivivax. Next base: position 1,345 of record JAFLDH010000008.1, read on the forward strand.
TCGGAAGCTTATGTCCCTGCGCGCGGTTGTGCACGGGGGAAAGTCGCAAGCAGGCGAAAAAAAGGGCGCCGCGGTTGCGGCGCCCCTTCAGGGTGATGACGACCGCGCGGGTCGTTCGATTCAGCTCAGGCGGCTTCGGCCAGTTCGCTCCACTCCTTCGCGCCTTGCTCGAGCATGCGGCCGCCGATGGCCTCCAACTCGGTCGAGCGGTCGTACAGGTCGAGTTCCTGCGCGTAGCCGGTGACGGCATTGACCAGGCCGAAGCCGGTCAGGTCGCCGTCCTTGATGAGGGCGCGCAGCACCCCGACCTTCTCGTGCTCCTGCAGCAGGTACTTCACCGCCAGGCGCTCGACGCTCTTGACCGGGTCGCCCACCAGCTTGATGCCCATCGTCTTGCGCATGCGCTCGGCGATCAGCGAGAAGGTGGCCTGCGACACCGCCGCTTGCACGGTGTCGCGGACCTTGAGGAAGAACGCGGCGTCGTCGGCGGCGAGCGTGTCGTCCTTGAAGATGGTGACCTCGTCGGGCGAGGTCTCGCTCATGCGCCCGATGTGGGTCTTGCGCATGGACTGGTCGGCCGCGATGAGGCCATTGCGGCACAGCAGCCGGAAGATCAGCGGGCTCACCGAGAGCGAGCCCTGGCCGGTTTCGGAGTTGCTGATCACCACGCCAGCATGCACGACGTCACCCGGCGCCAGTTCGAACTGGACGCGGGAGGTCACGACCTTCAGGTACATGCGGCTGTCGGTGACCTCGCAGGATTCGACGCGGGCGCCGGGCAGTTCGCGCAGCATCGGGTAGACGTGCGCCAGCAGGTCATAGTTGTCCAGCCGGCGGTAGCGGTCCGACAGGAAGGCCCGCGCGTTGCCGTCGAGCGTGCGCACCATGCGCTGCTCGGGCTGCGCGTGAAGCCACGTGTCGATGTTGCGATCCAGCAGCGCGGGCTGGTCGGTGCGCATGCGCTCGAAGTAGGCGAACGGGATCTTCAGGCGGTCGGCGAGCTGCCGGCGGCAGTTCTCGGTCGTCCTGAAGGTGCGCACGCCGTCGTGCGTTTCGATGTTGAGGACCGACGTGCCGTTCTCGCTGGTGATGTGGTGCAACAGCGGGGTCGGAACGATCATGTCCTGCTTCGTCGCGAGCTGCCGCTCGAGTTCGGTGGCGAGGTCGACGAGGGAACGTCCGTACTTCATGGAGATCTCCAAATGAAATACGGGGACGGCTCTACCCCTGCAGCGGGGAAGCGCGTCCCCGCGGGGGTGTGGGCTCAGCGTGGCTGAGCGGCGATGCGGCACGAACGGCGACCGTCGTGCACTGGGATTGAAGGGCTACCTTCGCTGGAGTTCAGCGTGGCCTGGCAGCTGCCACTTGGGAAACCTCTGTCGCTGTGCCCGCACGGGGCACACGGAAAGAGTGGGTGGCATTGCTGCCACCCCTGAAAGCCTACGCCGCGCGCTTGTCCTTGGCAAGCGAGGCGAGCCAGATGTCGGCCCAGTCCGTGCCCGCTTGGCGGGGCACGAAGACTTCGACCGTGCGATGGATGCCGGCCTTCTTCGCTTCGCGCACGAGGCGCTGGGCGAGGATGTAGGCCGAGGCCTGGCCAGCGAACTCGGCGTCCGCGTCGTTGTCCGCGTAGATGCACACCCGCCGCACCTGCTCGGGGATCCAGATCCTCTCGAGGTTGCCGCAGTTGATGGCCGCCCAGGTCGGCTTGCCGGTTCGCAGGCGCACCGCCAGCGCGGTCTCGATCCCTTCGGTGAGCGCCAGTTCGTCCGTGGCCTCGTCGAGTCGCACGGCCGCGCCGTTGATGCCGGCGGACAGCAGCTTCTTGGACTGCTCGCCGAGTGCCTTGCGACCCTCCTTGAGGTACGTCCGGTGCAGGGTGACGGCGTGGCCGTCCGGCCCCTGCACACAGGCGACCATCGCGGCGTAGCTGGCGATCAGCTTCGAGCGCTTCTGCCCGGGTTGCTTCTCGTAGTAGCCCAGGGCCGGATGAAACCGCAGCGTCCTGGGGTAGGCGCCCTGGTTGATGCCGCGGCCGCGCAGGTAGCGGTCGACTTCGTCGCCGATGGTGACCGGCTTGGCCTCGGTCCAGGTCTGGTGGCACAGCCGCTTCATCCGCTCCAGCGTCGGGCCGGCCAGGCCGGTCAATGTCGCCGGCCGCACCGATCCCACCAGCGACTCGATGTCGTCGAGCAGTTCACTGAACCGCCCGCCGCGTACCGCGTGGGCGAGCTTCAGTCCGCCACCCGCACCGCACGAGCGGCAGTGGTAGTTGCCTTCGCCGAATTTGTCGGTGTACTGGAAGCGGTCGGTGCCGCCGCAGCCGTCGATCGGGCAGGGCAGGTTTTTGCCCTTGAGGATGTCTTCGTCGACGCCCAGCGACCGCAGGATGCCCGTCCAATGCCCGTGCGCACGGGACTTCACGTCGCTCACGCGCGCTTCAAAGTCATGGTTCATGGTCTTGTCCAATGGATTGAGGCTGGGTGACCGGAGCCTCGCCACGAGGGCGGAACTCCGTGCACTCCCCAGGTCCTCGATGGAAGATTCAGCCGCAGCTGCCGACGTGGTTGCACTCGGTGCAGCGTTCGCAGCCATCCACGCGTTGCAGCGCGCGCGCCCCGCACTCCGGGCACTGGCGGCCACGGGTCACGAAGCTCGTGGTCGCAGGCTGCGTGTCGTGCCGGTCGATTGCGACCGAGTCATCGTCTCCGCCCAACTGCAGTTCGAGCTGGCGAGACAGCCTTGCGGACATCTCGAGCACAGGCACCTGGTGGCCGTCGGCATCCAGAAACCCGCGCTTGGCCAGCATCTGCTGCAGCCAGTAGCCGATCGCGGCGACCTCGGATTCATGCCAGCGCCGCGCGGTGTGGCCATCGCCACGCAAGACGACGCCGCATTGCACGGGCCCCTTGTCCCAGACCACCTCGCGCATGTTCTGCAGTGCCTTCTCGATCGACCCGCCGGAGCGGCCGACCATCGAGAGCATCCGCATGTTCGACGCGATCCATTGCTGGCCCTCGTCGCGCTGTCCGGCCGGCATGAAGAACTCGACCGGCCGTTCGATGACGACCTGGCGGCCGTCGACGGTTCCCGCCACGCGCATGAAGTTGATGGTCAGGTAGACCGACTTCTTGCCTTCGCTCGTGCAGTACTCGACCTTCGAGGTGACCCCTTCGAGATCGCCCGGCGGCCGGCTGTCGAACTGCCGGCGCAGCGGGTCATCACCGTCCGATGTGGGCAACGTGGCCGCCGGGGCACTTTGGACGCTCAGCACCGCCCCGGTCACGGGGTTGGGCCGGAAGGTAGCCAGTCCCTTGATGCCGGCCTGCCAGGCCTGCAGGTACAGGTCCTTGAAGTCCGCGTAGGGGTAGTCCGCCGGGACGTTGACCGTCTTGGAGATGGCGGTGTCGATGCACGGCGCCACGGCGGCCACCATGGCCACGTGGTCGGTCGCGCTGAGCTCCAGCGCGGTGACGAACGCCGGTGTCAGCGTTGCCTGCTCGCCCTTCAGATGCCGATACAGCCGCCACGCATGATCCTCGACGGCGTACTCCTTCGTGCTGCCGTCCGGCATGCGCTTCTTGCGCTGGTAGCTCCAGCTGAAGGCGGGCTCGATGCCATTGCTGGCGTTGTCCGCAAAGGCCAGGCTGATCGTGCCCGTGGGCGCGATGGACAGCAGGTGCGAGTTGCGGATGCCGTGCTGCCGGATCTGCTCGCGCAGGTGCGCAGGCAGACGCGAGGCGAAAGTGCCAGGCGACAGGTAGTGCTCGGCATCGAACGCCGGGAAGGCCCCCCGCTCGCGCGCGAGTTCCACCGACGCCGCGTAGGCCGCGTCGCGCATCAACTCGGCGATGCGCCGGGCCTCCGCGCGCGCTTCGGGCGTGCCGTAGGCAAGGCCCAGCATCACGAGGGCATCGCCCAGGCCGGTGAAGCCCAGACCCACCCGGCGCTTGTCGATCGCCTGCCGCTGCTGTTGCGCCAGCGGCCACACCGTCGTGTCGAGCACGTTGTCCAGCATGCGCACCGCGACGCCGGCCACTTGCGTGAACCGTTGGTCGTCGAAGCGCGCCGCCGGCTCGAACGGATCGAGCACGAACCGTGTCAGGTCGATGGAGCCCAGGCAGCAGCAGCCATAGGCCGGCAGCGACTGCTCGCTACAGGGATTGCAGCTCTCGATCGTCTCGCAGTACGACAGGTTGTTGTCGCGGTTGATCGTGTCGATGAAGAGCACGCCGGGTTCGGCGTGGTCGTAGGTGGACCGCATGATCTGGTCCCACAGGTCGCGGGCCTTCACGGTGCGGTAGATCCAGGCGCGCTCGCTGCCTTCGCGTCGGCGCGCGCCAGTGGCCTTTTGTGCTTCGCCCGGCTCGGCTCGGTGAACCAGGTCCACCTCGCCATCGGCCAGGACGGCCTGCATGAACGCATCGGTCACGGCGATGGAGAGGTTGAAGTTCTTCAGGCCACCGTCGTCCTTGGCGTGAATGAACTCCTCGATGTCCGGGTGCTCGCAGCGCAGGACGCCCATCTGGGCGCCGCGCCGCGCGCCGGCGCTTTCCACGGTTTCGCACGAGCGGTCGAAGATCTGCATGTAGCTCACCGGGCCCGAAGCGTGGCTGCGTGTGCTGCCCACCCAAGCGCCGCGCGGGCGGATGCGCGAGAAGTCGTAGCCCACGCCGCCGCCGCGCCGCATGGTCTCGGCGGCTTCGGTCAGCGCGGTGTAGATGCCGGGATAGCCATCGTCGACTTGCGCGATGGAGTCGCCCACCGGCTGCACGAAGCAATTGATGAGCGTGGCCGCGAGCGGCGTGCCTGCGGCGGACTGGATGCGACCGGCCGGCAGGAAGCCCTGCTGCAGTGCCCACAGAAAGGCTTCACGGTGCTGGTCTCGACGTTCGGGCTCGACGTCCGCGAGCGCGTTGGCGACGCGCGCGTTGACGTCCTCGATCGACGTCTCGTTGTCCTTGCAGTACTTCTCGCGCAGGACATCGAGGCTGATCGCTTGCGGCTTCAGGGCCGCGGCGGAGGGGACAAGGTCTCTGAGGTTCATGAAAACTCCTCGGGAACGGGGTACCCACGCGGCAAGGCGCTGCCAGGCTGCTCGCGGTGTTGCGAGGCAACCGGCAACGCTCGGATGCGCTTTGTGGGCGGGAGGTCGGCGGATGGCCTTTGCAGGCCGATCGGTGTGCCGCCCGACGGGGGATGGCCCGGACAAGACGGGTCTGGTCCGGTGTGTGGCCACTGCTGGGCAGTGGCCGCGATTGAAGGGCTGACTTCGCGCCGTAGGGCGCCAGGCCTGTCAGCTGCCTGCTGGGGAAGCGATGCTTTCCTAAGGGTTGCACTCCCTCGGGAAAGAACCGCCAGCACGTCGCGCGACTTTCGACGACAGCGGGCCACCGGGGTCAGCCGCGCCGCCTGGGGGGCGATGCGACCGACCACGGTGGTGCTCAGGATCTTCAGCGTCCGCGCCGTGGTGGCACGAACTGCGGGTCCTTGATGCGCCAGGTCGGCGAGACCGCGTAGCCGGTTGGCGTGCGACGGCCGGTGTCCTCGAAGAGGCCGGTGGCGAGCAGGGGCTCGATCAGCGGTTCGTTCTCGGACCACGACTTCACGCAGAACTCGTCGTCGGCGAGCGTGACACCCGAAGGCGCCAGGTTGCAGCTCAGCATGGCCAGCGGCTCCGGTATCTCGTCGTCGGCCGTGTAGAGCTCGACGAACAGGGCGCCGCCGACGGGATAGCGGCCCACGTGGATGCTGGCCAGGCCGTAGGGGGTCTGTGCGGAGCCGATGGAGGGAAGGTTCATCGACATGATGGTGTTCTCCTTGAAAGGACCGACCTGCGAAGGCCGGTCGTTCGAGTTGCGCTACTGCGCCAACGGCTCCGTGTAGAGCAGGCCGCACGCCATGGCGCTTCCGATGGGGTGGCTGGCCAGCTCGCGTGCCGTGGCCAGCACTTCGTGCGGCATGGCGCTGTCGAGCCGGGCGATCTGGAATCCAGCGACGTCGGCGTGCACCTGGTAGGCGGGCCGATCGGCGCCGGCGACCACGAACGTGCGGCCGGGCGCGCCGGTGAGGACTTCGATTTCCTTCACGAGGTGCTCGAACTCGTCGAGCGATCGCACCGGCAGCAGGCGCTGCATGGGCAGCGCGCGGATGGACAGGTTGAGGTGGTTCACGGGGTCTCCTGTTCGTCGGTGACGACGCACGTCAGACGGCGGCTTGTTGCGGCGTGGCGGCCTGCCGCCCCAGGTGGGGTCGGCGAGTACGCCGTGAGGACGGGCGTGGGGGTTTGGCGCACCGAGCCCGGCCCGGCCTCCTCCACGACACACAGCAGGTGCAGCGCCTGCGCGGCCGGGTCGCCCTCGGTTGCGGCGGCCTCGGCCTGCACGGGCTCCGGGTCGAAGCCCTCGAGAGGCTCGTCCAGCTTCCCGGCGATGCCCCAGAGCACGACGACGATCAGCAGCAGCACCTCGGGACGCATCAGTTGAGCGGGCATGCGGCCTCCTGCACTTCGTCACCGATGTGCGATGCCAGCGCGAACAGGTCTCGCTGGGCGGCCTGCGACGATGTCGATGCCTCGTGCCGCCGGATCTGCTCGTTGAGCCACTGGGGATTCGCCGTCAGCTGGGCGGCGGCGAAGTGGGGGTCGCTGTAGAACAGCTCCTGGGCCCACTGCGGGTAGCGCGCGATGGATTCGCGAAGCCAGCGCCGCGCGTTGACGAGCAGCCATTGGCGCAACTCGTCGACGTCGACGCGGCCGAAGTACGCCGTGGGCGACATGGGGCTGGTGCCGACGACGCGGACGCACGAGGCGAACGAGAAGGGGAGGTGATCGTTCGACGGACTGGTCAATGCCCAGTCGAGCGTCTCGATCTTCTCTTCCAGCGGCGTTTCGGGATCGGTGAGCTTTCTCAGCTCCTGCAGCAGCACCCAGTGCAGTTGCACCACGGCGGACTCGCTCCACTCGGGAGCGTCTTCGATCGCGATCAACGGCTGCGGCGCGTCCTGGGTCTGCAGCGGCAACTGGTGCAGTTGCAGGGTATGGACGGCATCGGCACGGCCGGGGATGGATGGGGGTTCGTCGAGGTCAAACAGCGAACCTCGGATGCAAGCGTTGGCGACACTCATGTTGAGCATTGCTGCCTCCATGGATGCGCGAGGCAACGCCCATCCCCGCAGGGGCAGCAGTTGCCCCGCGGGGGTTGAGTGAGTGGCCGGTCATGAACCGGCATATAGGGCTGGCTTGGGCGGCAAGAGCCGCTGGATCGGTGTGCCAGCTACCGATCGGGAGAGACCTTTCGGCGCACGACGAAACGGGTCGCGCCTCGAAAGGCTGATCGGCGGATGCGGATGTTCCCGGCGGGGCCGGGCGGTGCGTCTAAGCGACGCTCTGGAGGGCTTGCCTGATTTGAAGTGCAGGGCCAGCTACTGCACAAGCGTGAACCTTAGCGCCCGGCGCCGTGCGCTGTCAACGGCGACGCGACGGTCGATTTGGAGGGGGGGTTCGACCCGCCTTTCCGGTGGCGCGCGTTGGCGGTGGTCGGGATGATTGCGGTACCCGCCCAACCTCACTTGGACAACGGAGCGTGCCATGACCTCAACCCGACTCGCCGTCATCGACACCGGCCAGGTGAACGAGCGCATTCTGAACAAGGACGAGTACCGGGCGGACTTTCGCAAGGTCGAAGGCGCCTCGCTGAAGCGGACCACGCACCTCTCCAGCCCGCATGCCAAACGCATGTTCGCGCGCTGCTTCTACAGCTTCCAGGCGTCGATGTACTTCATCAGCCAGCTCGGCCGTGCCAAGCTCGATCACGAGGTGGTGGAACGCATCGAGCAGAACATCCGCGAGGCGCTGGACGCGGCGACGGATGAGATCAACAGAGCCATCGACCAGGCCGAGGCGCTGCTCAAGCACCACAACATCGAGACGCTGGCGTCCTACGACACGGTGCCTCTGCAGGAAGAAATCGGCATCACTTCCTCGTTCGGCCGGCGCTACTTCGACCTGATGCACAAGCTCGACATCATCATGCCGATGATGGAGACGCTGGCCATCGAGGAGATCATCAGTGAACGCGAGCTCGAGACGCGCCGGTCCCTGTACAAGCGGGTCGTGCTGAGCATCTCGACCAAGGCGCGCAACCTCTGGATGGGCGTGCGTCGCCGCATGAACGAACGTGACGCGAGGCTGGCAGCGGAAGCTGCCAAGCCGCGGCCGCCGGCCCCACGACCAGCGCCCTCGACCAACCCCGACCAGGACGGGCCCCTCGCGGGCGAAGCTGCAGCCGATCAGCGCGTCGATGAACCCCCTCCAGTTTCGGGTGAGCAGACGGCAACGCCGATTCCGCAAGCCGCGGGTCAGGAGACCGAGTCGATGGCCGCCGGCGCTTAGCTGCCGAGGCCGAGCCGACCGACGATCCAGCGGCGAAGCGCGGCGCTGCCCTCCGCGTCGGCCACCAGTTCCTTCGGCGTTCTGCCTGCCAGCTCTGCGATGGGCAGCGACACCCAAACCGAATAGCCGAGCGCAGCCGGGACGATCTGCTCCGGCGCTTCCTCCATGCCGAGTTCCAGCAGCAACCTGCGGACGTGGGCGATGGCCATCAGGTCGGCGGGCATGGGCTCGTGCGGCAGGATCCAGTGCCAGCCGCGGTCAGTCCGGGCGCTCACTCGAGTAGTCGACGCGCCGGTAGCGGTCCATCACCCGCATCTCGACCACCCCGAGCCACTTGGCCACCAGGTCCGGTGACTTGCCGCGGCGCAGCTGGCGCAGCGCGAAGGTGTGGCGCAGGCGGTAGGCACCGCCCTCGACCAGGCTCTTGTCGATGCCGGAGGCTTCGAGGACCGCCTTCACCGCGTCGTAGTGGGTCACCTTGCCCCATGGCTTGCCAGTACGCGTCGCGGGAAACAGGAAGTCGCCAGCGAGCTTCTGTTCCTTGCGCACCTGCAGCCAGTAGGCCAGCACGCGGCCTGCCCACTTGATCACCGGTGCTTCACGTTCCGGGCTGTCGCCGTAGGCGGGCACGTGGACGGTGCCCGGCACGCCTTTCTCTTCGCCCGTGCGCAGCACGGGGGATGTCAGGCGAAGCATGCGGACGTCCGCGGGGGTCAGCCCGGAGCCCAGGTGCAGCGCGACGGCAGTGCGATTGCGCAGTTCCTGCCACGTGATGTCGGCGCCGCGACGGCCCGAACGGGGCAGCCCAGCGGAGAGGTAGTTGACGAGGATGCGGGCCTCGGCAGGGGCCAGGTAGTCGGGCAGTGCGTCGCGCCGATTGGCGTTGGCATAGAGCCAATCCTCACGGGATTGCAGCAGGGTGGCTGCCGCCCGGTTCGGGGCGGCAGCCCCGGTGGCCACTGCGCGGATCTCCAGCACGCTGTCGATGAGCTTCAGTAGGCGCCATGCGTGCCGCGGCGTGAACTTCCCGGCCTCCTTGAGCCGGCTGGGCTTTGCACGAGACGCGTTGGCGGGTTCGAGCCGGCTGTTGATGAACGCGCCGAGGTCCGCTTCGGAGATGCCATCCAGGCCGATCACGGGTGACTGACTCAGGCACCACTCGGCGAAAGCCTGCCACAGCACCGTGTACGCGCGGATGGAGGACGTCAATGTGATCTTGCGCGAGGCTGCCGTGCGCTGGTGATCGAGCCATTGATCGAAGGCCTCCTGGTACGCCCGCACCTGGTCAGCCGGGTCGGCGTCGTCGAACAGGTCAAGGTTCTGGGTGGCCATGGGCAAGGATCATAAAACCGAACCAACGGCGCGGGACGTTGCTTCGCCAGCATTCCTGCCTTGGCCACTTCGCCGGCCCCAAAGACGCAAGCCAGGAGAGGGGGCGAGCGGCGGCGCCGTTGGTTCGGATTTGGGCGCCCGGTATCCGGCAGTGCACGCGACGGAGCACCACCCGTCAGGCCCTCCTGCCGGTGCACCGCGACGTGGGCCCCCAATGGTGGGTACCCATCAACTCGCTCGTTGGGGCGATCGGTGAATTCGCCGACCGGCGGGAAGATTGGTTGCAGCGCGCCCGTGGTCGCGCCGCGCTACAGACGATTTGCAGGGCCTGTTTCGATCGGTCGGGCCGCATTGCAGAAGGAACGTGGAAACTCTGCGTTCACCTCAGTGCGGTTGGATGCAGGTTGAGACGGTCTGCGTACCTCTTGCAGGCGGGCTTGACGGCGCGCAGACGCCGAGCACCCTGGGGCATGGACAACAGAACCAGTCGACGAACCGTTGGAGCGGGCAGACGGACCAATCTCAGGACGAAAAACGACATGAGTGAGCAGGGCAGGGCCGCGGAGGGACCGCAGGTCGAAGTCGCGGGCAAGGCTGCTGGCGGGGACTACTCGCCCGACGCCGGTGAGACTGCGCGCGCGATGACTGCCAACGCCGTCGTCTCGGCTGTGGCCAACGTGCCGCTGCTGCTGGCCGCGGTCGCGCTGGTCGTGTACATGGCGTTCGAGGCCGGGCTGAGCGTGCCGGGAACGATCTTCGGCGCATTCGGGCTCGCGGCATCGGGCTGGCGCTGGTCGATGAGCAAGCGCTACCGCTGGCGCGAACCCTTTGACGAGGCAATGGCGCGGGCAGCGCGACGCGAGGTCGAGCTCAACGCCGGCCTGTCCGGTCTCATGTGGGGCTACGGTGCCCTGGCCATCTACCCGCACCTCAAAGAGGTCGCGCAGATCGCCTACCCGATGCTGCTGGCTGGATCGGCCGGCGTGGCGGCCCTGTATGCCCCGTTGGCAGGGCGTGCCTACCTCTACATGATCGTGCCGCAGGTGGCGTCGCTGGTCATCGCCCATCTGGCCTTCGACGGCCTGCGCTCGATCGGACTGGCCGCCATCGTGGCCGGGTTCGGCTTCACGATGCACCGGTCCGCGCAGTTGTCGAAGGCAGCGGGCGAACGGCTCGCGAGAGCCCTGCTCGAACGCGATCGCCTGAGGGCTGACCACGCGCGCCTCGCAGAGCTGGAACTCACCGAAGCCAAGCTGGCGGCCGAGTCGGCCCGCAACGAAGCGGCGGCCACACGGGACCTGTTCATCGCCAAGGTCTCGCACGAGTTCCGCACGCCCCTGCAGACGATCGTCGCCCTGGCCGACCTGCTCGCGCTCAAGACCGCTGACGAGAGGTCCAAAGGCCTTCAGGAGCCGGTCCAGCGGCTGTCACGAGCGGCCGACCAACTGATGCACCAGGCCAATGACCTGGCCGCCTTCGTGCGGGCCAATCAGGCCGCAGGCTACGAGATCCGTGAACGCCCGGTGCGGCTGGACGAAGTGGTGGCTGCGTCGATCACCGAACTCCGGGAGTTGGCCAACCGCAAGGGGGTCGACGTGCGCGTCACCGTCCCGGCCATCTCGCTGCTTGCCGACGACATGCGCCTGCAGCAGATCATCGGGAACCTGGTGAGCAACGCGGTCAAGTACACGAGCCATGGCCACATCGAGATCCACGCGGACGTGGATGGCGACGGGCCCCACACCATGACCTTGTGGGTGAGCGACACGGGCAGCGGCATCGCCGAAGAGGTTCTGCCGAATGTCTTCGATCCGTGGTTTCGAGGCACCCGCGAAGCGCGCGGGCTGGGACTGGGGCTGTCGATCGTGCGGTCCCTCGTCGCCCAGCTCGGCGGGACAGCGGAGATCAAGTCGGAGAAGGGCCACGGCACCAGGGCCACCGTGCATATCCCGGTGAAGGTGCTGGACCAGCAACCGACGCGACCGCTGGCTGGATCAGCGAGCCTGTCGGGCCTGCACGTCCTCGTTGTCGACGATGAAGACTCCGTTCGCAGCGCCGTCGCAGATCTGCTGCGCGCCAAGGGAGCCGAGTGTGTGGAAGCGCCGGGCACCGACGAGGCGCTGCTAGAACTCGGTTCGAAGGCCTTCGAGGTGGCGCTGGTGGACATCCAGATGCCCGGCGCGGATGGCTACGAGCTGGCACGAAGACTAAGGGCTCGCTCGCCGAAGTGCGACACCAGACTGATCGCCATGAGCGCCTTCGGACTGGCCGAGCAGCACGGCCATCTCTTCGACGCCTACGTCGCCAAGCCCTCGAAGGCCGACAAGATGGTCGGCACGATCATCCAGACCTTGGCGCGCGATCGCACCGCCGCTGCCAATTCGGCCACCACGAGCAACTCGGGCGGCGCCTCCAGCTCCCGGTGAGTCGGCGTCGGCGCTGCAGCGCGGAAGGGGGTGCCGTCGAGTGCGTCAAACGCCCCTGAAACCTGGCAGCACCTCGTTGACCGACACAGCACGCAGATCGCCGACCAGGCGCCCCTGGCCGTCGGTGATCACCAAGCCTCTTCGCGCGGCCTCCCGACAAAGCGCTTCCAGCCGCGGGTCCGCAAAGCTTGCGGGCGGATCGTAGGCCTGCAGTTGCAGGCCAGCGACCGCGAGCAAGCCGTCGGCGCTGGCCTGATCCCGTCCGGAGGGACCACAAAGGCCAGCGAGCGCGGTTCGCAACGGTGATGTCCGGGGCTTCATGGCGCAGCGGGTGCAGGGCACCCCATCGTGCGGCCGACCACGTGACCGCGCAACTCGAAACCCCGGTCCAACCCCCCGCCGAAATCGGGCGCCGAATTCAGATGGCCAGCCGTCCCGACGCACCTGCGGACTCGCCCCTGCGTCTCACGGCGTTTGCTGAGCCACGTGCTTGACCCGCAGGATCTCGACGGTGCGAGAGGTGTCGATCACCCGATAGAAGGCGATGTAGTTGGCGTGCAGCACGAGTTCGCGAACGTCGGCTGGCAGCCCGGGGCGGCCCTCATGGCCGAGCAGCGGGTGCTGGGCCAGCGGCTGGACCTTCTCGCGCAGCTTCTTGCCGAAGGCGCGCGCTCGGGTAGGACTGTCCTGGGCGATGTAGCGGACGATGCTGCGCAGGTCTTCCAGAGCCTTGGGACGCCAGGCGATGCGGTAGTCGGCCCCCGGCATCAGTCCCCGAGCTCCGGCCGCCAGGCCTGCACGATGGCCTTGAACTCGGCCTCATAGCCCAGGCTGTCGGGGTAGCGGTGAACGCGGCCGATCAGGCCGAACACGGTCGTCATGTCGGCCACGATGGCGGTGTCCAGTGCCCACAGCGAGGTCAGGTCGAAGGCACCGCAGCTGCCTGTGTTCCACCAGGCCAGCAGAAAGTCCGCAACGACCCGGCTCTGCCCGGAGTCGCGCCTGGCATGCGCGAGCAGGCGCTCGAGTGCCGCCACTTCCTCGGAGGTGATCGCAGGGGGCGGCGCTTCAGCGGCGGCGGCCAGCATCGCCTGCGCAATGACCTGATCGGGTTGGCGCGGCGTCGTGCTCATGCGCCTTTCCTTCGTGCGGAGCCGGCACGCTGGAGCTCGATCGCATCGATTTCGGCATCCATGGCCGCCATGGCCTCGTCGTGCGGGACGCTCGGGCGCGGATCGTCGAGCGATTCCTGGATCTCGGCGGCGAGCCACCGGTTGTGCGCCGCAGCCTGGTGGGCCGTGCGCATCGCTTCGGCCTGGCTGGAGCGGCTGCGGCTCATGTCCTTTTCGTCGGGGTTCCAGTCGGTGGCGTCGAGCTGCGCCACGGCGATGCCAACCTCGCGCAGCAGGATCATGGCCGAAGCCGGGTTGCCGAAGCGGCGCGGCTCGGTGCTGCGGGCCTTGGCCAGGACGGCGTCCTGGCCGCTTCGGGTGGCGATGCGCAGCATGAAGGCGCCGCCCTGGCCCTTGAGCGTGACGCCGGCGACGCCGCCGGCGGCCGCGGTGGCGCGCAGTTGTTCCAAGGTCATGCTGTGCATAGGATCCACCGCATCAGAGATGGAATCATTGTGCACGGTTGACAGAAGTCGTGCAACGACCGCCGGCCCAAGCACGAGATTCGATGAGAGTCCGGAAGCACCGCGCCACAAGGGCGACAAGGTCCCAGCAAAGCCAGCGCTGGCGGGAGCAGCGCTCATCTCGTATGCTTCTGCCGCGATTGTCGCCCAAACCGCTAATGCGCGACAATAATGTTTATGTCAACTTGAGCGGATTTCAGCTGTCGAATCCGGTCGCGACGCCGCGCTTCGGCGCCAGTCAGCCGACCGCGTCATGTGGCAGGGTCGCAAAGTGGTCAAGGAAGGCGAAGTCGCTCACGACCGCGTCACCAAACCAGAACCTGCGCTCGTCGGGCGTGCTGCCGTTCCCTCGACCAGAGCCGTAGAGCGATGACGCCAACACTGCCCGGGCAAACTCAGCCATCTTCCGCAGCTTGGCATCGGACTGGGTTACAAACCCCAGTGGCACGTTGTATCGATCGGCGCTGGGAACCGCCCACTGATACGCCGCTGCGCCGAAGATGCCGGGGACCAGCAAGACCTCGATGCACTCTTGCGCGGGCTGGTAGGGACCAAGAAGCACTCGGCTGAAACCTGCATCGAGCAGATGGCGCGCACGCTTGACCAGGCGATCTCGGTTCTCATCCTGCCGGCATGGCGCAACGGCAACAATGTCCAGTTCTGAGCCCATGCCCTCCTTGAGCGCGGCACGGATGCCGTTGATGAGGTCACGAACAAGGCTCGTACGTCCCCACAGATCGGAATCCGGAATCACCCAAAAGATGGCGGCTGGAAGTTCGGGATGCGCCGTCCTCTTGGGAGCAGAGAGCGATTTGCGCAACACATCGAGAAGACGCGACTGGCATTTGGGCATGTAGAGCGCACCCAGGAGAGCCTTGCTCTTGCCTGCGTCATAGACCTCGCCGTTCGCCTGTCCATGCACGTCTCGCACGTACCGTGCAAAGTCGAGTGTCGGATCCTTTCGCAACCCTATCCGCCCGTCAGGCTTGACCACGGTGGTCTTCTCACCACTGGTGGACGGAGTCAGCAGATAACGCGCCAGCAATTCATCGTCGAATCGCTCAATGAAGGCGCGCAGGTGGTCGGCTCGAATCGAGAGGGCGGCGATCCGATCGGCAGTCAGCGTTCTCACCTGAGAGCGCAGCGACTCCGGCAAGAGTTCGAGCTGTGCATCAATCTCGAACTCAACATTGCCCTCGACGTCGACTTCGAAGTGCACGGGAAGCGGGACGCTGAACGGGCGACCGGCGCGGATCTCATCCACCTTGTAGCAAGCGTAGGCGCGTCGGGAGACCTCTTCCAGTTCGAAGCGCTCGATGTCGAGGAAGTGCTTGTGAAACGCCGCCTCTGCGCGGTCGATCGTCTTACCTTCCATGGGATCGTCCGAGTTCCACTTCAGTTCCAGGGCGTTGTCCCAATAGCTGCTCGACAATGCCTTTGGCAGCGGTGTGAAGCTCAGCAACTCGAAGACGGGACGGCTCTGCCGCTCAGCGATCTTCGTGAACCGCGGCAACCCGTCAGACGATGCCGCGAAACGCGATTCGGCATACGACGTCAATGAAATTCGGCCGTTGGCCTCGCCGACGAGGCCTTCTTCCCTCAAGAGTTCAAGCAGATCCCGCAACTCACTTGGGGAGAGGCCAAAGTACTCTCGCAGCGCGCCGACCTCCAATGGACCGCTCAGATGCAGCAAGCGCACCGCAAAGTCCGTCATGACAGGAACCTGGCGATCGATGGAGACATGGCAGCGAACGTTGAAGAGTTGCGCCGGAATGGCCACTGCGACAGTATTGAAACGCTCACGCATGAGACAGGCTCCGCTTCAATTCCTTGGACGGCACGAACTGGGCGAGTCGTTGCTCCGCAAGGCGAGCGACTTCATCAAGCACGCGGTGCATCGGTGTAGCCGTGCGAGGCCTCCACATGGCTGAAGAGCTCACGATCACCAGCCGATCCTTCGCTCGGGACATCGCCACGTTGATCCGCTCCGGATCGTTCAGGAAGCCGATTTGCTCGCTGGTGTCGTTGCGCACCACCGAGAGCACGATGATGCGGTTCTCCTTGCCCTGGTAGCTGTCCACCGTACCTACTGAGAAGCGGCCACGAAGACCGGATGCCCATTCAGCCTGCTCGAGCTTCTTCCGGATCAAGTCGCGTTGATCGGCGTACATGGCGATGACCCCGATGACGGGCTCACGGTCGCCTTCTTTCGCTTGTACCTGTTCCAAGAACTCCGCCGAAGTCAGGATGGCCCGAACTACTTCTACGACAGCTGCAGCTTCTTGCTCATTCACAAGCGCACCTTCGTGGGTGCCGGCTGAACGGTGGAAGGCCTCGCGACCCTGGTCTTGGGTGTCGACCCATACGACCTGCGAGGCGAGGAACGGCGGCAGACTCTCGTATTCGTCCCCCGGTGGTGTGCGCCCGACCTCGAGTGCATCGGCGTAGAAGCAGTGCGACACCAGCCGGCTGATGTGCTCCGCCATGCGGTACTGCACGCGTAAGGTCCGTCCAACCGACTGGCCATACTTCGAGGAGAACGCCCGCTGGAAGTTGTTCATCCGCCGGAAGTCCTTGCGCGACATTCCCAGCAGCGCTGAGGCTTGGTCCTCAACGGTGCGAGGGTAGGACGGCGGCAGTTGCAGGTGATCTCCCACCAACAGCACTCGCTTTCCAGCCTGCATCGCGACGACCAACTCCATCGGAGACGCTCGTGCCGCCTCATCGACAATGACCCAGTCGTAGGGAACTTCCGTGATGCCAAGCGCCTGCTTGCCAACGCCTACGCAGGTACCCGCGACAATGCTGGAACTGCGTGCGAGGAAGGCGGTGTAGTTGGAGCGCGGGCTGCGCAGCACCTGGGTAAACTCCGTCGACAGGCGAGCGATCTGCGCCAGACGAGCGCGTTTGGCCGGGCTCGGCGAGCCGTGCTGATGAGCCAGTGCCTCTAGCCTGTCGTCCAGGAGATCGCGGAAGTTGGCTTCATCGCCAACCGACGCATGAATGTCGAATTGACGTCCCGCGACCTCGACGACCACCTGACTAAGCCTTTGCAGATGCTCTTTGGCCGAGGCGTCTTTGCCGTCGGCCTCGTCGATAGCGCGTGTGAGGCGGTCAATGCTCTCGAGCAATGGCCCTAGTGTCGTGTGAAGTTCCGTCGCGGCCCGCACATAGCCTTCCGGTAGGCCCATGGCGACGCCCACCGCTCGAACGCGATCCTTGATTTCAGCGTCAAAGCTCTCACGGTAGCGCTGGCGCAGCGAATCTTCTTGGACGCTACGGAGACCGGGTGACACCATGGATTGCAGACCGACGCGCACCATGGACACCTCCATGTTCGAGGCACGCAGCGATCCGGTCACCTTGTCCATCGCGTTGTTCACTGCCTCGTGCGACTGGCTGACCAGCAAGATGTTGTGACCCAGCCCCCGCGATAGAACCAGGTGAACAAACGATGCAATGAACTTTGTCTTCCCCGTGCCGGGTGGCCCCTGCAGTAGTGAGATCGGGCCGTACGACAGGGCCGTCCGCAATGCTTCTTCCTGGGATGCGTTGAGGTCGTACTCACCGAGGTCCCCCAGGTCGACCGCGACGTCATGCTTCGGCATCCGTTCGGTATCTGGATCGAAGTAATCAACCAGCGAAGGGATGAGGCCACCACCCGCGAGCACCCTCTTCATCGCCGCTACCCGCCGTTCGGACGCAACTCTTTCGAAGGTGCCGCGCACATGCAGGACATCGCCGGTCTTCGGAGAGAAGCGCATGCTCTTGGCATGCACCCGCATCACGTCGCGCCCGATGTCAGGCGAGACCCAGCCCACGGTGAACCATCGGTCGCTGCCGTCGGTAGCGTCCACCCCGCGCTCCAGCAACTCTATGTCCTCGTCCTCCGAGAAGTCGAGAACCCCGCCCTCGCAGTCAAAGGGGATGATCCACTCATCGCTTTGCGGGGGGAATTGCTTCGCGCCTTGCCGCACCGTGATCTTGGTGACGTTCATTTCATCGGTGTCCGACAGCGCCGTCCAGAGTGCCATTGCCGAAACCCGCTGCAACGGCGCGGCCTCAGACTGACGGGCGTATGGGTCGGCACCGACGGCCGCGGCAGTTTCATCACCTTCAGGCTCATCCGGGGCGTTCGCGCTGTAGAGCTGATAGAGCAAACCGGCCAATGCGGCGACGTCAGCCTCTTCCGCAAAGGTGACTTGTATCTCTGCGTTCAGCGAGAACGCCTTGCGCCGGTAGGCGCTGACGAAATCGATGTGGTCGATTTCCTTCACTGCAGCGTCTAGGACAACGTCTTCTTCAGGGTCGTATTTGATGTAGAGGTCTTGGCGCATCCCGACGACGTTGAATCGCACGTGCCCGGTCTCCGCATGTCGAATCGCGCGCACCGAGTACTCGCCATTGTTGGAGACCAAGGCCAGCGACGAGGGCCCGCCACGGCCACGGCGCTTGAGGGTGGTCTTGAACGTCGGAAGCGACCGCGGCTTCGGGAAGAGTTCGTCCTGCAGCGTCTCCGCCAGAAGGTCAAGCGGCGGCAGGGCATCCACCAACTCAATAGCACGCGCTACGTCGCTTCGAGTGCCCGCGAACTCCTCCGGCAGCAGCGCAAGAACAAGCGCACACACAGCAGACGCGTCGCGGTGCAGCGGTGAAGCACTCTCCAATGCCTGCGGCACCATGCCGACTGTGATCCCATCGTCGCCATCGGCGCTCAGATCCGGGATGTCCACCAACACGACCCGGGGCAACTCGCCCTCAAGGGTCTGCGGCACAACGACGTTGTCCGCCTTCACGTCGCCGTGCGAAAGGCCCAAGACGTGAAGGCGTCGCACGGCGTTGAGCAGGGCGTGCGCGACGAGTGCGCGTTGCCGGCCGTCTGGGGAGGCCGATAGCCACTCGGTCAGCGTCTGACCTTCCGTCCACCGCGTGACCAGCATCAGGCCGAATGTGTTCAGTCCAAAGTCAAGCACCTCTGGCGCGGCATTGAACCCGGACTGCCGCAGCGACCGGGCCTTCTGCAGAAAAGCGAGCAGCCGCAGGTTGCGCGCCGAGTACTTCGGGTCGAACTTGAGCTGCGGCCAGCACTTCACTAAGACGCGGTCGCCGTTTTGCTCTGACTCGTAGACCATTTTGGTCGGGACAGACGAGATCACGCGCTTGGCCATGAGCGTCATCGGACCGGCGTCGGTCTCGTAGCCCTCGAAGTCCTCGGCGCAGACATCAGGCCCAGCATCGACGGCCAAGCAAGCGTTCAAGGCGTCGAGGGCCTCGGATGCGTTTCGGTAGCGTGCTTCAGGGTCGAGATCCATGGCCTTGGCGTACCAAGGTGCAAGCGCTGGGACATTGAGCGTGAGAGTGCTGTCGTAGACGGGTACGTCGTTGAGACGCTCCAGTTCGCGGCCCTCGAGCATTTCGTAGACAAGCACGCCAAGCAGGAAGACGTCGCGGACAAAGGGCTCCGATGACCGCGCGTGCGCGGCGACGCCTTCGTCTTCGGGCAGTTCGATCGATCCAGTCTCCAGCTCAATCCGATGGACGCCGACGGTTTGAGCTTGGGGGATCCGCGCGGCGGCAAATGTCGACAGGATCACGCGGGCGGGTTCGAGCACCCACAACGTGCGCTTCGTGATGTCGCGGTGGGCTATCCCCAACGCATGCAACTTTGAGAAGCGAGACAGGATGCTCTTTGCCAACGAGCGTCGATCAGACTCGCTCATGTCGCCGTTGCGAGCCAAGTGCTCGGAGAGGCGTTCAATGCCTGTCGGAAGGCGATACGCCTCTACAAAATTGGTGGTGATGTCGTCTGCCGTCGCCGAGCCAATGGGCTCCAACAGGTCTACGTGCAGTTCTGGCGCTTGGACTCGAAGCGTCTCGTTCAGGCGCAGTTCGCGAAGGCCTATGGTCTGGCGCTCGACTGTGGATGTGCCACCAGCAGCGAGTTCTTCGAAGTTCCACTTTCGCAGTAGCGCCTTGGAACTTCGGCTCTCCTGGTGCTCGGCCAAGAACTCCGACCAGATCTTGCGTGGATGGACGTAGTCCGCCTGGTCCTCGATCTGCTCAAAGCCATGCAGCACGGTGCGGCGCTTGAGCACTGCCGGGTTGGATGTGGAAAAGATGGCGTTGTATTGCTGCCGCTGGGGCAGGGGATCTACCGATCGATAGTTCCACGTCGGCGGGATGTCGGGAAAGCGCTTCTTGTAGCGAGTCGCGTCGGATGCGGCATGTACGAAGTCGGGAAGCATTGCGACGAAGCGGCGTTGCTCGTCCGGGAAATTCATCAAGCGGCACTTCGGATGGCACAGCACCACCAGGGACTCAACGAAGGGCACCTTGAGGGAGGCGTTCTTCTCCTGAATGAACTTTCTCAGCGCGCGTGCCTTGTTGTCGGTGATGTCTACCGGCGACGGCATCGGGTCCCCGCGATGGAACCACTGACCGGCCGAATACTCGATATCGCCGGACCAATTCTTGAGCTCGACCACCAGGATCCGATTGGTCGTCAGCAACAGCAGATCGATGTCCAGCGGTTGCTTGGAACCTCGCGTGACCAGTCGGAAGGCCGCGTAGGCACCCCAGTCGCGGGGCAACTTCGCTTCAAGCTCGCGCAAGGCGGCATGCTCGACTTCGAGAACCCCCCGGGGACTGAGATAGTTGATTCGCACAGTAGAGACCTCCCGAGTCTGACTTGCTGGTGACCCGCCTACGTCGGACGGATCCCAAGAACCTCGAACTGTGGTGTCGGGCTCACGCCACAGCATAAGCGGTGGATGGGTTGTTCAATCGCCTGTGCGCATTCCAAGTCGATCCTGAGGCACGAAAGTGTCGTCCCTAGTGAAAATCCCGGCTCGCCGTCATCAACCCGCCCAGCATCCCGGACAGGTCCTCCACGTGCGCCGCAATGAGGTTGCGCACATCCCCATCGCGCTGCCACGTCCCCTTCACCGCCAGCAACCGTGACCGAAGCAGCGGTGCCCTCAGCCGCGCCTTCACCTTCGGCCACACGATCACCTGCACGCTGCCGGTCTCGTCCTCGAGCGACACGAACATCACGCCCTTGGCAGTTTCCGGCTGCTGCCGCACCGTCACGATCCCGCAGGCGCGCGCCAGCCGGCCAGTCTCCAGGTCATGCAGTTCGGCCGCCGTGCGCCAGCCCTGCTTCGCGAGCACCGGCCGCAGGATCGCCAGCGGATGCCGCCTCAGCGTGAGGCCGGTCGCCGCGTAGTCCCACACCACCTCCTCGCCTTCCGGCGCCGCCGGCAGCTCAAGCTCGTCCTCGTCCACCGGCGCGTGCTTCAACAACTGCGGCGCCGAGCGCTGCCCCGCCGCCTCCCAGACCTGCTGCCGCCGGTGTCCGGCCAGGCTCATCAGCGCATCGGCCGCGGCCAGCAGCGTCATCTCGTGCTGCTCCACCTCGGCCCGCTTGGCCAGGTCCTCGGCACCGTCGAACGGCCGCACGCTGCGTTCCTTCAGGATGCGCATCGCCGTCTCGGCCTTCAGCCCGACCACCATCCGCAGCCCCAGCCGCACCGCCGGCGGATGGGGCAGTCCTTCGAGCGTGCAGTCCCAGTCGCTGTGCATCACGTCGACCCGGCGCACCTCGACACCGTGCCGCTTGGCGTCCTGCACCAGTTGGCTCGGCGAGTAGAAGCCCAACGGCTGGCTGTTGAGCATCGCTGCCAGGAACTCCGCCGGGTGGTGGCACTTGATCCAGCAGCTCGCGTAGACGAGCAGCGCAAAGCTCGCCGCGTGGCTCTCCGGAAAGCCGTATTCGCTGAAGCCCTTGATCTGCTCGAAGATCGCCTCGGCAAACGACTGCTCGTATCCGCGCGAGGTCATGCCGTTGACGATCTTGTCGTAGTACTTCTCCAGGCCGCCCTTGCGCCGCCAGGCCGCCATCGCCCGTCGCAGCTGATCCGCCTCCCCCGCAGTGAAGCCAGCCGCCAGGATCGAGATCTGCATCACCTGCTCCTGGAACACCGGCACACCGAGCGTGCGCCCGAGCGCCTCCTCGAGCGCCTTGCTCGGAAACGTCACCGGCTCCTTGCCCTGCCGCCGATTGAGGTACGGGTGCACCATGCCGCCCTGGATCGGCCCCGGCCGCACGATCGCGACCTCGATCACCAGGTCGTAGAAGCAGCGCGGCCGCAGGCGCGGCAGCATGCTCATCTGCGCGCGGCTTTCGATCTGGAAGACGCCGACGGTGTCGGCCTGGCAGATCATGTCGTAGGTGGTCTGGTCCTCGGCCGGGATGTCCTGCATGCCGAAGGCGTAGCCTTTTCGGGCGCTGATGAAGTCCAGGCTCTTGCGGATCGCGGTCAGCATGCCGAGCGCGAGCACGTCGACCTTCAGCAGGCCGAGCGCGTCGATGTCGTCCTTGTCCCACTGGATCACCGTGCGATCGGGCATCGAGGCGTTCTCGATCGGCACCATGCGCGACAGCGGTCCCTTGGTCAGCACGAAACCGCCCGGGTGCTGCGACAGGTGGCGCGGCAGGCCCATGATCTGGCTCGTCAGTTCGACCAGCTGCCGGATCGCCAGGTCGTCGAGCGACAGGCCGAGCTCGACGATGCGCTCGGTCTTGATGCTGCCGCCGTCCCACCAGGTGTGGTTCTTGGCCAGCGCGTCGATCGTCTCATCCGGAAGCCCAAGCGCCTTGCCGACATCGCGGATCGCCGACTTCGGCCGGTAGCTGATCGCCACCGCCGTCAGCGCCGCGCGGGCGCGGCCGTACTTCGCGTAGAGGTACTGGATGACTTCCTCGCGCCGCTCATGCTCGAAGTCGACATCGATGTCCGGCGGCTCGTTGCGCTCCTTGCTGATGAACCGCTCGAACAGCACCGACATGCGCGCCGGGTCGACCTCGGTGACGCCAAGGCAGTAGCAGACCACCGAGTTGGCCGCCGAACCGCGGCCCTGGCAGAGGATGTGGCGCGAGCGCGCGAAGGCGACGATGTCGTAGACGGTCAGGAAGTAGTGCTCGTAGCGCATCTCCCCGATGAGCTGCAGCTCGTGCTCGATCTGCGCTTCGACCTTGGCCGGCACGCCCGCGGGCCAGCGCCGCCCGGCACCCTCGTACGTGATGCGGCGTAGGTAGCTCGCCGGCGTCTCGCCGGCGGGCACGACTTCGTCGGGGTACTGGTACTTCAGCTCATCGAGCGAGAAGCTGCAGCGGTCAGCGACGTTCAGCGTCTCGGCAAGCAGGTCGACCGGAAAGGTCTGGGCCAGGCGCAGCCGCGTGCGCAGGTGCCGCTCGGCGTTGACCTGCAGTTCTCGGCCGCAGCCCGTCAGCGGCCGGCCGGTGCGTATCGCGGTCATCACGTCGTGCAGCGCCTTGCGCGAGCGCACGTGCATGTAGACGTCGCCAAGCGCCACCAGTGGGATTGCTGACAGCTCGCTCGCCTCGCGCAGCTTGTGCAGCCACATCTCGTCGTCGAGCTGGCGCAGCAGTTCGACGCCGAGCCAGCAGCGGCCGGTGAAGTGGGTCAGTAGCCAGCGCGTGAGACCCACCAACTGTGCCGGCGTGGCCCCGCGCGCCGGCGAGGCGATCACCACGCAGCCGGCGAGTTCGTCGGCTGCGATCTCGTCGCGCGCGAGCCGGTAGGTGCCCTTCTCCGAGGCTCGGCGGAGCTTGGTGATGAACTGGCAGAGGTTGCCGTAGCCGTCGAGGTGGCAGGCAAGTACGACGAAGCTGAAGGGTCCCGGCTCATCGGGGTGGTCCTCGCCCTCGCCTACCGGCGGCGTCACCGCGAACTGGCTGCCGATCAGGAGCTTGAGATCCGCCTTCTTGGCCTCGACGTGCGCACGCACGATGCCGGCGACCGAGCACTCGTCGGTCAGTGCAAGCGCGCGGTAGCCCATCTGCGCGGCGCGCTGCACCAGTTCCTCGGGCTGGCTCGCGCCGACCAGGAAGCTGAAGGTGCTGACGCAGCGCAGCTCGGCGTAGTCCGGCAGGCCGCCGCCGGTATTCGGGATCGAAGCGCTGTCGCCCATGGCCCGCTCACGCGAAGATGCCGTGCAGGTACCAGGCGGTCTCGTCGCTGGCCAGCCGTTCCTGGTAGACCCACAGCACGCCGGCGTGGTCGCTGAGCGCGACCCAGTAGTCGCGCTGGACGTGGCCGGTGCGCGCGTCGGCGCCCTCGCCCAGCCGGTGCCACCAGCCGCCTTCAACGCGGTGCGGACCGGTCAGCAGGTGCAGCGCGCCCAGGTATAGCGGTCGGTGGCCGCGCGTCGCGAGCTTCAGCGGCTGGGGCAGCACCCAGGTCGGTTGCGGCATCGTGATCGGCTCGGCGCCGTTGCGGGGCACGGGCAGTGGCACGGGTTGCCACATCTGCATCCACTCCAGGCGGTGGTCCTCGGTGAGGACCGGGCGCAGCACGCGGTCGGGGCCGAGGCGTGCGGCGATGCGCTCGAGCACCATCTGCAGCGACTCGCCCTTCTCCGACGGGTCGGGCAGCAGAGAGAGGCTCTTCTCGTCGAGCGAGACGACCTCGGTGGCGCTGAGCCAGAGTTCGCCGGCGGGCGCTTTCAGCTCGACCCGGGCCAGGTGTTCGGCGAGAAGCCGACACAGGTGTTCGAGATTGCGACTCGGCTCTGCCGTGCGGATCGTGATCTCGCCGCCCTCCCCCGCCTCCTTGGAGCGCATCACGTCGTGGGACCACTTCAGGGTGAAGGCGGTGATCCCGCTGTGGCGGGCGGCGAGCCAGCCGCACATCTGCAGCAGCAGGCGGCGCGCGCCGAAGAGCAATGCCGGCGCCATCTCGACGCGCGACATCAGCTCCAGCCGCGCTTCGAAGGTGTCGGGGAGTTCGACCCAGACGTGCGCCTCTGGAAGCAGGCCGTAGGCGCGATCGAGCGCACCCAGCAGTTCCTTGTCGAAGCGGCGGCTGACACCCCCGCGAGGGAGACGGCGCACATCCCCCAAGGTGCGGCACCCGAGGCGCGACAGGATCCCCTCGTGGGGTGCCACCGCAGTGAGGACCTTCATCGGGAGGGCATCGAGCAACTCTTCCAGGGGGCGCTTGAAGCCGTTCTCGATGCCGGCACGCGCGAGCAGGTGCGCGGCCAGGCTGTTGGTGGCCCACGCCATGGTGGTCACCCCTTGGTCGGCACCCTCCTGGACGACGCGGTCACGCAGGGCCCGCTTGCCGCCGAACAGGCGCGTGCTGGCCTCGACCTCGAGGAGGACAGCTTCTTCGGAGGTGGCAACCCGGGGTGTGAACTGCAAGGCCCAAGTGGCAACTCCGCGAAGCGCCTCATCGGACGGGGGCGTGCCGTCGGGCCCGGGCGGAAGGAGTAGTGCCGCCCAGAGCATGGACTGCAGCTCCCTGGGGAACGGTGGAAGCCAGCTCGCGCTCGGGCGCAGGCGTGCGCGAAGGCTCGCGCGAGGCGATGAGGCGGCTGGGCACCATCAGGCGCGGCGTCAGCACCGCGTCGAGCCCACCGGGCACCGAGCGCAGGCGAATGACGCCGTCGTGCGACGGGCCGCGGCGCTTGAGCACCTGGACGTGGATCTCCCAGTCGAGGGCGAAGCGGGCCATCACGCGCAGCGGCGCGGCCGAAGCCTCGTGCTGCGCGGCGGCAGGACGGAACAGGAAGACCGGGCCATCGCAGGCCTGCGCACACACCTGCAGGCGGCGGATCTGCTCGGGGCGGGCCTGCGGCAACCAGGCCACCAGGGCGCCGCAGGCCCCGGCTTTGACGAGCTGTTCGGTGCACCACAGGCGCTCGGCCGGCGTGTCGGCCTGGATCCACACGAGATGCTTCTCGTCGATGCCGGCGTGGTGCAGGCCGGGTACGTGCGGCGTCTTGGGCGGGCCCACGACGACCACGCGGCCGCCGGCGCCGACGACCCGGCCGAGGGCCGGGCCGATGACGCGCCACTCGAGCACGGAGGGCTGCGGGCTCAGGACCTCGGAGATGGACTGGCAGGGCCAGCCGCCACCTGGCAGCTCGGCATCGAGCTCCGCGAAGCCGCTCGGCGTGACCGGGCCGCTCTGCGTGCCGAGGTCGGTACCGCGCCAGAGGGCCTGTTCGACCTCAGGCGGCAGCTCGCCCGGCTGGGAGCGCCGGGCGCGAGATCGCGATGGGTGAGCGAAGCCCTGGGCCGGCAGCCCATCGTCGTCGCCGGCCCATGACAGGACAGCGGACATGGCAAATCATGTACTGTATGGGCATCCAGTATTGCACCAGTCCGGCGGCCTTGCCAAGAGGTCGACCAATGCGGGCCTCGAGCGGCCGCTGCGATCGTGACGAAGTGCCCTTCCGTACACTGGTTCGAGCAGACCCGAAGGAGCATCGCCGTGTGCTACAGCGCGCAGGTCCAGGCGGACTACAAGAAGTACGTGACGATGTTCGGCGCGGAGATGAGCATCCGCGAGTTCTACGAGGTGTTCTATCGGCGTGGGCTCGACGCGAAGATCAAGATCCCGAAGGCGGTCGAGGCATCGTTCGCGAACCCGCAGACCGACGACGAGCACGCCATCAAGGCATTGATCGACGAGCACAACGACAAGCAGGCGGCGAAGTTCGAAGAGGAGCTTTTCAGGCAGAAGAAGCGCCTGGCCGATGCCGAGCGGTCACTGCAGTCCAAGCCGACGAAGAAGGCGCAGGAGGACCAGCGCATTGCCTCGGACAAGATCCGGCAACTGATGACGCGGCATGCGGATCTGAAGCGCACCGAGTTGCTCGATCGTGACAGCCGGATCTATCCGGGCTCGTACGTGCCGGTGATGATCTGGGAGGACGGCAAGCGCGTGATCAAGCCGATGCGCTACGGCTGCCGGCCCGCCGGCAAGCCGGCCTTCTACGACGTGAAGTTCCCGGGCACCTACAACGCGCGGCGCGACAACCTGCAGGGCTTCTGGAAGGGCCAGTTCGGCCACACCCACGGCCTCATCGTCGTCAATGCGTTCTACGAGAACGTGAACCGGCACAAGGCCGAGGGGCGCGAGCTCGCGCCCGGCGAGGAAGTCGAGAACCTGGTGCTCGAGTTCAAGCCGCGGCCCACGCAGGACATGCTGGTCGCGTGCCTCTGGTCGAAGTGGACCGGGCCGGGAGAGCCTGACCTGTTGTCGTTCGCTGCGATCACGGACGAGCCGCCTGCGGAGGTCGCGGCCGCTGGCCACGACCGATGCATCGTGCCGATCAAGCCAGAGAACGTGGACGCGTGGCTCAATCCTGCCAATACCTCGGCGGACCGACTACTGGCGATGCTCGAGGACCGTGAGCGTCCGTACTACGAGCACCGAATGGCAGCTTGAGACGAAGCACGAGGTCGAATTCAAGTCGGGCTCCACTGCCGGGCAGTGGTAGCAGGGACCAAAGAATGCACCGGCACGGTGAGCGGTGTAGAGTTGCGGTAAGGCTCTCGGCAGGAGCCTGCCGCCCGTCAGTGCGAAGCCGTCATCGGCGCTGCCAGGTGAACTCTTTCGACTCTGGTCAACTTTTCGGCCGGGGCAGCGGTGGACGGGCGACGCTGGTACCAATGGCTGAGGAGCATCCAGCATGTCACGCGAGTTCGCCCTGCGTCCCTCGTCGATCGAAGGCATCAAGCGTCTTGCCGATCGCATCGAGCGAGAGGAATCCATCAAACGTGCCGAGGCCCTGGAGCGGGCGTCCCGCTCCGCCGGGTTCTCGAACTACGCACACGCCCGCCGTTCCCTTGCCGAATCCCCCGCGCCCGAGGCGCGGCGGCACGATCTCCACATCACGGCATACTGGCACG
This sequence comes from Burkholderiales bacterium, assembly GCA_017302505.1. GTDB lineage: Bacteria > Pseudomonadota > Gammaproteobacteria > Burkholderiales > Burkholderiaceae_C > Rubrivivax. The sequence continues at coordinate 28,857 of JAFLDH010000008.1, forward strand.
ATCTACCCACCGGCGAAACTGGCCGAGAGACATTGGTGATCGCTGTCGACCACCGCCTCGACAAAATGATCGTTCGCAGGCAGTTCGCCAAAAATCGACATCTGCTGGCCTTCCGCCGCAAGGAGAGCGACCACGTCGAGGGGAAGCAGGTCTTTGGAGATCAGCGTTCCGCTCGCAAGGCCGTGTGCGGCGCAGCCCGCGCGCTGCACTTCATCGATGCAACGGGTCTTCAACCGTACTCGCGGTCGCTGGTGTCGCCGATCGAGCGCTGGCAGTCGGACCCACTCCCGGGAGCGGACCATGCGAGCACATGGCGCGACGCTGCCTCGGGCGAGCTCGTGATCACCGATGAACCCTATCGCCCCGCCATCTCCAGCAGGGACGCCGACCGCTTGACTTGGGCCGCGCGGCATGGCTTGACGCTCAGCGCGTCAGCTTGGCCCGGTATGTATGCGCCTGGCGCGGGATCGAGCCTGCACGTGCTCGCTCGTGAGCCCCACCTCGCGCAACGGGTCGTGGGTAGCATCGGCCGACTGCGGGCGTGCCCAGTCGACGAGACGTGGACCGGAACCTCAGCGCCAAGCCGGCCGGTATACCGATCGCCAGTGGAGGCAGCCGGTCGCAAGAGCGTGAGAGCGCCGCGGGATCCTCGCCTCGCCCGCTCCACCGCAACGACCACGCCGTACGCGCTCGTGATGTCGGGTCACTCGCGCAAACCCACGGGGCGCATGCCGCTCGACGCGCACGATGCCGTCGCCCGAGATCTGCGCATGGCGATCGGCAGTGCGGAGTACCGCCCCGGTGTGCGAGAACGGCTCGACCGTGTCCGCAGCGAGCTCGACGATTGGGTGCAGGTGGAGTACGACCGTCAGGAATTGGACATGGAGCGCTTCTCCGAGATGTACTACGGGGCGCTGGGCGCGGCTTTCAGGCGGAGACCGACAGTGGCCGAGCGAGCAGCTTTGCTTGCTGCGATCGGACGGGTCCGTGAACAGCTAGCCCGACGCTATCCAGACTGCGAGCCGCTGCGCTGGCTGATTCGAATCATCGACCACGCGCAGCGTTCGGCGCAGAGTTGGTCCGTCGACAAGGGTTCGAGTCCTTCGGCCTCAGCCTGACGGCGAGGGGCTGCTAGTTGGGGCCCTGCGGACGGTCGGGGTACGCGGGTGGCGGCCAGCAGACGACCCGTTGCAGACATGCCATTCCCGCAGCGAGTCGCCCGGAGGTCGCCGCTCGGCCCGATCCTGGACATGGCGAACCGTCTATCCCCCGCTCCCATCCTGATCTCCGAAGAGCAGACTCCCGATGCACCAAACGGCGTGGCCGAAGTTGCGAATCAACTGCTCGCCCTGGCGCAGATGCGACGCCGCAGTGTCGATGCCGGCGAGCTCGAGGGCTTCGCCAATCTTCGAACGCGTCGGATGCACGTCTCTGCCGCCGACCTGAGACGGGAACATGGCCGGCCCGCGACGGCCGATGCTCGGAACTTCCGGCCCCAAGCCGGCTGGTCAGAGTGGGGTCTCGAATATCAGCAACGTGGCGTCGAACTCGCCTGCCGGAGCACCCGGCAAGGCTGAGCGCAGCCGGCCGATGGACTCGATACTTTGCAGTCGAAGGCCCGATGGTGCTGGCACGGTCCGCCGTGGCGGTGGCCAAGGGAATGTCTCGAACTCGACCTGCAGCAGCGCCCGAACTGCGGCGACCCGGCTCTGCCGACAAGCTCACAGCCCCGGGCGCGGCTCGGGCAGCCAGTCGGCGCGGGCGCGCCAACGACCTTCGACAGCTGGTTCACCAGCCTGCACCGGCTCCAGCACCAGAACCAGGGCACCTTGTGCAAGACGCGCCCGCTGCAGTGCGGCTGATGGCACCCGAAGCAGGAAGCGGCCCGGCTGCCCGGGCGGGTGCAGTGCGATCTGTCCCAGGTGCACGCGGTCAGCGGCGCCCGGCCCGAGGCTCAACAGGGCGCGCCAGACGGGCGGATTCGGGTCCGGGATCGACGCTGGCGTGAAGCTCACCGCCAGCAGCGCTGCATCGGCCGGCGGAGGTCCCAGCACCACCTGCAGCGCGCCAGCATCGTCGGCAGGCGCGGGGGCCGCCGCGCAGCCGCTGGCACCGGCCCCCGGCAGGACGAGCAACAGGGCCTGCAACACAGCGAGGGGCAGCCGGCGGCGCTTCATCGCTTCTGTGCGTCCTCACCGAATTGGCGCGCAGCCGGCGCAGTGCTTTGCACCAGCTGCAGTTCGAGGCCACCCACGCGCAGCCTGTCCTGCCGCGGCGGCCCGCCGCCTTGGCGCACGGCCACCAGCGTGATGCCAATCTCGTCGTCGGAGCCGACGCGTCCGAGGCCGCGCAGCCGCCGCACTGCGGCAGTGGCGTCGACGAGGAAGGCCGCAGAGCCGGCCTGGCCATGTCCGTGATGGGCGTCGGGGTCGGCGAAGAAGGCGAAGCTGCCGGCGTAATGGGGATCGGTGATCGGCGTGTTGGCGTCGGCGTCAGGTCGGTTGACGAAGACGCGCACGAACGAATCGCCGCTCGGCGGCTGCTCGACGCCCCGCACCCGCAGCACGAGCCGCACGTCAGGGCCGCTGGCGGCACCCGCGGCCGCCGCTGCACCGCTCAGGCGCAGCACCTGGCTGGTGGCGCCGCCCACGGGCACTTCCAGCGCGCCGGTGCCGGCCAGCGTGCGCAGCGGTCGCAGGGCCGCCGTCCCGCCTTCCTCCAGCAGCTTGCGCAGCGCGATGCGGTCGAAGCGTTCGATGTCCAGGCCGCGCAGGCCGCAGGAGGTGATGGACGAGGTGTCGAACTGGTAGCTCAGCAGCGGCGCTAGGTTCAGGCTGCCGACGGTCGGGCTGACCGCAGTGCCGTTGCCATCGACGAACATGCCGGCCAGGCTGAAGTTGTTCCAGGCCGCGTCGTTGGTATTGGCGTGGCCGCGCACCACGTTCCATTCCCACCAGACACGCTCGATCATGTTGTGGTGCATCCAGAACACCGGGTCGCGCGGCGACTGGAAGCTGCTCATGATGCCGCCGACAAAGCCGTGCACGGTGTTGTGCGGGTTGCCTTCCAGCGGCCCGTAGCCCACCGGTGGACGCAGGCCCGGCGAGGCGTCGCTGGCGAACAGCAGGAAGTTCGTTTCGTCGAGGATGGCGTCCATGACCGCGGGGCCGACCGAACCGTCGCCCAGCGCCGCGGGCGGCACGCCCGCGCGGCCAGACACGAACAGGGCATTGGACGCCGAACCGAGGAAGGGCGCGGGCAGCGTGCGGTTGCAGGTCCAGTTCCAGTATGGCAACGCAAAGTTCTTGTCGCCGATCAGCGTGCGGCAGATCTGTTCGAAGTACAGCAGGTAGGCGCGGTGCCAGGGCAAGAAGAACCAGTTGCCGTGCGGGCAGAAGTCGAAGTGGATTTGCGCCTGGCGGTTCCAGTTTCGCGGGTCGGTGGAGGGCAGCGCCTTCATCTGCGCCACCGCGTCGCGGTAGCCCTGGATGATCGGGTCGTTGGCGGCCAGCGTGGCCAGGTCGCGCCGGCGCGGCCGGTTGGCGATTTGCGCGAGCAGCGACTCGCAGCCGCCCAGCGTCAGCGGCACCACGCCGAGCAGTGCGGTGCTGCCCAGCATCGTCAGGGTGGCACGGCGGCCGGTATCGATGGTGTCCATGGTTCTCGCTCCAGTGGGGTGGATGCGGACATCTCAGCACCGAGGGGGCGGTGGCACATCCCCAGGGGTGGGGACCGGCACATGGACTCCCAAGTTTCTACATCATGCGGGGGTCAGAAGCACCGGCAACAGCAGGCAGGGGCCGAGCGGGCTGCGCTCGCCAAGGCACTGCGCTGCGGCAGGCTGGATGACCGGCCGGGCCGGCCTGGGCCGCCGAGCCTGCGTTGCCACCGCGCCCGGGGCGGCTGACTTCCAGTTCAGGGCCGGTTCAGGGCCGCTGGAGGCCCTGCGTGTGCAGGCGGATGCGGTACAGCGAGCGGCTGGCGACGATGTAGAGCTGGTCGCGGTTGGGGCCGCCGAAGCACAGGTTGCCGACCTTCTCCGGGACGGCGATCTTGCCCAGCGCGGTGCCGTCGGGCGCGAACACCTGCACCCCGTCTTCGCTGCTGGTGTAGACCCAGCCCTGGATGTCGACCCGCAGCCCGTCGGGCAGGCCGGGTTCGATGCAGGCGAATTCGCGCGGCCGCTGCAGCGTCATGCCCTCGACGTCGAAGGCCATGATGTGGTGCCGGCCGCTGCCGTCCTGGCGCAGCGCGGCCGAGGTGTCGGTGACGTACAGCACCGATTCGTCGGGCGAGAAGGCCAGGCCGTTCGGCTCCTCCAGGGCCTGCGTTGCGGCATGCAGCCGGCCGCTGGCCGGATCGAAGCAGTAGACCCGGTTGTGTGCCTGTTCGCTGGGCGCGCGGTGGCCTTCGCGGTCGCTCAGGATGCCGTAGGGCGGGTCGGTGAACCAGATCGTGCCGTCGCGCCGCACCACCAGGTCGTTGGGGGAATTCAGGCGCCGGCCCTCGAAACGGTCGACCACCACCTGGTCGGGCGTCTGGGCGTGCACGCCGCCCGGGCCCGCCGGCGTTCGCACGATGGCGCGCCGGCCGTGCGAGCAATGCAGCAGGTCGCCATTGAGGTCGCGCACGTGGCCGTTGGTGAACTCGACGCCCTCGCGCCAGACGCTCAGGCCCTGCGTGGCCGACCAGCGCAGCATGCGGTTGGCGGGGATGTCGCTCCACAGCAGCGAGTCGTCCTCGTGCATCCAGACCGGGCCTTCGCTCCAGGTGGCGCCGGTGCACAGCTGTTCCAGCTGCGCTCCAGCGACGACAGCAGCAAAGCGGGGATCGAAGACGGTGATGGCGTTCATGGCCGGTTCAGGTTCGCGGGTGGGCCGGTGGCGCGGCGCGGCGGATGCCCGGCCCGACCGGCCCGACGGCGTGACCCGGATGCTCGTGGCCCGGGCCCCAGATGGCCTGGTAGGTGTCCAGGCAGCGGCCACGGCGCTGCCAGATGATGAAGGCGACGGCCAGCACGGACCACCACAGGCCGATGAGCAGGACCATCCAGCGCGGCGCATCGGCCTGGCGCAGCCCGGTGGCGGTGCTGGCCAGGGCCAGCAGCAGGACCAGGTAGCCGGCGCCCTTGTGCACGGCCTCGAAGAGGATGCGCCGCGGGGTCATGTCGTAGTGGTCGCCGCGCAGGTCGCGCACGCGGCCGTCCGGGTGCCGCCGCGGCGCGGTCGGGCCACCCTTGCTGCCGCGCAGATGGGCGCTCAGCAGTTGCACCAGGGCCAGCGCCGCCACGCTCCACCCCAGGGCAGCGTGCAGCGTGCGGGCCGGCCCGGCCAGGCCGGCGCCGCGTGCGATCAGGGCCAGGGCCAGCGCCGTCAGCAGCACGGCCAGGTAGTTGGCGATGCGGTGGCCATGCCACCAGGTCGGGTTGTCCAGTTCCTGGGGCCAACGCTGGCCGGGCGTGACCTTGAAGAAGCGTGCCAGCAGCACCGCCGTCGGCACGGCCAGGCTCCAGGCCAGCACCATCAGCCGGCCATGCCAGGCGAACTCCGGCGCGATGGCATGGACCGGCGCGCCGCTGATCGGCTGGCTCAGCCATTGCAACAGCGGCGTCATGGTCGCAGGCCGCCTCAGTGGCCGGGCATCAGCTGCACCGCCTCGCCGGGGATCGGCGTGTAGCTGCTGCCGCCGCGCTGGAGGATGGCCTCGGGACCGCCGTGGCGGGCGATCAGCTGCGCCTGGTCGGCCTTGGCGCGGGCGTCGGTGGCTTGCGGATCGCAGATCGAGTGCAGCAGGGTCTGGAAGTGCTCCCGCAACGGCGCGCTTTGCGCCAGCGGGGCCAGGTCGTTCATCTCCTCCGGGTCGGCCTGCAGGTCGAACAGCTCGGGCTCGAAGCCGGTGTAGTGGATGTACTTGTGCCGGCCCTGGCGCAACATGTAGGCCGCGCTCAGGCTGCCGGCGGCGTGGTATTCGCTCAGGACATGGCGCTGGGCGTCGTCCGGCGCGGCGGCGATGTCGAACAGCGACTGCCCGCGCAGCCCGGGCGCGTCGGCGCCCTGCGCGCCCACGGCCTGCAGCACGGTGGGGTAGGCGTCGACGTGCGACACCGGCGTGGCCACGCGGCGGCCGGCAGCGATGCCGGGGCCGGCCATCATCATGGGCACGCCGGCCGATTCCTCGTACATCGTGGACTTGCCCCACAGGGCACGCGATCCCAGGTTGTCACCGTGGTCGGACAGGAAGACCACGCGCGTGCGCTGGTTCAGCCCGGTGTCCTCCAGGGCCTTGAGGATGTGGCCCACGTTGGCATCGAGGAAGGTGCACAGGCCGTAGTAGGAGGCCACGGCGATGCGGCGCTGCTCGTCCGATTCGAAGTAGCCGTCAAACCCGTAGCAGTCGTTCCAGGCCTGGATCCAGGGGTGGTAGCGCGCCGGCTTCTTGGTCGACAGGCTCACGCTGGCCGGTGGGTACAGCGCAAAGTACTCCGGCGGCGCGATCAGCGGCGAGTGCGGGGCGATGAAGGAGGTGAACAGCACCCAGGGCTTGTCGCGGCGGGCGCGGCCCTCGGCCTTGAGCCACTGCACGGTCTTGGCGGTGATGTCGCGGTCGTAGCGGGTGTAGCTGCTTTCGCCCGGGCCGATGCGGCGCGCCAGGTCGGCCGACTGGTGCCGCGTCGGCAGCGGGTCGCGGATCAGGCCGTACAGGTCGCCCACGCCGGCCTCGATGTGCATCGGGATGATCTGCTCGCTGAAGCCGCCGTCGACCTCGCCGCTGGCGTAGTGCAGCTTGCCGATCGAGGTGACCTGGTGGCCCGCGTCACGCAGCACATGGGCCCAGCTGCGCGGCTGGCCGCTGTAGGCGATGGCGTTGTCCCAGCAGCCGGTTTCGTGCACATGGCGGCCGGTGGCAAAGGCGGCGCGCGCCGGCACGCAGATGGGCGAGCTGCTGTAGGCGTTGGAGAACACCGTGCCGGCGGCCGCCAGCCGGTCCAGGTGCGGCGTCTTGACCTGCGGATGGCCGGCATGGCCGAGCATCTTCTTGTTGTGTTCGTCGTCCATGATGACGACGAGGTTCATGGCTTCCAGCATGTTCAGCGCTTCGCGTCCAGTCCGGCCGATTGCGCCACCTTGGCCCAGCGCTGGACCTCGTTGGCCACGTGGACGCCGAGGTCGGCGCCGCTGCTGAAGGCCGGCTCGGCGCCCAGCCTGGCGAACTGGGCCTTCACGGCGGCGCTGGCCAGGGCCGTCTGCACCGCCTTTTCCAGCGTTGCGCGGGCCTCGGCAGGCAGGCCGGCCGGTGCGAACAGGGCATGCCAGTTGTCCACCTCGAACGCGGGCAGCCCCACTTCCGTGGCCGATGGGACGTCCGGCAGCGCCGAGGAGCGGCGCGGGGTGGTGACGAACATCGGCACGATGCGCTTGGTCTGCAGCAGGGCAATGGCCGCCGGAATGCCGGCAAAGCCCAGCTGGGCATCACCCGAGGCGACCGCGTTCAGGGCCGCGCCGCCGCTCTTGAACGGCACATGCACCATCTTGATCGACAGCTCCTTTTCCAGCAGCACGCCGGCCAGGTGCTGCGGGCCGCCGATGCCGGGCGAGGCGTAGGCCGCCTCGCGGCCGCCGCTGCGCAGCTTCTCGCTCAGCTGGGCCATGGTGGGCGCACCGTAGGCGGCCGAAGACACCAGCACCAGGGGCACCGAGGCCACCATGGCGACGGGGGTGAAGCTCTCGGTCGGCTTGTACTTGATGGGGTAGAACGAAGGCGCCAGGGCGATGTTGGCCACCGTGCCCATGAGCAAGGTGGTGCCGTCGGCCGCCGCCAGGCTCACGGCGGTGGCGCCCACCGTGCCGGCGGCGCCGCTGCGGTTCTCGATGATCACGGGCTGCTTCAGCAGCGACTCCATCTCCCGGCCCAGGCTGCGGGCCAGCACGTCGGGGGCGCTGCCGGCATCGGAGCCGACGACGATCTTCACCGGGCGATCGGGGAAGGCCGGCTGCGCGAGTGCGCCGGTGGCGGCCAGGGCCAGGGCCGTGCCGCGCAGGGCCTGAAGGAGCTTGAGGATCATGGTGGATGGTTCCTGTCGTGGAGGCGTCCGCGCCGGCTGCGGCGGGGCGCGGGACAACGCATCCTAGGTGGCGCGTCCATCTCCGTAAAATCACTTATCGGCAGATTTTGATAGCCACAGGTTATGGATGAAATCGGCGAAGACCTGCACCGGGTGCTGAACCGGGTGCGGTTGCGGCAACTGGCGCTGCTGCTGGCCCTGCAGGAACAGGGCACCCTGAGCGCCGCGGCGCGAGAGATGGGCATGTCCCAGCCTGCGGCCACCAAGATGCTGCGCGAGCTGGAATCGGCGCTCGGATACCGCCTGTTCGAGCGTGTCGCGCGCGGGCTGCAGTTGACGGCGGCGGGCCAGACCACGCTGGCCCATGTGCGCGCCGTGCGCGGCACCCTGCAGGCCTTGCTGCGCGATCTGGCCGCGGCGAGCGGCCGCGGCAGCCTCAGCGTCGGCAGCATCATGGCGCCATCGCCCACCATCCTGACGCAGGCGGTGAAGGCGACGCAGGAGGCGCTGGCGGGCCTGACCATCCGCATCACCATCGACACCAGCGACCGCCTGGTCGAGCGCCTCGAACTGGGGCATCTGGACCTGGTGGTCGGGCGCCTGCCCGAAGGGCACTCGCGGCGCGATTTCCGGGTCGAGCTGCTGGCGCAGGAGGCGCTGGCCATCGTGGCCTCGCCGGGCCACGCGCTGGCGCGGCGGCGACGCCTGCGCGTGGCCGACCTGGCCGCCGGACCCTGGGTGCTGCCGCCCCGGGACACCCCGGCGCGCGAACTGCTGGAACGAGAGTTCCGGCTGGCCAACCTGGACATGCCGGCCGGCCCGGTGGAAACGCCGGCCATCTTCACCACCGCCAACCTGGTGGTCGGCGGTGATCACCTGGCGCTGCTGCCGCTGTCGGTGGCGCGCCAGTTCGCCGACAACGGCATGATGGTCATCCTGCCCCTGGCGCTGAGCGCGCGCCTGGAGCCCTTCGGCACGATCCTGCGCCGCGGCCGGCCGGTTTCGGCGGCGGCGCGGCACTTCCTGGAGACGATCCACCGCATTGCCCTGGCCGTTGAATGATGGCCGGGGGGGGGGGCGGATGCCGGACCTCGCCGCTGATCTGCGCCGCCGCCCGGGCCGGCATCAGCGGCAACTGGCCGGTCTGCTCGCCCAGGCGCGCGAACACGGCCGTCGTCTTCGTCTGAGCATCCATGCCCGCATGAAACTTGCGCTGCCTGGGACGCCGGCGGCCAAGGCGTGCGCAGATCGGCCCGGCGCTGCGCTCCAGTGCCTCAGGGCGTCCCCATCGCCTCCCTCCAGCGCATCGCATCGTGAATCCGATGCCGGGCGCTCGGATGGTGGAAGAAGACCAGCTCCTCCAGGCGCCCCGGATCAGGTTTGCGGTAGTCCGAAAGCTTCAGCACCACCTCGGCAAAGCCGTGGGGATCGCGGGCCAGATTCAGGCCGAAGCGGTCGGCCTCGATCTCCTGGATGCGGATGATGCTGTGAAACACCGGTGTGGCCGCCAGCATGAAGACCGAGAACACGGCAGCCAGCAGTGGCAAGCCGGCCACATCGGCCACGTCCTGCGTGCGCCAGCGGTGGCCATGGCGTGCAGACAGCCGGCGCATGCCCCATTGGCAGAACAGCAATCCGAACAGGATCAGCAGACCGAACTGCATCAGCATCTTCGGCGCGTGGTTGAGCACATGGTGGCCCAGCTCATGGGCCATCACGGCACGGATCTCGGGCAGCGAAGTGCGATGGAGCAGGTTGTCGTTGAGCCGCACCGCCGCCGTGCCGCCCAGGCCGCTCACATTTGCGCTGATGCGCTTGGTTTGGCGCGAGGCGTCGAAGACGTCAACCTCATCCGCCGGCACGCCATTGGACTGCGCCATGGCCAGCACGGCGTCGCGCACCGGGCCGTGCTCCAGCGGCTTGTAGGTGTTGAACAGCGGATCGATCAGGATCGGGCTGACGAGCAGCATCAACGCCAGCAAAGCGGAGCCGGCGGCTGCGCCCCAGAGCCACCAGCGCTCGCCGGCTCGGCGGAACACGGCATACAGCACCGCCACCGCCACCGCCGTGCCGGCAACCTCGACGCCGAGGGTCAGGACCCACTCGCCCCACCAGTCAGCGGCGGTTTGCGTCGACATGCCGTAGCCGTGTTCACGCCAGTACCCCCGGTAGAAGTTCAGTGGCAGCAGCAGCAGCCCGGTCGCCAGGCCCCAGACGCCCCCGACCAGGCTGTCGCGCAGCAGCGCATGGCGACCGACCCGCTGCGCCCAATCGCGCACGCGTGCCGAACGGCCGCCGTGCAGCATCAGCGCGGCGATGGCGAGACCGAGCAGGAATTCCCAAAGCTGCAGCCAGTAGCCACCCTCGTCGTAGTCGTTGGAGCGCATCACCGCGCCGACGGGGAGGCGGTCGAGGTAGGCCTGCGTGGCCAGCCTGGCATCGCGCGGCAGCGCCGCCCGCCAGGCATCGTCGACCGGTGCGATGTGCTGCGGCGCGCGCACGCCGTCCTCGCCGGCGTGCGTGTGCAGCTGAGCAAACTCCGCCGCGCGCACGGGCGCGCCAAGGTGCAGACAGCACAGCAGCAGCAACAGGCCGATGCGGCGCATCGGCGCCGGCAGGAGCGTTGGCGCATTCATGGGTGGTGTCTCGGCAGCAAAGCGCGCAGTTTCCTGAACTGGCGCGGCGGCGGCGCGCCGCATGCGACGAGGCGGCCAACGGCCGGGATCAACAGCCGAAACGAGGGAACTGTCGGCATGACGTTCGTGGCCCTTCCAGCCCCATCGCCGCCGGCGGGCTTTGGCCAACGCGCCCAGCCGACCGCCGCAAGTGCGGTATGACGCCGACGCCCTGGCTGGCCCGCATTGCCGGCTGCATCTGGCCGGCCGCGAAAGTCCGGCAGGACGTTGCGAGCGGCCGCGCTGAAGCCCTAAGCGGTCAGCGCGCCCACGAGCGTCGCTTGTCCACCGCATCGCCGCCGCCCGAGGCTGGCGGCTGGCCGGCTCCCCACGACCCAATCCCGTCTTCCGAGCTTCTCCAAAGCTGCCCGACGCTCGGACCGGCTAGTTGCGGAGTTCGCCTCCGCGAAGCTGCCGTTCGCGGCCACCAGGAGCCGGCCAGGAGCGGAAGGCCGCCAAAGACGGCTTTTGTGCGGTCCGGTCTCCAGACCGGCGAGGAAGACCTGCCCCACAAATAGGTCGAGCGCAGCACTGGCGCCGTCGCCCGCTCAGGCTATCCGCACGCTGCCTTCGCCGGCAACTCGGCGCGCAGGTGCCGCGCCGCTCAGGAGCGGCAGGACCTCAGATGGTGCGGTATTCGCGACAGACCATCGGCAGTAAGCTGCCCGGCTGGATGAGATGGGCCTCGTCCTCTCTGAGCCGAGCGTTGGCCTCGCTGAGCAGCAGCTCCCGTATCTCATCCATGGAATTGAACCAGCTCTCCGCAATGCCGTCGCAGGATCGCGCAGCATTTCGGAAGTCGGGATGTATATGGTTCTGGATGTAGGCGTTCATGTGGGGCAGCGCGTTGTTCAGCGCCGCGTGCGGCCCGCGCCAGTAGTCGCAGAACGCCTGATCCGACAGCGCTTCGAGCTTGAAGAGCGGATTGACAATCTTGATGCGGTCGGGATGGGGCGGCGGCGGTGCCTTCGGGGCGAGCGGGTTCACCTCCACGACGGTGATCGGGCAACGCACGCTGAAGTCAACGAAGTTCGCCTCGTCGTCGATCATCGCCCGGAAGGCGTCGCTCTGCCGCGCCGACGCAACCGCCGCGGCGTCGTCCCACCACGCATTGGCCAGGCCGTCCCACGGCGTGTCCGCGCGCTGGAGGTCGGAGCGCACGATCGAGATCGTCTGGCGCCGGATCTCGCCCACCTTCGCCACGACGGCAACGTGCCTTCCGAGCCAATAGTCCGCGAAGGCGTCCTTCGTCATGCCGGCCTTGCGCTTAACCAGTAACTGAGTCTTGATCATCTCGGGTCTCCTGCCTGTGGTGCCTGGGCGCGATTCGCGTTTCACGTGCGGGTGTGAGTATTCGGCCTGCTCGACAAGGGCGCTGCGCCGCCCGGCAGCTTGCTCGAGCGCCATATTGTGAGTGGCACGCGCGGAATGGAAGCGTGTCTGCGCGACGGGCGCTCCAAAGCGCACTGCAATGCGGACCCGAAGGCAGCTTGGAGGTGGCGAGATCGGGCGGGCGAATGCCGTTCCCGGGTCCTCTGCGACGGCCGGCCTTTCGGACTCACCGCCGGAAAACTGACGTCTGAGGTCCAACGCTCGAAAGCTGCCGCTAGCGGACGATTCGAATTGACCCGGTGCAAACACCCTTGGTCTTGATCCAGCCGCCCTAGAACTGCCGGTCAGACCCGCACTCGGACACCGGTAGGAGACCCCGCAGCGGCAGGCACAAGAATCCGACCAGGCCGCCATCGCTCATTGATCAGCGATTGATCAGGCCGCCGCAAGGACGGCAAGCCCCCCGCTGCCTACGCTCTGTCGGACCCACTCCTGCCGAGTCCGACATGAACACACGCACGCCTTCGCCGTCTCTGGTCGATTGCCGCGGCGACGCCCTCAGCGGCGCAACGCCGGCCGCCTTGCCGCACTACGAGCGAGCTGCCGCCGCCTTCCTGCACTGGCGCGAGGGCGCCGAGGCGCAGGCCCTCGCGGCGCTGGCGCTGGCCCCTGGTTTCACGATGGCGCATGTGCTGCTCGCCTGGCTGCGCGTCAACGGACGCGACCCGGCGCGCGTGCGCAGTGCGCACCCTCATGTGGCGTGCGCCGCGGCCCTGCCGGGAAACGCTCGCGAGCGCCTGCACGTCGCTGCGTTGCAGGCGGCGCTGGCCGACGACTTCGCGCTCATGCACGCACACCTGGCTCAGCTGCTGCGGATGGCCCCACGCGACGCGCTCGCGCTACAGACGGCGCACGCGTTCGACCACTTCGCAGGCGAAGAGGCCATGCTGCTCGCCCGCGTCGAGGCGGTGCTGCCTGCATGGTCAGTCGAACTGCCCGGGTACTCGGCAGTGTTGGCGATGCATGCCTTCGCGCTGGGCGAAAACAGCCGGCATGAACGGGCCGAGCACGTGGCGCGCAGTGCGCTGGCCATCGATCCGCTGGAGGCGCGAGCGCACCACGTCATGGCGCATGTCTTCGAGATGACCCAGCGCCCGGAGGCCGGGCTGCTCTGGATGCGCGAGCACGCCGCGGCGTGGGCTTCGGGCAGCGCGGTGAGCCGGCATGCCTGGTGGCATGTGGCGCTCTTTGAGTTGGCGCGCGACAACGCCGCTGCGGCGCTGGCGATCTACGACGAACACGTACGTGGCGGTCGGCCGGGCGCGATCGGCGACCTGATCGACGCGGCCTCGCTGTTGTGGCGCCTGAAGCTGCGCGGCGTGCCCGACGAAGGCCGCTTCGCCGAGTTGGCGCTCGCGTGGGCACCGCATGCCGACGACGCCTACTGCAGTTTCAGCGACATCCACGCGATGCTGGCCTTCGTCGGTGCCGGCCGGCATGGTCTCGCGCGGTCGCTTGAGATCGGGCTTCGTCGCAAGGTCGCGCAGCCTTGCCTGCGTCACGGCGCGACGACCCGTTCGGTCGGCCTGCCAGTGATCCGTGCGCTGGCCGCCCACGGCCGCGGCGACGACGCGCTGGCCGCGCAGCTACTCGCGCGCGTGCCACCGCTGGCGCATCGCATCGGCGGCAGCCGGGCGCAGCGCGCTTTGCTTCAACTCACGCGACAGCATGCGCAACAGCGCTGCGCAGCGCGGAACGACGTTGTGTGCCGGTCCGCCGGCGGGCGGTCGTCGCCGCAAAGCATCAGCAATTGATCAGGCCGGCACAAGGACTTCGCAGACCTCTCTGCCTACGCTTCACCTCACTGATCCGACGCACTCCAGGGCCACCTCGATGACACACATCTACCTCGTTCGCCGCAGCGGCGTGGCCGCCAGCGCCAGCGAACTCGACGCCGCGCTCATGCGGCTGCGCTCGCTCGACGAGCAGGCCCCCGCGGACCTCGATGCCCGCTGGCTGCATTCCTACGCACTGCGCGAGGCCGATGGCCGCTTTGGCCTGGCCTGCATCTTCCGTGCCGACACGATGGCTACGCTGTACCGACACGCCGCGCGGGCCGCCCTGCCGGTCCTTGACATCGTGCAGGTGCATTCGACGCGGGTGCAGCGCAGATTCGCGCCGACCAGGGTGTACCTGGTGCGCCGGCATCGGGTCGGCGTCGACACGGCACAAATCGACCGTCGGCTTGCCACCGCGCGCCGCATCGCCGACGAGGACATGCCGCGCCAGCTGAGCTGGCTGCACAGCTACGTGCTGCACGAAGACGGCGGCGCGCTCGGCACCGCCTGCCTCTACCAGGCCACCGATCCTGGCGTGCTCCGCGAGCACGCACTGCGTGCCGGACTGAACACCGCCGAGATCCATCCCGTGTTCGGCCGCGTCGTCTTCCGCGACGAGCACGACCCCTCGCAACCCGCCCCCGACCAGGCTCTGCCGGCCTGACTTTCACGCTCCACCCAAGGACCTGCGCATGAACCACTTCCTCCGCTCCACCCTGTCGCTGGCCGTCGCCCTCGGCGCCTGTGCCGTCGTCACGTCGCCACGGGCCCATGGCGATGCGCCAGTCGGCGCCTTCAATCTGCACAAGCTGCTGGCCGAGGTGCGCAAGGCGACGGCGCCCTTCAACGACGTCAACACGGCGATCGCCGCGAACTACGTCAAGTTCCCCGACCTCACCGGCGACTGCGTCGCGCAGCCCGGCCAGGGCGGCATGGGTATCCACTACCTGAACAGCGCGCTGGTCGACGCCGAACTCGATCCGCTGCGTCCCGAACTGCTGGTCTACCACCAGGGCATCGGCGGCAGCCTGGAACTGGCTGCCCTCGAGTACGTCGTGCCGCAGCCGGTGTGGGATGCGCTGCACGCGCAGCCGCCGTCGCTGTTCGGCCACCCCTTCCACCTGCTGCGTGTGCCGAACCGCTACGGCCTGGCGACGCCGCTGTACACGCTGCACGTCTGGGCGTGGGAGCACAACGCCGATGGACTCTTCAACGATTGGAATCGCCGTGTCAACTGTCAATGAACTTCGTCCTGCGCTGCAGCCTGCATGGCTGTCTGCGCTGCTCCTGGCCCTGCGCCGCCACACCGAACGCCGGGCCGGCTTGCGCCATGCCCGGCAAACCTTGAACTCGCTGAGCCATCTCGACGCTCGCACGCTGCGCGACATCGGGCTGGACGCCAGCGAGGTGGCGTCGGTCTCGCTGGAGTTGGCCGGGCTCATCGAGGCCACACGCTGGCGCGCCTGGGTCTAGCGCGCCTCGTTCTTCCCGTCGAACGGTCGCTTCCGCAGCGCGACCGCCAGACCTCCTTGTCCGCTGCGGCTCTTCCTTCTCTGAAAGTCAACCATGAAACGCTACGTGATCGAACGCAACATCCCCGGTGTCGGCCGCCTCGACGACGCACAGCTCAAGGACGCCTCCGCCACCTCCAACGCCGCGCTGGCCCGGCTGGGCGGTAAGGTGCAGTGGGTGCAATCCTTTGTCGTCGACGACAAGACCTTCTGCATCTACCTCGCCGATGACGAGGCCCAGGTGCACGAGCACGCCGCGCTGAGCGGCTTCCCCGCCAGCAAGGTCAGTGAGGTGCGCAGCGTCATCGAGCCGATGACCGCCGTCTGACGGCTCGCCCGCAGCCGCCCCGCGCCGCGGGGCGGCCCCGCCACTCCGATCTTCAGGAGACACCAACATGGGACTCTTCATCGCCCTCTACGGCGTGGTCGCCTACGCGATCTTCTTCGCTACCTTCTGCTACGCCGCCGGTTTCGTCGGCAACCTCGTCGTGCCCAAGAGCATCGACGTCGGCATCCCTCCCAGCGCGGTCGACGAGCCGCTGGCGCTGTCCATCCTCGTCAACTTTCTGCTGCTCGGCGTGTTCGCAATCCAGCACAGCGTCATGGCACGCCCTGCCTTCAAGCGCTGGTGGACGCGCATCGTGCCGCCGGCGGCCGAGCGCAGTACCTTCGTGCTGTTGGCCAGCCTGGCACTGCTCTTCATGGTTCTCGAGTGGCGACCGCTTCCGGGAAACGTGTGGGACCTGTCGGGCAGCTCCGCCGGCGCCCTGCTGCACGGTGTCTACGCGCTCGGCTGGGGCCTCGTCCTGGTCGCCACCTTCCAGATCGACCACTTCGAGCTGTTTGGCCTCAAGCAGGCGTGGCAGAGCCTGAGCGGCCGCGCCACGCCGACGCCGGCGTTTCGCACGCCCCTGTTGTACCGCCACGTGCGGCACCCGATCTACCTGGGCTTCCTGCTCGGCTTCTGGGGCACGCCGGTGATGAGCGCCGGGCACCTGCTGTTCGCAGCCGTGACCTCGGCTTACATCCTGGTCGGCATCTGGTTCGAGGAGCGCGACCTGCTCGCGCAGTTCGGCCAGCGTTACCGAAGCTACCGCCAACAGGTCGGCATGCTGCTGCCGCGCCTCGGCCGCCGGCGCAGCAGCCGTGCCGAGGTCTGAGATGAACGAGCCTGCGACGGCCTCACCGGGTGCGTTCTGCTGGGTCGACCTTGCCGCCAACGATGCCGGGCGGGCGATGTCCTTCTACGCCCGGGCGTTCGGCTGGCAGTTCGAGCCGCAGCCTGCCAACGGCGGGCGGTTCACGCGCTGCCGCCATGGCGGCAGCGACGTCGGCTCGCTCTACGAGCTCCGGCCCGCGCAACTCGCGCGTGGCGTGCCTTCGCACTGGACGCCATACCTGCGCGTGGACAAGCTGGACGCGACGGTGCCGCGCATCGTGGCACTGGGCGGGCGCATCCTGGTGTCGCCCTTCGAGGTGGATGGCGTCGCACGCATCGCGCTGATCGAGGACGCCGTCGGTGCCGTTGTCGGCCTGTGGGAGCCACTGCCTCAGGCTCCGCTTGGCACAATACGCCCGTGACGTCGGATGCCACGACCTTCCGTTTCGGTGCCTGCGAGCTCGACGAGGCGCGTCGCTCGCTGACGGTCCATGGGCGCGAGCTGAAGCTGCAGCCGCTGGTGTTCGCCCTGCTGTGCTACCTGGTACGCCACCGCGAGCGGGTGGTGACCAAAGAAGAGCTGCTGGAGGCGCTGTGGCCGCGCACGATCGTGGTCGACAACGCGCTGCAGCGGGTGGTCAGCCTGGCGCGCAATGCGTTGGACGAGGCCGGGCTTGCCGACGTTGTCCGCACCTACCCGCGCCACGGCTACCGCTTCTGTCTCGACGAACCGCCCCCCGCGAGCGCTACGGCGCCCGCCGACAACCGATTGGCCGCCGCCCGCGCCGCCTGCGATCGCAGCGACTGGACTGCCGCCTGCGAGGCCTTCGCTGCGGCCGACGCGCAGGCTGCGCTGGCCAGCGAGGACATCGAGACCTGGGGCCGCGCCGCTATCTGCGGTGGGCAAGGGCCGAGCGCCGTCGGCGCGCTCGAGCGCTTGGTGGCCGAACGCAGCGCGGCCGGCGACGTGCTGACCGCAGCGCGTGCCACGCTGCTGCTGGTGCAGATCCGTACAGACCAGCGCCAGGGTGTCATCGCACACGGCCTGCTGCAGCGCGCGTCGCGCTGGCTGGTTGGCCATGTCGACAGTGTTGAACGCGGCCACTACGCCTGGATGTCGGCTCGCATGGCGCTGGTCGGCGGCGACGCCGAGGCCGCACTGGCCCACGCCGACGAAGCGTGCCGCATCGGCCGTGCGCAGCACGACGCCGATCTCGAATGCCTGGGACTGACCTACCGCGGGCACTGCCTGATGTCGCGAGGCGACGTGGCCGAAGGCCTGGCGCAGCACGACGAGGCTGCCGCGATGATCCGCCTCGGCGGCGTCTGCCCCTGGGCGGCGGGCTGGGCACTGTGCTCGATCCTCTACGCGGCGCGCTACCGCAGCGACTGGCTGCGTGCTGCCCAGTTCGCGCACGCCTACGAGGAATGGAGCCGGGCGAGCCGCATGCCGTCGTTTCCCGGCACCTGCCAGCTGCACCGCGCCGCGGTGCTCAACGTGCAGGGCGACCTGGACCAGGCCGCCGCCGAGGTGCGCTCCGCAGCGGCGCTGCTCGCGCAGGCGGCCCCCTGGGCCGAGGGCGACGCGTACTGCGTGCTCGGCGACATCCAGTTGAGCGTCGGCGACCTGGAGGACGCCGAGGCGTCCTACCGCCAGGCGCATGCGCTCGGCTGGAATCCGCAGCCGGGGCTGGCCCGGCTTCAGTTGCTGAGCGGCCGCGCCGCCGAGGCGCAGCGCGGCCTCGAACGCGCCCTCGACGCGCCCGACTTCACGCTGCGCGAACGGCGCACGCAGCTGCTGTGCCTGCTCGTGCACGCCGCGGTCGCCGCCGGTGACATCGCGCGCGCCCGCGAGGCGATGGACCTGCTCGGAGACGAAGCCCGACGTCAAGACAACGAGTCTCTCACTGCGATGCACAGCGCGGCCGTGGCCGAACTCGCGCTCGCCGATGGCGACGCCAGGCTCGCGGCGCTGAAGCTTCGCCGCGCGATCCGCGGGTGGCACGAGGTGGGTTCGCCAGTGGGCGAAGTTGAAGCACGCTTGCGCCTGGCCGAGTGCCTGCTCGACGACGGCGACCCGCCGGGTGCCGAACTGGAACTGCACGCGGTGCAGACTGCGCTGGCATCGGCCGCGGGGCCATACCGCAAGCGGGTCGAGGCGCTGCGCGCACGGCTGTCGGCGGCGTAGCGGCCGAGCCGGGCGCGGGGTAGTCGTACTTTTCGTGCAGATTGGTGCGCATTCGCCTGAACCCCAGCATCCATGCGGCTTTCCGTGCGATGCCTCCGCTCCCAAAGGCCGGAGCCACTGAGCCAGCGGCGACCGCAGGCGTACATTGGCTGCCGACCCGTTTTTGCCCGATGCCATGCCCGCGTTCGCCCTTCGTTTCGTCGGTCAGGAGGCCCTGCCGCCTCGCCTGAGCGATTTCGACCTGGAGCAGTTCTTCACGCTGCTCTCGGATGACGTTGTGGCCATCCGGGCGCAGTTCCGCAGCGACCATCGCCTGCCGGCGGCGCTGATGCTGCTGTTCATGCGCGTGGCCGGCCGACCGCTGGACGGCTTCAACGTACTGCCTCGCACGCTCCTGCGCAAGACTGCCGAGGCCCTGGCGGTCTCTCAGCCGTCCATCGCCAGCCTGCGTTCGATCTACAAGCGCCGGCAGACGCTTTCGAAGCACCAGCTCTGGGCCAAGACTTACCTCGGCCTGCGCGAACTTGAGTCCGACGACGATGCCGCGCTGACAGCCACGCTGTTGGCTCAGGCCGCCGACGCCTCCCACTCCGATGACCTCGTTCAATCGGCCTGCCAGTGGTTGTTCACGCGTCGCATCCTGATCCCCGGCGCACGCCGCCTGCAGGACTGGGCCAGAGGAGCCTTCGCAGCGGTTGAGGCCCAGATCCTCAGAGACGTGAACGCTGCCGTGCCGCCTGGCGCCGCCAGCAAGGTGATCGACTCTGCCTACAGCGCCCGACCGAACGGCGACGGCACGCACCTGGAGTGGCTGAAGACGCCGCCGAAGCGCCACGGCCCCAGCACGCTTGCCGAGACCCTCGAGAAGGTCCGCTACCTGAAAGCGCTCGGCGTCCACGACTGGAATCTGAGTGCCGTATCGCTGGCCAAGCAGCAGGCCTACGCCCGACAAGTCCAGGCCCGGCGCCCCGTGAAGACGCGGGACATCAAGCCGTCGCGCCAGCTGATCGAGCTGGTCTGCTTCCTGCGGGTGACCCTGCTCGAACTCACCGACGTGGCGCTGCTGCAGTCCAGCCGACGCAGCCAGCAACTGTTCCGCGAGGCAGCGGATAAGGCCCAGTCGAACCGTGCTCGTAGCACGACGAGCCTCGTGCAGCAAGCTGCCAAGGCGCGAGCCGTTCTCCACGACGAATCCAAGACCTGGCAATCCCGCGTCATCGAGGCCAGGGAACTCCTCGCTGAACTGGCCGAGACCGCAGGCGGCAGCTTCGTATCGCAGGTGCGCAAGGCTCTGACCGAAGACGGCCAGCGCGTGCACGCCTGCCTGGCGGCACTGAAGGATCTGGAGTTCGGTGGGCGGGAGGGGGATCCGGGATTCGAGCAGTGGAAGGCGTGGGCAGAACTGCAGCGCGTTGGGGCGACCGAGATGAAGGAAGACGTCGCGCTCCCAGATGTGGGCGCAGCCTGGCATGGGCTGGTGCGGGACCTCGACCCCCGCTCGGGGTACCGGGCATACGAGGCCTGCACGATGATGTCGCTGCGCAAGAGCCTGCGTCGCGGCAGCGTCTGGCTGGACCACTCGTTGAGCTTCCGCGAGCGAGACCAGATGCTCATCCCGCCGGCGCAATGGGCTGTGCAGCGCGACGAACAGGTCGAGCTGCTCGGGATGCCCACGTCGGCGGCCGAGTTCCTGGAGCCCTTGCTGGCCAACCTCGTGGCCGGCATGTCCGCCGTGGCCGAGGCGCAGCGACGCGGCAAGATCGAGATCCGTGCCGACGGCATGCTGCACCTGCCGGCGATGACGTCACTGGCCGATCAATCCGAGCCGGTCCGCACCCTCGAGACCATCTACAAGTTCATCGGCAGCGTGCAGTTCCCGGACCTGTTGCTGGAGGTGGATGCCGCCACCGGGTACAGCGAAGCGCTGCTGGGCCACCGCGCGCAGTCCCCGGGCGAGCTCGTGGCTCTGTACGGCGCCCTGCTGGCTCATGGCACCGATGCCGACGCCAGGGGCGTCGCCTCGATGATCCCCGGGCTCGAGCCAGCGCAGGTCACGGTGGCCATGCGTGCGCTGGAGGGCGGCGGACGGCTGCGACGCGCCAACGAGCGCGTGGCCGAGTTCCAGAGCAGGATCCCGATCGCGGCTCTCTGGGGCGACGGTGACAAGGCCTCGGCCGACATGATGTCGCTGGACGCCTCCCGCCACCTGTGGAACGCCCGTGTCGATCCACGCAGGCGCACCTATGCCGCCGGCCTGTACACCCACGTGCGTGACCGATGGGGCATCGTGTACGACCAACCGATCGTGCTGAACGAGCGGCAGGCCGGTGTCGCCATCGAAGGCATCGAGCAGCACAACAGCGCGGCGGATCGGATCCGGATCTCCTTGCTCGCGGTCGACACCCATGGCTACACGAACCCCGCGATGGCCATCGCCAAGCTGCTTGGCTTCGATCTGTGTCCACGGCTGCGGGACCTGGCCGAGAGAAGGCTCTACCTGCCGCGAGGCTTCACCGTTCCCGAGGGCCTGGAGGCCGTCACCATAAGGCGGGTTTCCATGGCCGCCATCGAGCGCGGTTGGGACGAACTGCTGCGCCTGGCGGCGTCGATCCGGTCCGGCCGTGTCTCCGCGACGCTGGCGTTGCAGCGTTTCGGGTCGGCAGCCCAGGGTGATCCGCTGCACCGGGCCGCAGAGCACCTGGGCAGGTTGCTGCGCACCGTGTTTCTGTGCGACTACATCGCCATCGAGGACTTCCGGCGCGAGATCCACACCCTGCTGAACCGCGGCGAGTCGGTGCATCAGCTTCAGCGCGCGGTGTACTCCGGCAAGGTGGCGCCCGAGCGCGGCCGGCGGCGCGACGAGATGAAGGCGATTTCTGGCTCGCACGCACTGCTGACGAACATCGTGCTGGCCTGGAACACTGCTCGGATGCACGAGGTGGTCGAGCGGCTCAGGCGGGACAAGATCGAGGTGGAAGACGACTGGCTTCGCCGCATCGGACCAGCGCACTTCTCGCACATCAACTTCCGCGGCACGATGAGGTTCGGGGTCGAGAAGTTCGCTGCCGCGCTGATCGAGCGTGCGTCGAGCCAGGCATCTCGGGCGGCATCGTGACCGGCGTCTGCAATCGCTGAGCTGTGAGGGTGCAGGCTGGCAGTACGTGTTGACAACCGTTGTCAAACAACCCAAGATTGCGACATGAGCCGCCAGACCATGAGTTTCGCCTTGCCCGAGTCGATGCGTGAGTACATCGACAACCGGGTCGCCGCCGGCAACTACGGCAACACCAGCGAGTACATCCGCGACCTGGTCCGGCGCGACCAGGAAGAACAGGCCAAGCAGCGGCTGCGCAACCTCATCGAAGAAGGGCTGGCGTCCGGGCCCGGTCGGCGTCGCACCAAGGCCGACGAGAAGGAACTGCTGGCGATCGCTCGCGGCGAGATCGATTGAAGCCGGCGGTTCTGCGCCCGCAGGCGCTGCGCGACCAGCAGGGCGAGGTCCGGTACTACCGAAAGGAAGGCGGCACCCGCCTGGCGATGAAGGTGGCTAAGGCCACGAACCAGGCGCTCGATCAGGTTGAACTCGAACCGCGCATGGGCTCGCCGAGGCTGGGGAACTTGCTTGAAATACCAGGGCTGAGGACGTGGCGGGTGGGCAAGTTTCCGCTGGTGTGGTGCTACTTCGAGCGAGGGAACCATCTGGACGTGGTGCGGCTGCTCGGTGAGCGCCAGGACATCGTCGCGATCCTGGGCGGCGAGTTCGGCTCGAACTGACGCCGCCGCTTGCTTCGATTCGACACGGGGCCGTGGTCAACGACCGGTCTACGGCAAGCAGATCGCCGGGACGGTCGACTCGAATCGACCCTGAAGAGTCAACCGCAGCAATGATCTCGCCGCTCAAAAGGTGACGGTCGGACCGTTCATCCTCAATGCCGACTATGCGGTGTACCCGGAGTCGATCCGCTGCGGACGCCCGTTCTGTCCACCCGGCTGCCGTCAAGTTGCCACCCTCGTCCGCGGCGCGCTTTGGCCGGCCTTGATGCCCGTGCCGGGAGCCATGAACCCCGCGCCGTGCGGGTACAGTTCCGCTGCGGCCGGCGCAGGCGGGCTGTGGCTTTCGCGCGCGCCACGTCATGCCACCGCGCACGGAACCTCGTCGTCCGCACACCTGCAGTTGCAGATTCTTTCAGGGAAAATGATCACCGACCTCGGAGCCGTCCAGGCCTTCGTTGCCGTGGCCGACTGCGGCAACTTCGCCGAAGCGGCGCATCGGCTGGCCTTGTCGCCTTCCGTCGTCAGCCGGCGCGTCGCCGCACTCGAAACCCAGCTTCGCGCCCCGTTGCTGGTGCGCACCACGCGCGGCCTGTCGCTCACCGAGCCTGGTGAGCGCTTCTACCGCCGCTGCCGCGGCGTGCTGGCCGAACTGGCGCTGGCCGCCGAGGACATCGAAGGCGACGTCGACCGCGTCACCGGGCTGGTGCGCATCACGGCGCCGCAGTCGCTGCTGGGTACGGCGCTCATCGCGCCCGTGCTGACCGGCCTGCTGCAGCGCCAGCCGGGTCTTCGCTTCGATGTGGTGCTCGACGACCGCAAGCTCGACCTCGTGTCCGGTGCCTACGACGTGGCCGTGCGCGTCGGCCCTGTGCCGGACTCGCGCGTGTTCGCGCGGCCGCTGGCAACGCTGGAAGGGGCCCTCTATGCGAGCCCGGCCTACCTGGCGCGGCACGGTCTGCCGCAGCATGCGTCCGAACTCGTGGATCACGTGTGCCTGGAACACGCCGCTCTCGGCCCGCAGGGCCTGTGGCGCATGGATGACGGAGAGATGCCGCGCCGCCTGGTGCGGGCCAACAGCTTCGAGCTGCTGCTGCAGTTGGCGCGATGCGGTGCCGGCATCGCGGTGATGCCGTCGTTCGCCGTCGCGGGCGATGTGGCAAGCGGAGCGTTGCAGCCGCTGTTGCCGCAGTGGCGCAGTCCAGCCTTCGAACTGTTTGCCGTCGCGCCGCCCGCATCGCGCCTCTCGGCCCGCGCCCGGCTCGTGATGGACGCGCTGGCGGCCTACGCCGGCAGGCCTGTCGATCGCTGGGGCGAGCCTACCTGACCCAAGCGCGAAGCCGGCTCCCGCCCGGGCGGGCCAGCCGCAGCAGGGCCAGCGCCGACAGCGACATGAAGGACGCGGCCCACGCCACGCCCGCAGAGGGGTGGTGAAACGCCCCTCGGTGCACGGCCGAGGCCAACGTCACCCCGCTTCCCAGGGCCACCAGGCTCCACAGTGCAAGCCGCCGTACGCGGTGCCGGCGTTCACGCGCAGCCATCACCAGCGCCGTGGCCCAACCGGCCAGCGCTGCGCCGTACTGCAGCGACGGCTCGGCGCCCAGCGGCCAGGGCCAAACCTTGGCCATGGCCGCCGGATGGACCGCCAACAGCGCGGCGACCGTGCCGACCGCGGCACCTGCCAGTAGCATTGCGCGGTCCGGTCGCTCGGCCGGCGCGTTGAGGTCGGTCCGGCGGGCTAGCCAGGCGGCAGCGGTGGCGGCCAGCAGGGCCTGCATCGCCAGCCAAGCACTACCAGCGGGTTGCAGCGGGGCCAGCGCGTCTGCGCGCAGCAGCACGAGCAGCACGCTGGCGGTAGCGCTGGCCAGCATCTGCGCCAGCGGGATGCGCAGGGCAGCACCGTCGCGTTCGCGGGCGGCCAGCGCCCAGGGCAGCGCCGACGCGGCCTGCATGGCCCCGATGCAGGCCGCGTGCAGCGGGGGAAGCGCCCAAGGCAGCGTCAGTGCCGGCTGCAGCCACGCCAGCGTGGCCAGGCCGGCAGATGCCAGGCCGGCAAGGAGCAGGAGCAGGCGCATGCCGGTACCCACGTCGTCGTGGACTGGATCGAGGCGTTCAGGGTTCATGGCGTGAGTGTGAAAGGCGCCTGCGCCGGTGGGACAGAGACCGCTGCCCCGCCGCCCGCGCCTTTGTGGGTGGCCATCGCCCGGCACCGGGACCGGTGTCCCGCCCCCATGGAGTCCCCTGACGGGCGCGACGCAAGACAGTCTTGCGCACGGCCGCAAGGCAGGCGGCGTTCGCACAATCCCGCGCCAGGGCTTGCACCGCCAGTCCGGCTCGAGGCCGGCCCAACCCCATGCACAAGATCCGTTTCCTCAGAAGCCACGACGGCGTCCGGCTGGCCTACGCGGTCAGCGGCCAGGGCCCGACGGTCATCAAGGCCGCCACGTGGCTGTCGCACCTCGAACACGACAGCGACAGCCCGGTGTGGGGTCACCTGCTGCGCCACTTCTCAGCGCGCCACCGCCTGGTGCGCTACGACGAGCGCGGCTGCGGACTGTCGGACTGGCAGGTGCCCGATCTCAGCTTCCAGAGTTGGCTGCGCGATCTGGAAGCCGTGGCGGACCAAGCGGGCGGCGAGCGATTCGCACTGCTGGGCATCTCGCAGGGCGCGCCCATTGCCATTGCCTATGCCGTGCGCCATCCCGAGCGGGTGACGCACCTCATCCTGCAGGGCGGCTATGCGCGTGGCCGCCTGGTGCGCAGCGCCACCCGGCAGCAGGCCGAAGAGGCCGAGATGATGTGCCGCCTGGCCGAACTGGGCTGGGGGCGCGACGACCCGAGCTTCCGCCAGTTCTTCACCACCCAGTTCATCCCAGGCGGCACGCCGGCCCAGCACGCCTGGTTCAACGAGCTGGAGCGCGTCTCCACGTCGCCCGCCAACGCCGCGGCGTTCATGCGCGAGTTCAACACCATCGACGTGATGGCGCTGCTGCCGCGCGTGCGTTGCCCGACGCTGGTGCTGCACAGCCGCGACGACGTGCGCGTGCCGTTCGAGGAGGGGCGCTTGCTTGCGATGAACATCCCCGGCGCGACGCTGGTGCCCATCGACAGCCGCAACCACCTGTTGCTGGAAGACGAGCCCGGCTGGCGCCAGGCCCGCGAGGCCATCGAGCAGTTCCTGCCCGCCGCCGGCGCCACGCCCGCCGCCGGGCCAC
>JAFLDH010000080.1 GCA_017302505.1 Burkholderiales bacterium
CCCGCAGCCGCGTCGGCCGCGGCGGCGCGAAGGGCGCGCGGCGGTCGGGCTCGTCGCGGCTTTCGCGCGCGATGAAGCGCTTGACGATGCGGTCCTCGAGCGAATGGAAGCTGATCACGGCCAGGCGTCCGGCAGGGGCGAGCAGTGCGAGCGCGGCGTTCAGCCCCTGCTCGAGCTCTTCAAGCTCGGCGTTGACGTGAATCCGAAGAGCCTGAAATGTGCGCGTTGCAGGGTTCTGGCCCGGCTCGCGGGTTTTGACCGCACCAGCCACGACTTGGGCCAGTTCGCCCGTGGTTCGAATTGCAGCCCCGCCTTGTCGGCGAGCCACAAGCGCCTTTGCAACCTGAACAGCAAACCGTTCTTCCCCATAGTCGCGGATCACCTGCGTCAGTTGGCGCTCATCGGCGCGGGCCAGAAAGTCCGCAGCGGTCTCGCCGCGGGTCGTGTCCATGCGCATGTCCAGCGGCGCATCGAATCGAAAACTGAAACCGCGCGCCGGATCGTCCAGCTGCGGCGAGCTGACGCCCAGGTCGAGCAGCACGCCGTCCACCTGCGCGATGCCCAGCGCCAGGAGCTCGGACTGCATCTGCGCGAAGCTGGCATGCACCAGCCGTAGCCGCGCGTCGCGCAGCAGCGAGCCGGCCTCGATGGCCTGCGGGTCCTTGTCGAAGGCCACCAGCCCCCCCTGCGGCGACAGCCGCGCCAGGATGGCGCGCGCATGGCCGCCGCGGCCGAAGGTGCCGTCCACGTACAGCCCGCCGTCCGCCTGCACCAGCGCCTGCACGGCTTCTTCCAGCAGTACGGTGGTGTGCGTCCATGCCTGTGCGGCGTCGCTCACAGGTTCAGGCCCAGCACTTCGTCGGTCATGCCGGCGGCGACGACGCGCGCTTCCACCGCGTCGTGGCGCTGCTTGTCCCACAGCTCCAGCCGGCGGCCGGTGCCGATCAGCAGCACCTCCTTCTCCAGGCCGGCGGCCACGCGCAGCTCGGGCGGGATCAGCACGCGCGCGGCGCTGTCGATCTCCACGTCGACCGCGCTGCCCAGGAAGATGCGGCGCCATCCATCGGACGCGGCCTTCAGCGCCATCAGCTCGGTTTCAACCTGCTCCCAGGTCGGGCGGGGGTAGATCAGCAGGTAGCCGTCAGGATGCCGGGTCAGCGTCAGCTGGCCGCTGCAGGCCGCCAGCAGCAGATCGCGATGGCGCACGGGCACGTTGATCCGCCCTTTGGCGTCCAGCACCAATGCCGATGTCCCGCGAAACACCCATCCCGACACTTTTTTCCACCCGCAGCCACTAAATGACACTGTATCGCACTAAAACCACAGGGTCAACGTGACGCAGCGAAAAAATCAATGAAATCAGATACTTAGCGGCTGTTGTTGAGGAGATTCCCGGAAAAATACTCGCAAAAATAAGGACTTGCGGAATCCATTGAAAGTTAAGCCTTAGCTGCAGGCCGACCTGCCGCCGGCAGACGGTCGTGACTTATTGCCGTTCGATCGGTCGCGAGCCCGCGGGTTGCCTCGTCGGCAACAGCCGCTGCACCAGCGGGTGCTGCACCCGCTTCTCGGTACCGATGGCGTAGAAGTGTTCCTCGACGCCGTCGCAGGGGCCGATGCGCTTGACCTGGTAGCGGCGCACCAGCTTGTCCTCGATGAGTTCGGGCGCCGGGAATACGCCCAGGCCGGCGGCACCGAAGGTGACCAGCAGCGCGCTGTCCTCGAACTCCCCGACGATGCGCGGCGCGATGCCCAGGCGATCGAACCACTGGTCGAGCCGCGGCCGCACTGCCGCATGACTGGTGGGCAGCAGCACCGGCAGCCCGGCCAGCGATTGCGGGAAGCCAGCGCGCGCCTGGGCCAGCAGCGCGGGCGGCGCATACCAGGCCATCGGCGAGCCGCCCAGCGCGTGGCTGTAGACCTTGAGGTTCGGGTTCGCCGGTGCGGCCCGGTCCGACAGCACCACGTCCAGCCGGTGCAGCGCCAGATCGGCCAGCAGGCCGTCGAAATCGTCCTCATGGCACAGCAGCCGCAGCGCAGCCTCGCCCAGCACCGGCTGCAGCAGCCGGCGCACCATCAGCTTGGGCACACCGTCCGAGATGCCCACCGCCAGGCGTAAACCGGGCGTGCCGACGGCCTCGCGCAGGCGTTCGGGCAGCGCCTCGCCCAGCTGGAAGATCTGGTCGGCCTGGCGCAGCGCGGCGCGGCCGGCGTCGGTGAGCACCAGGCCTCGGCCCGAGGGCTTGAGCAGCGAATGGCCCAGCGCACGCTCCAGTTCGCGCACCTGCGTGCTGACGGTCTGCACCGCCATGCCCAGCCGCTCGGCCGCACGGCTGATGCCGCCCTCCTGCGCCACGACCCAGAAGTAGTACAGATGCCGGTAGTTGAAGTTCAGGCTCATGATCAGGTTTTCTGGAATCTTCCTTTCGTGATTGTCTGCTTTGACGGAAGTCCCTGCCGGCCTAAGCTGCAGTTGTTCCTTCAACCGCTGGAGCATTCCGATGCAAGTGCTGTTCGAATCCCGTGATCCGCAAGGGGCCCAGTTGCGCGGGCTGGCGGTGCGCCGCCTGCGCTTTGCCATGCGCCGCCTGACCTGGCTGGTGCCGCGCGTGCGCGTGCAGCTGGCCGACGTGAACGGCCCGCGCGGCGGCATCGACAAGCGCTGCCGCCTGGAGCTGAAGACCCACAACGCCGGCACGGTGGTGATCACCGCCATGGCCCACGACTGGCACGTGGCGCTGGACAGCGCGCTGGCCCGTGCGGCCCGCACGCTGATGCGCAGCTGGCGCCGAACGCAGCTTGCCCCGCGCCGCGAGGCGCCGATGCCGGCCGCCAGCCGCTGATCCAAACCCACCTGCCACTCCAGGAGAAAACCATGCGTACCTATCCCCGCAACAGCCCGCAAGCCGCCGCCCGCATCGTGGCCCTGGCCCTGCTGGCCGACGGCAACCTGTGCCAGTCGGAACTCGACCGTCTGCACGCGCTGGACGCCCATGCCCGACTCGGCCTGGCCTCGGCCGACCTGCTGTCGGTGGTGCACGGCGTCTGCGAAGACCTGCTGGCCACCAGCGACATGTACTGGGGCGGCAGCTGCCGCGTCGACGAGGCCACGCTGGCCGCGCTGCTGGGCGAAGTCACGGACCCGGCGCTGCGCGCCACCGTGCTGACTCTATGCAGCGAGGTGGTGCATTCCGACACCCACCTGAGCGAGGGTGAATCGGTGGTGCTGCACACCGCGCAGCGGCTGTGGGGCCTGGCAGTGCCCG
The DNA here is from genome assembly GCA_017302505.1 of Burkholderiales bacterium. Classification (GTDB taxonomy): domain Bacteria; phylum Pseudomonadota; class Gammaproteobacteria; order Burkholderiales; family Burkholderiaceae_C; genus Rubrivivax. Next base: position 3,267 of record JAFLDH010000080.1, read on the forward strand.
AGCCGGCCTGAGGCTGCGGCCGCGCAGGCATGATGCGCGGCATGCACATCCATACCTTGCGGCAGCGGCTGCGTGCCCTGGGCGCCCAGCCGCTGCATGAAGCGCGCGTGCTGCGCCATTGGGCGCAGGCATTGCCCTGGCATGCCGGCCGGCGCCGTATCGAGGATCTCCTGCCCCTGGCACTGCGCCAGGCGCTGCCCGACCTGCAGTCCGAGCTGGACAGCCTGGCGCAACTGCATTCCGCCCATCCGGCCGAGGACGGCGAACGGCTGCTGCTGCGTCTGGCCGACGGCCAATCGGTGGAAAGTGTGCTGCTGCCCCGTGGGGGCCTGTGCGTGTCCACACAGGTGGGCTGCGCGGTCAGCTGCCGCTTTTGCATGACCGGCCGCAGTGGCCTGCTGCGCCAGCTGGGCAGCGCCGAGATCGTGGCCCAGGTGGCACTGGCCCGGCGCCGCCGCGCCGTGCACAAGGTGGTCTTCATGGGCATGGGCGAGCCGGCGCACAACCTGGATGCGGTGCTCGAAGCCATCGAGCTGCTGGGCACGGCAGGCGCCATCGGCCACAAGAACCTAGTGTTCTCGACGGTGGGCGACGAGCGGGTCTTCGCGCGCCTGCCGCTGGGCCCGGTGAAGCCGGCGCTGGCGCTGTCGCTGCACAGCACGCAGGCCGAGCGTCGCGCTATGCTGCTGCCGCAGGCGCCGCGCATCGAGCCAGCGCAGCTGGTGGCGGCCGGCGACGCCTACGCCCGCACGACCGGCTACCCGATGCAGGTGCAGTGGACATTGCTGGCCGGCATCAACGATGGCGATGACGAGGTCGAAGGCCTGGTGCAACTGCTGGCCGGCCGCCACGCCGTGCTGAACCTGATCCCCTACAACCCGGTACCCGGCCTGCCCTACGCCCGGCCGGCGGCCGAGCAGGCCGCCGCACTGGCCCGCACGCTGCACCGTCGCGGGGTGCTGACGAAGCTGCGGAGGTCGGCAGCGCAGGAAGTGGAAGGGGGCTGTGGCCAATTGCGCGCGCGCCTGGGTGCCACGGCAGCGGCGCGGCGGCCGGTGACGGCTATAGTGCCGTCAAGATGACGCTCCCCCCCGCCGCCGAAGGCCTGGGCTCCGAGTTGCGCGCGGCCACTGCGGCGATGCACCGCCGCGTCGAGCGCACGCCCTACATGGCCGGCCTGCTGCGCGGCCAGCTCGACCGCCGACAGTATGTGCAGCTGCTGCAGCAGCTGCAGGTCCTCTATGCCGCGCTCGAAGAGGCGCTGCAGCAACACGCGGCCACGCCCGGCGTCGCCCCGGTGGTGCTGCCGGAGTTGTTCCGCCACCAGGCGCTGACCGAGGACCTGCGCGCCCTGGGCAGCGAGGCCCTTGCGCCAGCCCGGCAGACCCATGCGCTGCAGGCCTATGTGGCGCGCCTGAAGGAGCTGGCAGCGACCAAGCCGGCCCTGCTGGTGGCCCACGCCTACGTGCGCTACCTCGGTGACCTGAACGGCGGCCAGGCGCTGCGGCAGGTGGTGCGCCGGGCACTGGCCCTTCAGGGCGGCATGGGCACTCAGTTCTACGATTTCGGCGAAGCGGCTGCGCGCCGGCAGCTCGAGCAGCGTTTCCGCGACGGGCTGGAACAGATCGGCCCGCAATGGAAGGACCGCACGCCCTTGCTGGAGGAAGCCGTGTCCGCCTTCACCCGGCACGAGCAGCTCTTCGCCGAGCTGGCCAGCGCCTGACGACCGCCAGCGCTCAGCGCGGCGGGCTGCCGAATGCGCGGATCTGCGCGTACAGGGCCGTGGCCCGCGCGGTCGCCGCTTCCACCTCGTGCAACATCGGCGCGACGGTGGGCGCAGACCCGCCGTCGGCAATGTCCATCGCCGCCAGGCCGGCGTTGGCGATGATCGCGCCGATCAGGTCGCCGCTTTCGCCACGGTGCATGCCACTGCCCACGCGCGACAGCGAGGCCTCCAGCTGACGCCGGGCCTCGAGCGCACGCTGCACATCGCTCAGGTCGCCGAAGATGAAGATGAAGCCGAGCAGGGTGCCATCGCGCGACGGCACCGGCTCAGCGCGCAGCGAGACCGGCAGCACGGTGCCGTCGGGGCGCCGCAAGCGTGTCTCGCCACGCCAGGAGCGCTGTTCGGCCTGCACATGACCCAGCAGCTGCCGCGCGGCGGTCGGGTCGTCGAAACATGCCACAAGTTGCTCGACCGAACGAAATGCGTCGTCCGAGCGGCCGGCCAGCGCGCCGAAGGCCGGGTTGGCATAGAAGGCGCCCCCCTCGGCCGCGCACACCACCACCGGTTCCTTCGAATCGGCCACCATGGCTCGCACATGGTTCATCTGATGCTCAGCGATCAGCAGGCGCACCGCATGCACCTGCACGATGATGTCGATCAACGCGTCGCCGAAGGCGCCCGCCAGGGCCAGCTCGCCCGGCGTCCACGGCGCGGCAGTGCCACGCACGATCTCGGACCAGGCGGCAAAGGAACGCCGTGGTGACAGCTTCAGCGGATCGTTGTCGATCACTGGCTTGGTCGGATCGCCCGCCCAGGTGTAGCTCTGCAGCTGCTCCTTGCGCAGCCACATCAGATAGTCGGGCCGGGTGGCCGACAGCTTGACCGCGAGCACGCCGCTGGCCGTGGGCGTCAAGCTGGCCAGCGCCGGGTTGGCTTTGCCGATGGCCGACGTGGCAAACGGCGCATCGGTGGTCTGTTCGCCGATCCAGTCGCACAGCGCGCGCAACTCGGGGGTGGACGGCACTTCACCGCAGGTCAGCACCTCGCCGTCGTGGAACAGCGCAGCGCCGGTGGCCTCCAGCGGCTGCAGCAGCGTGCGCGGGTTGCGGAACAGGGCCAGCCGCCAGTCGCCTTCGGTGGAGGTGGCCTCGATCAGCCGCTGCTCCAGCCGCCGCACCTGGATGGCCACCTGCGCACGCGCGTAGTTCTCGATCGCGGCGATGCGCGTCGAGATGGCCTCGCCCAACAGCTCGCAGGCGGCCCGCAGCGCGTAGCCCAGGTTGCGTGGCGCGTAGTGGTGGCAGGCGATCAGGCCCCACAGCCGGCCATCGCGCACCAGCGAGATCACCAGCGTGGCGGTGACGCCCATGTTCTTCAGGTACTGCAGGTGCAGCGGCGACATGCTGCGCAGGTAGCACAGCGACATGTCCAGCTCGCCCTCGGCACCGGCAGCCGCACCGGGCAGGAGCCTGGGCACCAGCGGCGCGGGCTCGTAGTGCACGTCGACCAGCACGCGCACGCGGTTGCGCAGGTACAGCTCGCGCGCCCGCTGCGGGATGTCGGTGGCCGGATAGTGGTGACCCAGCAGCGAATCCAGCCGCGGATCACGCGCTTCGGCAATGATCTTGCCGTGGCCGTCGGGGTCGAAGCGATAGACCATCACCCGGTCGTAGCCGACGATGTCGCGCAGGCTGCGCACCACGCCATCGGTCAGGGTGCCGATCGTCGAGGCCTCGCTGATGCGCTGCACCACGGGCCCCAGCTGGTCGAGCAGCCGCCCGCCATCGACCTCGACCCGCGGCGGCAGTGGCGCTGGCGGGTTCACCGGTTCCAGCTCCAGCACGAGCAGCCCTTCGCCGGCACAGTGCAGCGCACCTTCGAAGGCGGCGCCGCCGATGCGGCAACGCAAGGGCTGAGGCACCTGCAGTGGGCTGCCGGCTGCCAGCAGGCGCACCTGCGCGGCCAACTCCGCATCCAGCGCCGCCAGATCCTTCAGCAGCAGCCAGTCGAGCGGCCGGTCCAGCAGTGTGGCCGCTGTCCCGCTGGCCTGCACGATGCGCCATTGCGGCGCCTGCAGCGCCAGCAGAAAGCCGTGGGGCTGGATCGAGCCGGCGAACTGGATCAGCTCGCGCTCGCAGTTCGTCATGTCGGCCTGGCCGAAGGCTGGGCTGGTCGACACGATGGTTCAGGTTTCGCGCGCGGGCCGCGGCGGCGCCGCGTCGTCGGTGCCGGAGAGGCTGCGCAAGAGTTGGTCGACGGCAATGCCCAGCAGGCCCGCCGCAGCCTGCGCGTCGCCGCGCGAGCGGGCCATCGCCAGGCTGACGAAACGCTGCTGGATCAGCTGCTGCGAGCGCGCCAGCAACTGGTCCATCGGCCAGTGACCGACGCGTTCGTCCAGTGCCAGCAGCGCCTTCAGCCAGGGGGCCTCGGCATCGGCCTTGGACTCGCAGGGCCGGATGGTGAAGCCGAAGCATTCCTGCTCGCCTTCGGCCAGCATGGCACCGGTGACATCCACGTCCACCGCCACGCCGTCGGGCCGGCGCAGGCTGGAACGTACCAGATGGGCGATGCCATGCGCATGCGCGCTGGCCAGCAGCGTGGATACGTCGGCCTCTATGCGGCCCAGCCACTGGGCGATCGGATGGCCACGCACTTCGTCTTCGCTGGCGATGTGCAACTGCGCCAGAAAGGCCGGATTGGCGACCAGCACACGCCCGCTGGAGTCGGTGACGACGACACCATCGCGCGTGCTGTCGACCAGCAGCGCCAGGGTCTTGCTCATCTCCACGCCCTGCATGCCGGACGGGGCCGCGGCGCGCACGCGCAGCAACAGCCGCAAGCCGCCGCCGACGCGGAAGGGCGTGGCCGACACCGCGGCCAGCGCCTGCGTCTTCGGCAGGCGCACATGGATCTCGGCCGGCTTGCCCTGCGCGCCGGTGTTCTGCAGCAGATCCTGCAAGGCCGTGCGGGAGCTGCGATCGACCAGATCGGGCGCCACACGGCCGGCCAGCACCAAGCCACCCCCCAACAGGCTGGCCGCCGCGTGGTTGGCCTCCACGACGCGCAGCGAATGCGCGTCGACCGTCAGTACCGCGTCGGTCGCCACCTGGAACAGCAGGCGGTAGCGGGACTCGGCCTGGCGAGAACGCCAGTAGCCGCGCTCCAGCTCCTGCTGCGCATCGAGAAAGCGCTGCTGGATCGCGGCCACTGCCCGCAGGTCGCGGCCGACCGCCAGCACCGGGCCCAGGGTGCCCAGCCGCAGCGCCGAGAAGGCGACCGGCACGTCGAGTTCGCTGCCGCCGGCCACGTTGACCTCGCGACGGCGCGCCACGCCAGTGGTCTGCAGGTCGGTCAGCATCAATTCGACCTTGCGGCGGGTGTCGCCGGTGACCATGTCGGCCCAGGGACGGCCGACCCAGCGGTTCGGGTCGGCAGCGATCGGCGAAGTGGCGCTCTGCGCCACGCTCTGGATGACTCCCTGGTCATCGATGACCAACGCAATATCGCTGGCCAGCGAGACGAAAGCCTCGGCCAGTTCTGCGGCACACCCGGACAGGGTGCCGAGGTCTGCCGGCTCGGGAGCACGGCGTTTCACGATGGTGTTCCTTGGTCTAGGTCATCGGAACTGCATGAAAGGCCATCTTAGTCGATGGGGGTGTCGAGGTGTGCGGTCTGTCTTGATCCAGGGCAGGCAATGGCCATGCAGCGGCGCCTACACGCGCGCCAGTCCCAGCAGATGGGCCATGTCCTTGAAGAAGATGCGCACATGGGCCATCGGCTTCTTGCGCACAAGTTCCTTGTTCATGTAGGACTCGAAGGTCAGCTGCTGCACGTCCTTGTCCTTGCAGATGCTGACGAAGCGCTCGCGGCGTTTGTCGGTGCTGTACCAGAAGCGCTGCATGATGCCCAGCACCCAGAACACCCGGCCGTGTGCCTTCATGAACTGCTTGCGCGCACCGGCCAGCGCGCGGGCGTCGCCAGTGGCCAGGAACTTGTGCGCCGCCTCGGCCGCCACGCGGCCGCCGTACATCGCGTAATAGATGCCCTCGCCCGATGCAGGCGCGACCACACCGGCAGCGTCACCGGCCAGCACCACCTCGCGTCCGTTGTCCCAGCGCGGCAGCGGTTTCATCGGGATCGGCGCGCCCTCGCGGCGGATCGTCTCTTGGCCCGCCAGGCCAGCCGCCTGGCGCAAGGCGGCCGTGCCCGTGCGCAGCGAGAAGCCCTTGTCCGCGCTGCCGGTGCCGATACTCATCGTGTCGCCGTGCGGAAACACCCAGCCGTAGAAGTCGGGCGACAGTTCGCCGCGGTAGTACACGTCGCAGCGCGAACCGTCGTAGTCGGGAGCCCCCGCCGCCGGCGCCCGCACGATCTCGTGGTACGCAAACACGTATTGGGTCTTCTCGGCGCCCGGCACCAACTGCCGCGCCACTTCGGAACGCGCCCCGTCGGCGCCGATGATGCAGCGGCAGCGCACCGAGGCCGCGTGCTCCTGCTTCAGGCCACCGTCGCGCGAGCGGAAGTGCACGACGCTCAAGCCGTCGTCGGTGCGTTCGACGCGTTCGAACACACCGGTGCAGCGCACCGCGCCGGCCGCAGCGGCGCGCTCGCGCAACCATTCGTCGAAGTGCTCGCGGTCGACCATGCCGACGAAGCCCCCTTCGATGGGAATGTCCACCTTCACGTCGGCCGGCGAGATCATGCGCGCCGAACGGGCCTTGGCCACCAGCAGGTGGTCGGGAATGGCAAAGTCCTTGATCAGCCGCGGCGGGATGGCACCGCCGCAGGGCTTGATGCGGCCCGCCCGGTCCAGCAGCAGCACCGAGTGCCCTTTGCGTGCCAGGTCATCGGCTGCCGTCGCGCCAGCCGGGCCGCCGCCGACCACCACCACATCGTAGACGCCTGTTGGCTTCGACGGATTCATCGCGTTCCTCCAATGGACAAGCCCGGCAGTTCGCCGGAGACGGGCGGCTCGGCCTTCGGCGCCTTGGACGCCACACCGGCAATGCGTGCCGCCAGCACGGCGGCGGCCACGAACATCAAGGCCTCGAGCAGAAAGACCGAGGCGTAGGCTGGTGCCGGCGCACCCAGCAGCCAGCGCGCCAGGTCGCTGGCCGCGGCACCGAACAGCCCGCCCAGCGCAAAACCGATGGCTTGTGCCGCACCCCAAAGACCCATGCGCGTGCCTTCGCGGCCACCGCGACCGGCACCCGCAAGCGCCATCATCGAACCGATCGCGGCGATCGAGAACGCGCCGTTGGACAGGCCGAGCAGGAAGACATTGGCACGCAGCGGCCAATGGGGCGCCCACAGACCTGCCAGAACCAAGCCCAGCAAGGCCAGCGCCGAGGCCAGGCAGCCACCGATGGTCCACGCACGCAGCGAGCCCAGCGCAGCACCGGCCACCCGCCGGCCGGCCAGCGCGGCCAGCAACATGCCGGCCAGCGTGCCGCCATGCTGGACACCCGCCAACTGGGTGGATTCACCGGGCGTGAAGCCAAACAGCGCGCCGGCAAAAGGCTCCAGGATCAGGTCCTGCGTGCTGTAGGCCAGCATCGACACGAAGACGAAGACGGTGAAGCGCCGCGCATCGGCATCGCCCCAGACCTCGCGCAACGCGGCGCGGAAGTCAGGCCTTGGCGTGTCGGCAGCGGCCGCCGGCACCGGCGCGGGGCCGCCTTCCAGGCCACGCAGCGCCAGCATCGCCACCCCCATGGCGATCACGGACACAGCGGCCGAAACCGCCACCAGGCGCTGCGGCGTGTACGGGTCCAGGAAGCGCCCGGCCAGACCCGCCGTGACGGCAAAGCCGACGATCATCATCACCCACACGGTGGTGGCCGCCGCGGCGCGGCGCTGTTCGGCTACGCGCTTGGCCAGCAACACCAGCAATGACGTGCCTGCGGCGCTGACGCCCAGCCCGACCAGCGCGAAGGCCACCACCGCCAGTGCCATGCCGGCCCAGCGGTCGGAGGCCATCCAGGCCACGGCCAGTGCCGCCCCGAGCCCCCCTGTGGCCAGCACGGCCATGCCACCCAGGATCCACGGTGTGCGCCGTTGCCCGCGGTCGGAGCCGTAGCCCATGCGCGGCCGGGTCATCTGCACGGCGTAATGCAGCGCCACCAGCAGCCCCGGCAGCAGCGCCGGCAAGGCCAGTTCCACCACCATCACGCGGTTCAGCGTGGAGGTGGTCAGCACCACCACCGCTCCGAGCATCGCCTGCACCAAGCCGAGCCGGAGGATGCCGGACCAGCCCAGCGTTGAAACTGCCGTCATGCCGACGCCCCCGCCGCACGCAGCGCGAAGGCACTGACCATCATGCCCGCCACGAACAGCGGCACGCCGAAGCCGCTGTAGAACAGCGCCTGCTGTTCAGGGGCCTTCAGGAAGCGGCGCATCAGCACGGCCTGCGCCAGCAGCAGGGCGACCACGGCGCCGGCATGCACCGGCGCCTGCCAGTGCCACAGCAGGCCAACGACCACGATCTGCGGCAGCGCCATCATCAGGCAGGCCGTACGCGCCGCGCCGTCGATGCCCAGCCGCACTGGCAGCGAGCCGATGCCCATCTGCCGATCACCCTTGACGGACTTGAAATCGTTCAGCGTCATGATGCCGTGCGCGCCAGCGCTGTACAGCAGCGCGAGCAGCAGCGAACGGCCGCTGGGCATGGCGCCATAGGCCATCACCGCGGCGCCGGTGGCCCAGGCCAGCCCCTCGTAGCACAACCCACAGGCGGCATTGCCCCACCAGCCATTGCGCTTCAGGCGCACCGGTGGCGCGCTGTAGGCCCAGGCCAGCAGCAGGCCGATGACAGCCGCACCGAAGCCCCAGGGGCCAAGGGCTGTGGCGACCAGCAGCGACAGCGCCGTCCAAGCCAGCGCCAGGTACAAGCCCCAGCGGCCCGGCATGCGCCCGGACGGTATCGGACGGTGCGGCTCGTTGATGGCATCGACATGGCGGTCGTACCAGTCGTTGACCGCCTGGCTGGTGGCACAGACCAGCGGCCCGGCCAGCAGCAGGCCGACCAGGATCAGCGGCCAGCGATCGGCCAGCGGCATGCCGGAGGCGACGACCCCGCAGGCAAAGGCCCACATCGGCGGGAACCAGGTGATGGGCTTGAAAAGCTCCGCGATCGCGGACGGCGCGGGGTAGGCCAGCGCACCGGAGGACGCCTGTGAGGACATGGTGCGATATTGCACCTGACACTACAAGCCGTCAATCAATGTTTACACAAGCGCCGGGTGGCGCCCGGCGGCTCAGGTGGCTGCTTCGTCGTCGTCGCCGCCGGCCGAGACCATGCCGTAGCGCCGCAGCTTCACGTACAGGCTTTGCCTGGACAGCCCGAGCAACAGGGCCGCCGAAGCGCGGTTGTCGCCGGTCATGCCCAGCGCGGCCTGGATGCACAACTGTTCGATCAGGTCGGTGGTTTCGGAGACGATGGCCTTGAGCGGCGTGCGGCCCACCAGTTCGGTCAGTTCGGCGGCCGAGCGCGGCATGGCCAGCGAGGCGGCGCGCGAGTCCGGCTTCATGCGGCGCTCGATGTCGCGCACCGCGAAGGCCAGCACCGATTCATCGCCGTGTTGCAGGGCGGCCGCCGAGATCTCGACCTCGGCCGTGGCGCCGTATTCCCCGCGCAGGGTGGTGACGAACAGCCCGACGCTGCCGCGCTGGCGCAGCGTGGCGATCAACACCCCAAGCTCGACCCCGGTACGGCCGATCCAGCGGTCGAGTGGCTGGCCGCGCAACTGCTCTTCGGCGCTGAGCTGGGCCAGCGTGACGAAGGCGCGGTTGGCCATCAGCACCCGGCCGGCCGCGTCGCAGAACACCAGGCCGTCGGGCGCGTTGCGCAGGTAGGCCTGGAGCATCGCGTCGGCACTGGTCTCGCCCGTCGATGGCGATGCCCCCCCTTGCCGCGGGCGCGCCGGGGCGGGTGCCTCGGTACGTACCGGCATCAACCGCACCAGCACGAAGGCCGCCTCCTCCTGGCGGAACACCGAGGCGGAGACCAGCACCTCGTCGCCGGCGGAGGACAGACGGGCGCGCAATGCGTCCTGGCGGCCGACCGTGCGGGCGGCCGCCACCAGGTTCTGGATGCGCTCGGCGTTCACCGGCTCGAACAAGGTGGACAAGGGCGCCCCCACCAGCCGTACCCGCCGCGTGCCGCAAAGCGCGCGGGCTGCCGGGTTGGCCTCGAGCACCTTTTGCGTGGCACCGTCGACGATCAGTACGGCCTCGGCCGTGGTCTCGAACAGGTGGCGGTAGCGGGTTTCGGCCTCGCGGTAGCGCCAATAGTCGCGCTCCATCGCCTGCTGCGATTCGATGAGCCGGCGTTGCAGCGCGACGCTGTCGCGAAGGTCGCGCCCGAAGGCAACGATGCGCCCCTTGGCACCCTGCGCGCCGTCTTGTGCCAGCCGAAGCGCCGAGTAAAGCAGCGGCAGATCATCACCATCCGGCCCCGGATGGTTGACCTGGCGCCAGCGGACCGTGGCATCGGCCTGTGCCTGCGCATCGTGCAACAGCGATTCGACCTTCTGCCGGCTTTCGACCGTCACGGTCTGCACCCAGGGCCGGCCGAGCCACTCGCGTGTGCCACGGCTGCCCAGGTCCGGGCGCTGGGCCATCACTTCGAGGATCGTGCCCTCATCGTCGAGGATCAGCGCAATGTCGCTGGCAGCGCCCACCAGACGCTTCACTGACAGGGCGTCGAGGCCGCCCAGGTTGTTCTTCGCGTCCTTGGTTTTGGCCATGGTTTGCGTTCTGTATGTCAGGGCTCACACCCTTGATTGTCAACGCAAATGGTTCGGGCAAATTCAGCGCCGCACACGCGTGGCGGCCAACAGGCGCGACGCCACCCGAGGCGCCTCGCGGGCATCGCGTGCAGTCGCATCGGCGCCGACATTGGCCGCCCAATCGGGGTGCAGCGAGAAGATCGGACCGCCGACCATCACCACCACGCCCGGATTGCGCGACGCGGTGCGCAGATCGGCAATGCACCGGCGCAGCCATTCCAGACGGCGCTCCGAACCAATGGACAGGCCCACCACGTCGGCCCACTCGCGGCGCACGCGCACTGCAGGGTCCTCGCCGGTGCCGCCGACCACACCAAAAACGTCCCAGCCTTCACGGCGGAAGAACTCGGCCACCATGCTCAGACCAAAACTGTGCTGCTCATCGGCCGGCTGGGCAAACATTGCACGCCGACCGTTGGCCGGGTAGTCGACTTCGGTGCCGAAGGCCGGGCTCAGTTCGCGCAGCAGGCGTTGCAGCCGGCCCAGCGCCACGGTGACGGTGGAGAAATCACAGGCATCGTCGCACCACATCTCGCCCAGCAACCGAGCCGATGGCGCGAAAAGGTCCAGGTACAAGGCCTCGACCGACACGCCCGCGCGACGCTTGCCGTCTACCGCAGCTTGCACGTCCGCGTCGCTGTCGCCGACGATCAATGCAACGAAGCGGGCCACCTGGTCGGACGACTGCGTGGAAGCCCCCGCCTCGGGGTGGTTGGCCGCCGTGCCCGGCTGTCGATGGGCCTCGACCAGCCGAGGAATCACATCGGCTTCGATCGCCCGCGCCAAGTGGGCCAGGCGCTCCTTAGCTTCATTGTTGCGAGCCACCAGACTGGAAAACGCCGGGACGGCTGCGTGCAGCCCCAGCGCCGCCGGGTCGGCCTCGCACTCGGGCTCTGCACTGGAGACGACCGAAGCGCCGGGTGATTCACGTTGCATCGATCTCTCCTGTCACCGCTGGTGCTGACGCACCGTTGCGCCGCCACGGGGAGCCAAGGCGCCCCTGCACGGCGTCATCACGGCCAGGCCTTGACGGTCTGGTGCCAAAGGACGGACCACGACAGGGCTGCCCAAGCAGCCCCGGCCCACCTGATTCCGGCGCCCGGTGCAAAGAGTTGTACTCCGCGTGAGGACGGCCGTCAAAACGCCGGGCATCGGTGTTTCCACCCTTGCCGCCAGCACCGAAACCATCCTCATGGTAAGCCCTCTAGCGTGCCGGGACGCGGAACCGGCAGACGGCGCCATGATCGGTGCGCCGGATCAATGTGTCAATGCCAATGTACGTCAATCATGATTGACACATGGCAAGCGAGGCCCTAGTCTTCCTTCCATGGATCGGACGCAAGGGACATGGGGGCCGCGCGGCGCGGGTGGGGCACCTGCGCGCAGGCCGCTGTACACGCCCGCCGAACGCGCCCGACGCGATGCCAGCATCTGGACCCTGGTGCAAGGCGTGCTGGCGCCATTGCAGTTCCTGGTGTTCCTGGCGAGCCTGGCGCTGGTGCTGCGCTACCTGTTCACCGGCGAGGGCTATACGCTGGCCAACGCCTCGGTGGTATTCAAGACCCTGGTGCTCTACACCATCATGGTCACCGGCTCCATCTGGGAGAAGGTGGTCTTCGGCAAGTGGCTGTTCGCGCCGGCCTTCTTCTGGGAAGACGTGTTCAGCATGCTGGTGCTGGCGCTGCACACCGCCTACCTGGTGGCGCTGGCCACCGGCGGGCTCGACGCCCGCGGCCTGATGCTGCTGGCCCTGGCCGCCTACGCCACCTACGTCATCAACGCGGCGCAGTTCATCATCAAGCTGCGCATGGCCCGCCTCGATGCGGCCCGGCCGCAGGCCGTGGCCCAGGGAGCCTGAGCGCCATGAACGCCAACGACCGTTTCATCGCGCTGCAGCCCCAGACCCACACTGGCTGCGCCAGCGCGCCGGTACTGAAGGAGCGTGGCCAGCGAGAGGTCTTCTGCGGGCTGACCGGCATCGTCTGGCTGCACCGCAAGATCCAGGACGCCTTCTTCCTGGTGGTGGGCTCGCGCACCTGCGCACACCTCATCCAGTCGGCCGCCGGCGTGATGATCTTTGCCGAGCCGCGCTTTGCCACCGCCATCATCGACGAGCGCGACCTGGCCGGCCTGGCCGATGCGCAGGACGAACTCGACCGCGTGGTCACCCGCCTGCTGGAGCGCCGCGGCGAGATCCGCACGCTGTTCCTGGTGGGCTCCTGCCCGTCGGAAGTGATCAAGCTCGACCTGTCGCGCGCCGCCGCGCGCCTGAACCAGCGCTTCGCGCCCCAGGTGCGGGTGCTCAACTACTCGGGCAGCGGCATCGAGACCACCTTCACCCAGGGTGAGGACGCCTGCCTGGCGGCGCTGGTGCCCACGCTGCCGGCCGCCCCGGCCGACGCGCGAGCCTCGCTGGTGGTGGTGGGCGCGCTGGCCGACGTGGTCGAAGACCAGTTCAGCCGGTTGTTCGCGCAGATCGGCCTGGGCCACGTGGCCTTCCTGCCGGCGCGGCGCAGCGATGCGATGCCGGCTGTGGGCCCGAACACCCGCTACCTGCTGGCCCAGCCCTTCCTGGCCGACACCGCCCGCGCACTGGAGCGCCGCGGCGCCCGGCGCATTGCCGCGCCCTTCCCGCTCGGCGTCGAAGCCCTGAACATCCGCTCGCGCAACCGGCTGGCACCGCCACCCGCCGCGGAGATCTGATCCCGCGGCCGCCAACTCCGGTGCCGCCGGGGTTGACGGCCACCGCAATGCCAGCCATGGTGGGGGGTGACGAGACGCTCCGCCATCGATCCGCACGTTTCCACCTCCCGCGCCGAGATCGCGGGGCTGGTTCGGCGGCTGCTGCGCGAGTACCGTCGTGAACCAGAGCGATTTCAACCGGGTGTTCAAGCGGCACAGCGGCACTACGCCCCGCGCCTATCGCGAGCAAGCGGCCCCGGGCTGAACCCGGCGGCATACCAGAATCCAAAAGATTCGCACCAAATCACAAGATCCG
>JAFLDH010000081.1 GCA_017302505.1 Burkholderiales bacterium
GGCGCGTGGCGTGCGCCAGCCCGAAGAGCTGGACGACGGCCTGAACCAGCTGCTGCCGCCGCAGACGCTGCGCGGAGCCGACGCGGCCGCGGTGCTGCTGGCCGACGTGCTGCAGCAGGGCCGGCGGCTGTGCGTGGTGGCCGACTACGACTGCGACGGCGCCACCGCCTGCGCGGTGCTGCTGCGCGGTCTGCGCATGCTGGGTGCGCGGCCCGACACGCTGCACTACGTGGTGCCCGATCGTGCACGCCATGGCTACGGACTCACGCCGGCCATCGTCGACCTGGCGCTGCCGAAGCGGCCGTCGCTGCTGGTCACGGTGGACAACGGCATCGCCAGCCTGGAAGGCGTGGCCCATGCGCGCGCGCTGGGGCTGCAGGTGCTGGTCACCGACCACCATCTGCCGGCGCGCGAAGGCGACCAGGTGCGTCTGCCCGAGGCCGAGGTGATCGTCAACCCGAACCAGCCCGGCTGCGGCTTCGAGAGCAAGGCGCTGGCCGGCGTGGGCGTGGTGTTCTACGTGCTGCTGGCCACCCGGGCCGAGCTGCGGCGGCGTGGCGCCTTCGATGCCGCCAGCCAGCCGCGGCTGGATGCGCTGCTCGACCTGGTGGCGCTGGGCACGGTGGCCGACGTGGTGCGGCTCGACGCCAACAACCGCCGGCTGGTGGCGCAGGGCCTGAAGCGGGTGCGTGCTGGTCGCATGCAGTGCGGCGTGGCGGCGCTGTTCCAGGTGGCCGGACGCGATCCGCGGCGTGCCGCGGCCTTCGACTTCGGCTTTGCGCTCGGGCCGCGTATCAATGCCGCCGGCCGGCTGTCGGACATGACGATGGGCATCGAATGCCTGCTCAGCGACGACCCGGCGCAGGCGCTGCAGCTGGCCCAGGCGCTGGACGGCATCAACCGCCAGCGCCGCGAAGTGGAATCCGGCATGAACGAGCAGGCCCAGGCCGCACTGGAGCGGCTGCTGCCGGCAGCCGACAGCCTGCCGCCCAGCGCACTGTCGCTGTTCGACCCGCAGTTCCACGAAGGCGTGGTCGGCATCGTCGCCGGCCGGCTGAAGGACCGGCTGCACCGCCCGACCTTCGTCTTCGCGCGCGGTGCCGACGGGCTGCTGAAGGGCTCGGGCCGCTCGATCGCGGGCTTCCACCTGCGCGATGCACTGGACCTGGTGGCCAAGCGCCACCCGGCGCTGCTGCGCCGCTTCGGCGGGCATGCGATGGCCGCCGGCTGCAGCATCGAGGAAGCCGCCTTCGGCCAGTTCGACCAGGCGCTGCAACAGGTCGCCGCCGAATGGCTGGACGCGGCCACGCTGACGCGCACGCTGCGCACCGACGGGCCGCTGGCCGTCGAATGGTTCAACCCGCAGACGGTGGCGCTGCTGGACGCGCAGGTCTGGGGCCAGGGCTTCGAGCCGCCGCTGTTCTGCGACGAGGTCGAGGTGCTGCAGCAGCGCCTGGTGGGCGAGAAGCACCTGAAGCTGCGCGTGCGCCATGCCGGCGCGCTGCGCGATGCCATCTGGTTCGGCCATGCCGAGCCGCTGCCGGCGCGCGTGCGGCTGGCCTACCGGCTGAGCCTGGACGAATGGCAGGGCCAGGCGCGGGTGCAGATGGTCGTGGAGGCAGCAGGGTGATGCCAGGCTGCGGCACCATCCGGGCCTTTCACGATCGAACGACGATGATCCGACTGCTCCCCCTGCTGTGCAGCCTGCTGCTGCTGCCCGCCCATGCGGCCGACCCGAAGCTGGTCAGCGTGGCCCGCGGCCTGGCCAATCCCTGGGCCGTGGCCTTCCTGCCCGACGGACGCTTCCTCGTCACCGAGCGCGCCGGCCGCATGCGCATCGTCGAGCGCGACGGCCGCCTGGGCGAGCCCGTTGCCGGCCTGCCGCCGGTGGATGCGGGCGGCCAGTGCGGCCTGCTCGACGTGGTGCTGGACCCGAAGTACGCTGACAACGGCTGGGTCTACTGGAGCTATGCCGAGGCCGGCGAGGGCGGCAACAGCACCGCGGTGGCCCGCGGCAAGCTGCAGGGCAACCGCATGGTCGAGGTGCAGAAGATCTTCACCCAGCAGCCCAAGGTGGCCAGCCAGCTGCATTGCGGCTCGCGGCTGGTGTTCGGCAGCGACGGCCGGCTGTTCATCGCGCTGGGCGACCGCTTCTCGCGCAAGGACGACGCGCAGAAGCTGGACAACCACCTGGGCAAGATCGTGCGTATCGAGCCCGACGGCAAGGTGCCGGCCGACAACCCCTTCGTCGCGACCGCAGGGGCCCGGCCCGAGATCTGGAGCCTGGGCCACCGCAACATCCAGGGCGCGGCGCTGCAGCCGGGCACCGGTGAGCTGTGGGCCACCGAGCACGGCCCGCAGGGCGGCGACGAGCTGAACCGCGTGCAGGCCGGCCGCAACTACGGCTGGCCGGTGCTGACCTATGGCCGCAACTACGGCATTGGCACCCGCATCGGCGAAGAAGGCCCGAAGCCCGGCTTCGAGCAGCCGCTGAAGGTGTGGATGCCGGTGTCGGTGGCGCCCAGCGGCATGGTGTTCCTGAGCAGCGAGCGCTACCCCGGCTGGAAGGGCAACGTCTTCCTGGGCACACTGCGCGGGCAGTCTCTGCTGCGCCTGGAACTGGACGGCACCAAGGTCGTCAAGGAAGAGGCGCTGCCGTCGGCCGGCAATGCCCGCATCCGCGATGTGCGCCAGGGGCCCGATGGCTTCCTGTACCTGCTGACCGACAGCGCCGACGGCCAGCTGCTGCGGCTGCAGCCCTGAGGCGGTTTCAGGCGTCTTCGGCGGTATCCAGCACCACCCGGCCGACGATGCGGCCGGCTTCCAGGTCGCGCAGGCTGTCCTCGGCGGCAGCCAGGGGCCGCACCTGCACCTCCGGCAGCTGCAGGCGGCCGTCGCGCACCATCTGCACCAGTTCGCGGATCTGCTGCGTGTTGCCGACGGCCGAACCGCGCAGCGAGACCTCGCGCATCGCCAGCGCCGGCAGCGGCACCGGCAGGGCGCCGCCGAACAGACCCACGACCACCATCTGTCCACCCTTGAGCAGCGCCGGCAGCGCCAGCTGCGCCGTGGCCGGCGCGCCGACGAAATCGACCATGTGGCTCAGGCCGCCGCCGGAGATGCGCAGCAGCTCCGCCGGCCCGGGCGTGGTTTTCAGGTTGACCGTGGCCGCGGCCCCCGCCTGCGTGGCGGCAGCGAGCTTGGCATCGTCGATGTCGCAGGCAATCACGCGGGCGTGGCCCTTCGCCTTCAGCACCGCCAGCGCCAGCAGCCCCACGCCGCCGCAGCCCAGCACCGCCACCCAGTCATCGGCCGCCAGCGGGCCGAACTTGCTGACGGCCGAATACGCCGTGACGCCGGAACAGGCCAGCACCGCACAGCGCGCCGCGTCCAGCCCCTCGGCATCGACCAGGTAGCGCGCATGCGGCACCAACAGGTGCGTGGCGAAGCCGCCCGGTGCGGCCATCCCAAGCGCGCGCATCTGGTTGCACAGGTTGTCGCGTCCGGCCACGCAGAAGCGGCACTGGCCGCAGCCGATCCACGGGTTCACCAGCACCTGGCGGCCGAGTTCGACGCCACGCACGTTGCCGCCCACCGCCTGGACCACGCCGATCGGCTCGTGCCCCAGCGTCAGCGGCAGTTGCGTGCCGCGGTCAGACAGCTTCAGCTTGTTGCCGCCACCCAGGTCGAACCAACCCTCGCGGATGTGCACATCGGAATGGCAGACGCCGCAGTAGCTGAGCCGGACCAACACCTCCTCCGGGCCGGGCTGCGGCGTATCGCGCAGCCGGCTCTGCAGCGGCTGGCCCCATTCGGCGATGTCGTAGCTTTGCATGGTGGTCTCCTCGGTTGCGTGGGGCCGGGCGGGCGCATTGACGGCACCCCCACGGCTGACTAGCATCGGCCTAAAAATCCGAATCCAAGTTCATGTTGTCAGAGCCTTCCGAAACCTCCGCCAGCGCCGCTGGCGTGCGCACGGCCAAGCAGTCGCGCAGCCAGCTCAAGCACGAGGCCCTGCTGCAGGCCGGTCGAAGGCTGCTGGAGACCCAGGACCTGGGCACGCTGTCGGTGGCGCAGCTGACGCGCGACGCCGGCATGGCGGTGGGCTCGTTCTATTCCCGCTTCGAGGACAAGGATGCCTGGTTCGCCGAGCTGGTGCGCGTCACTGGCGATGCCGTGCTGCGCGACACGCAGGCGCTGCTGACCGGCCCGCGCTGGCAGCGTGCGAGCGATGCGCACAAGGTGACGCTGATCGTGCACCACGTGGTCGACATCCATCGCCTGCACCGCGGCATCTTCCGTGCCGCGCACTACGACTCGGCGCGTTCCACCCGGCACTGGCCGCAGCTGCAGGCCTACGGCCTGCGCATCGGCGACGAGGTCTGCCGCGCGTTGTCGGCGCACATGCGGCGCGTGCCGCTGGCGCAGCGCCGGCTGCGCGTGGGCATCGCACTGCAGCTGATGTTCGGCACCCTGGTCAACGCGGTGCTGCATGATCCGGGTCCGCTGGCCCTGAACGATCCGCGGCTGGAGCGCGAGCTGGCACGCGCCTTCCTGCACTGCGTCGGCCTGGATTGAGGCGCGCGGCCGGGCTCAGCCCGGGATGCGCACCTGCATGTCGCTGATGCCGCGCACGAAGTTCGACAGCAGCCGCTTCGGCTCGCTGGTGACCTCGATGACCGGGAAGCGCTTCAGGATCTCTTCCCACAGGATCTTCAGCTGCAGCTCGGCCAGGCGGTTGCCCACGCAGCGATGGATGCCGAAGCCGAAGCTCAGGTGCTGGCGCGGCCGCGGCCGGTCGATGATGAAGGCGTCGGGGTTGTCGATCATCGTCTCGTCGCGGTTGCCCGAGAGGTACCACATGACGACCTTGTCGCCCTTGAGGATCTTCTTGCCGCCCAGTTCCACGTCCTGCAGCGCGGTGCGGCGCATCATCGGCAACGGCGTCTGCCAGCGGATGATCTCGGGCACCATGCTGTCCACCAGCTTCGGGTTGGCGCGCAGCTTGGCCCACTCGTCGGGGTAGCGGCTCATCGCCAGCAGCCCGCCGGTCATCGAGTTGCGGGTGGTGTCGTTGCCGCCGACGATCAGCAGCGTCAGGTTGCCCATGTATTCCATCGGCGACATGTGGCGGGTGGCCGGGTTGTGCGCCAGCATCGACACCAGGTCGTTGCTGGGTGGCGCGTTGACGCGCTCGTTCCACAGCTTGGTGAAGTAGGCCAGCATCTTGCCCAACTCGGCCAGGCGGGCCTCCTGCGATTCGACCAGGCCGTCGACCTCGGGCACCGAGGTGGCCACGTCGGACCACCAGGTGAGCAGCTTGCGGTCCTCGAAGGGGAAGTCGAACAGCGTGGCCAGCATCTGCGTGGTCAGCTCGATCGACACACGCTGCACCCAGTTGAACTCCTCGTTGCGGGGCAGCTCATCGAGCACCTTGGCGGTGCGCGCGCGGATCGTGCTTTCCATCGACGCCAGGTTGGCCGGCGCGACGATCGGGCTTACCGCCTTGCGCTGCTCGTCATGCTTGGGCGGGTCCATCGCAATGAACATCTGCAGCCGCTGCTCGGGGTTCGGCGCGTTGAACAGCGCGATGCCGCCCTGCGTCCAGTCGGACGAGTACACGCCGTGGTTGGTGTCCACGGCCATGATGTCCTGGTACCGCGTCACCGACCAGAAGCGGCCGTAGAACTGGTTCTCGAAGAAGTGCACCGGGTCGTCGCGACGAAGCCGCGCGAAGTAGTGGCCGATGGTGTCTTCCTGGAACAGCCGGGGCTTGCTGACGTCGATCTCCTC
Source organism: Burkholderiales bacterium (assembly GCA_017302505.1). Lineage (GTDB taxonomy): Bacteria > Pseudomonadota > Gammaproteobacteria > Burkholderiales > Burkholderiaceae_C > Rubrivivax. The sequence goes on from JAFLDH010000081.1 coordinate 5,794, forward strand.
GATCGGCATCGAGAAGGCTTCCTCGCGGGCCAGGGCCTGCAGTTCCGCGTCGTGGGTCGGTGCGTTCATGAGGGTCTCCGTTCAGTGCTGGCCTTCGGGCAGGCGCAGGACGATGCCGTCGAGCGCGTCGTTCATGTCGATCTGGCACGACAGGCGCGAGTTCTCCTGCGTGGCCGCGGCGAAGCTGAGCATGCTTTCTTCCATCTCGGTGCGCGCGCCGGTCTTGGCCAACCAGTCGCCGTCCACATAGACATGGCAGGTGGCACAGGCACATGCGCCGCCGCAGTCGGCGTCGATGCCCGGCACGTTGTGATCGACCGCGGCGCGCATCAGCGACACGCCGTTGGTGGCGTCGACCTCGTGGCGGGTGCCGTTGTGTTCGATGAAGATGACTCTGGGCATGGTGCTTCCGGTTCAGGGTGGCGGTTGTCTGCCGGCATCATAGAAAAATTCGAATCGACATTCAAGTTTTGCACTGTCGTCATGGTGCGCCGCAGCATGACCGAGCGCGCAGACCCGGTCCTACACTGCGGCCACCCCAGGACAAGGAGACCCTCCGGATGCACCCATCGATCCACGCGCAGAGCACCCCCGACAAGCCGGCCTGGCGAATGGCCGGCAGCGGCCAGACCGTGAGCTACCGTCAGCTGGACGAAGCGTCGAACCGGCTGGCGCACTACTTCCGCAGCGTGGGCGTGGGCATCGGCGACCGCATCGCGCTGATGCTCGAGAACCATCCGCGCTACTTCGAGATCTGCTGGGCGGCGCAACGTGCCGGCATCGTCTACACCGCCATCAGCAGCCGGCTCACCGCCGGCGAGGCGGCCTACATCGTCAACGACTGCGGCGCCAAGGTGTTCATCAGCTCGATGGCGCTGGCCGGCCAGGCGGCCGAACTGCTGGGGCAAACGCCCAGGGTGCAGACCCGTTTGATGCTGGATGGCACCATCGACGGCTACCAGGCCTACGAGGCCGCAGTCGCGGGCTTCCCGACCGAGCGCATCGCCGACGAATCCGCCGGCGGCGACATGCTCTATTCGTCGGGCACCACCGGCCGGCCCAAGGGCGTGTTCGTGCCGCCGGAATCGACCGACATCGCCTACGTCAACTCGCTGCTGAAGGTGTGCATCGGCCCCTGGCAGATGGGGCCCGAGACGCTGTACCTGTCACCCGGGCCGCTGTACCACGCGGCGCCGCTGCGCTTTGCGATGGCAGTGATGCGCCTGGGCGGCACGGTGGTGGTGATGGAGCACTTCGACGCCGCCGAGTTCCTGGCGCTCGTGGAGAAGCATCGCATCACGCACACCCAGGTGGTGCCGACGATGTTCGTGCGCATGCTCAAGCTGCCCGAGGCCCAACGCCGCGCGCACGACCTGTCGAGCCTGCGCATCGCGATCCATGCCGCCGCGCCCTGCCCGGTGCCGGTGAAGGAACAGATGATCGCCTGGTGGGGCCCGATCATCTGGGAGTACTACGCCGGCACCGAAGGCATGGGCATGACGCTGGTGAACTCGGCCGACTGGCTGACCCACAAGGGCACGGTCGGCCGCGCGGTGGTGGGCGTGCTGCACATCTGCGACGACGACGGCAACGAGTTGCCGCCAGGGCAGAACGGCGGCGTGTACTTCTCCGACGGCAAGGCCTTCGAATACCACAACGACCCGGAGAAGACGGCGGCTGCCCGCAACGCGCGCGGCTGGACCACGCTGGGCGACATCGGCACCATGGACGCCGAGGGCTACCTGTACCTGACCGACCGCAAGGCCCACATGATCATCTCCGGCGGGGTGAACATCTACCCGCAGGAGGCCGAGAACCTGCTGGTCACGCACCCGAAGGTGCTGGACGTGGCGGTGTTCGGCGTGCCGAACGAGGAGTTCGGCGAAGAGGTCAAGGCGGTGGTGCAGCCGCGCGACATGGCCCACGCCGGCAAGGCGCTGGAGCAGGAGCTGATTGCCTTCTGCCGCGAACACCTGTCGGCCATCAAGTGCCCGCGATCGATCGATTTCGAGGCCGAGCTGCCGCGCCACCCCACCGGCAAGCTGTACAAGCGGCTGCTGCGCGACCGCTACTGGAAGGGCCACGCCAGCAAGATCGTCTGAGCGGCCTCAGTGCCGGCGGCCCCAGCGGCGCAGCCGCTCGAACAGGCCTGGGCCCTCGCCGCGCGCCGCCGGATGGCTGCGCATGACCATCAGCGCCGAGTTCAGGTACAGCGCGTTCAGCAACCGCCGCGCGCGGTCTTCGCTCATGCCTGGCCAGTCGGCGATCTCGCGCAGTGGCGCCGATTCGCGACGCAGCCGCTCTGCGGCCGGGCCCAGTGCGCCCGAAGCCAGCGGCCGGTCGTCGCGACCGAGCGTCGCCCGGTAGGCCGCCGGGCCGGCAATCTCGGAAAGCAGCTGCACCCGGGGGCCGTGCAGCGCGATGTGCCACAGCAGCGGTTTCAGCGGCCGGTAATGCTCCAGCCGGCCCACGCGTTCGTGCATCCAGTGGCCGGGCGGACGCAGCCCCGGTGCATCGCAGGACAGCACCCGCAGGCTGCCGAGCGATTCGGGCGGGGCGAGCGACAGGTCGCGCGGTGAGTGGTAGATCTGCTCATTGGGAAACAGGGTCACCGGCCACACCAGATCGTCGTAGCGCAGGCACAGCAGGGCCGCCTGGCGGTGGCGCATGCACGCAGCCAGCACCTCGAGTACGTCGCCCAGTTCGCGCCGGGCTTCGAGCTGGCGCAGGTCGGCCACCAGCGTCGTAGGCAGCACGGTGTTCTCGCCCAGCTGGGCAAAGGCGCTGGAGCTGCGCTCCAGGCGCATGCGCTCGTAGGCGCTGACACGCCAGAGGGTCGAATCCTCGAAGTCATGCATGGCCGCCACCTGCTGCCCACCGCGGGTCCAGGGCCATTCTGCCCGAGCTGCCAACGGCTGTGTCGGCCTCGCCGGCGCGCCAGTCGCTTGGCGTGTGCCCGGTCCAGTGGCGGAAGGCCCGGGCGAAGCTCTTTTCGCTGCGAAAGCCCAGCTGGTGGGCGATCTGCTTCACCGGCTGGCGCGTGCGGCGCAGCAGTTCCTGGGCGCGTGCGCAGTGCGCCTCGTCCTTCAACGCCTGCACCGAGGCACCCTGCTGGCGCAGGTGGCGGTGCAGCGTGCGCAGCGACAGGTTCAGCGCCCGGGCCAGTCCCTGGGCGTCCAGCGCGCCGCCGGCCGGGTCGTGCAGCAGCTCGCGCACCCGCTGCACCAGCAGCCGGTCGCGGCGGTACTGCAGCACCGTCAGCGGCAGTGCGTGCTGCAGCATGGTGCGCAGCGCCCGCTCGTCGCGGCGCAGCGGCAGCGCCAGGTAGTGCGCGTCGAAGCTGAAGCCGGCCTGCGGCGCGGCAAAGCGCACCGGGCCGGGGAAGAGCAGCGGGTACACCGCGGCATGCGCCGGCGGGGCGAAGGGGAAGGCGGCCTCGCGCAGCGCGATGCGCGAATCCACCGCCCAGCAGGCATAGCCGTGCACGTAGCGCAGGCTGGTCAGCAGGCAGAACTCGCGCAGCCGGCCCAGCTCGCGGTGCTCGGTGATCGACAGCGTGGCCAACTGGCCGTCGTCGTGCAGTTGCAGCTCGATGTCGTCCACCAGCAACCGGTGGTGGCGGCACCAGCGCTTCAGCGCCACGCCCAGGTTCGGCGCGCCCAGCGAGGCGCGGCACAGCAGCCCGTAGCTGCCCCAGGGCAGGCGGCGCGCGAACCAGCCCAGCGCCTCGTCGTCCAGCTGCTGCATCGCGGTGGCGCACAGCGTCTCGAACTGCGCGGCCGTGACCCGCGCCTCCGGCCTACGCAGCAGCTCAGGCGCGATTTGCGCCCGTTCCAGCGCCTCGGCCGGGCTGGCGCCATAGCGCTCGAAGGCCAGCACCACCGCCTGCACGAAGGCGATGGGCGTGGCGGCCTGGCGGTTGGGCCGGGCTGGCGCGACAGGACGGACGGGTGGCATCGGTCGAGTGTCACCCGCCTTGGCACGATATGCAACCAATCTGGCGCCCAAGGCGTGCCGAGGCGGCTTAAGCTTCGGCCTCCCGACCGAGGGTGAACCCGGCGGCCCGAAGGAGACAAGCATGAGCGCCACCCTTGCCCAGCCGCCCGGCATCGCGCCGCGCGACGGCCTGTCCCACGTGCGCGGTGACACCGCGGCGCCGCTGTCCACCCAGACCATTCCCGCGCTGCTGGCCGATGCCGTGGCCCGCTTCGGCGAGCGGCCGGCAGTGGCGTTCCGCGAGCAGGGCATCCGCTGGACCTGGCGCGAGTTCGCGCTCCAGGTCGACGAGATGGCCGCTGGGTTTCTGGCGCTGGGCCTGCAGCGTGGCGACCGCGTCGGCATCTGGTCGCCGAACCGCGCCGAATGGCTGGTGACGCAGTTCGCCACCGCGCGTATCGGGCTGATCCTGGTGAACATCAACCCGGCCTACCGGCTGCACGAGCTGGAATACGCGCTCAACGTCTCGGGCTGCCGCGCTATCGTCACGGCCGAGCGGCTGAAGACCTCGATGTACCTGCAGATGCTGCAGACGCTGGCGCCGGAGCTGGCGCACAGCGAGCCCGGTGCGCTGAAGGCGGCCCGTCTGCCGGCACTGCAGTGGATCATTCGCATGGGCGACGAGGCCGCGCCCGGCATGCTGAACTACGGCGCGCTGCTGGAGCGCGGCCGCGCCAGCCTGCAGAGCCGGCAGCTGGATGCGATCAGCGCCGCGCTGGACTGCCACGACCCCATCAACATCCAGTTCACCAGCGGTACCACCGGCAACCCGAAGGGCGCCACGCTGACGCACCACAACGTGGTCAACAACGCGCGCTTCATCGCGCAATGCATGCGCTTCACCGAAGCCGATGCGCTGTGCATCCCCGTGCCGCTGTACCACTGCTTCGGCATGGTGCTGGCGGTGCTGGCCTGCGTGTCCACCGGCGCACGCATGGTCTTCCCTGGCGAAGCGTTCGAGCCGCTGGCCACGCTGCAGGCGGTGGCCGAGGAGCGCTGCACCGCGCTGCACGGCGTGCCGACGATGTTCATCGCCGAACTCGACCATCCGCGCTTCGCCGAGTTCGACCTGTCGTCCTTGCGCACCGGCATCATGGCCGGCTCGCCGTGCCCGATCGAGACGATGAAGCGCGTGGTCGCGCAGATGCACATGCGAGAGATCACCATTGCCTACGGCATGACCGAGACCTCGCCGGTGTCCTTCCAGAGTTCCACCGACGACCCGCTGGAGCGCCGCGTGTCCACCGTCGGTCGCATCCAGCCGCACCTGGAGGTGAAGATCGTCGACGGCGACGGCCGCGTCGTGCCGGTGGGCGAGAAGGGCGAGTTGTGCACCAAGGGCTATGCGGTGATGCAGGGCTACTGGGGCGACCCTGCGCGAACGGCCGAGGCCATCCGCGACGGCTGGATGCACACCGGCGACCTGGCGACCATCGATGCCGAGGGCTACTGCAACATCGTCGGCCGCGTGAAGGACATGCTGATCCGTGGCGGCGAGAACGTCTACCCGCGCGAGGTTGAGGAGTTCCTGTTCCGCCACCCCAAGGTGCAGTCGGTGCAGGTCTTCGGCGTGCCCGACCCGAAGTACGTCGAGGAGGTCTGCGCCTGGATCACGCTGAAGCCCGGCGAGACCTGCACTGAAGCCGAGATCCGCGATTTCTGCCGCGACCAGATCGCCCACTACAAGGTGCCGCGCTACATCCGTTTCGTCAACGAGATGCCGATGACCATCACCGGCAAGGTGCAGAAGTTCGTGATGCGCGAGAAGATGATCGAAGAGCTCGGTCTGTCCGTTGCCAAGACCGCCTGAAACCCGGAGCCCCCATGAGTTCACTGACCACCGGCCTGCGCTTTGCGCTGGGCGAGACCATTGACATGCTGCGCGACAGCGTGCAGGCCTTCGCGGCCGAACAGATCGCGCCGCGCGCCGCCGACATCGACCGCGATAACCAGTTTCCGCCCGACCTGTGGAAGAAGCTGGGCGCGCTGGGCCTGCACGGCATGACGGTCAGCGAGGAGTACGGCGGCTCGGCCATGGGCTACCTGGCGCACATCATCGCGATGGAGGAGGTGTCGCGCGTCTCGGCCTCGGTGGGCCTGAGCTACGGCGCGCATTCCAACCTTTGCGTCAACCAGATCCACCGCAACGGCACGGCCGCGCAGAAGGCGAAGTACCTGCCCAAGCTGGTCAGCGGCGAGCACGTGGGCGCGCTGGCGATGAGCGAGCCCAATGCCGGCAGCGACGTGGTGAGCATGAAGCTGCGCGCGGACCTGAAGGGCGACCGCTACGTGCTCAACGGCAGCAAGATGTGGATCACCAACGGCGGCGATGCCGACACGCTGGTGATCTACGCGAAGACCGACCTGAATGCCGGCGCCGGCGGCATGACCGCCTTCATCGTCGAGAAGGGCTTCAAGGGCCTCAGCTACGGCAGCAAGCTCGACAAGCTGGGCATGCGCGGCAGCAACACCTGGCCGCTGTTCTTCGACGACTGCGAGGTGCCCGAGGAGAACGTGCTGGGCGGCGAGGGCAAGGGCGTCAAGGTGCTGATGAGCGGGCTGGACTACGAGCGCGCGGTGCTGTCCGGCGGGCCGCTGGGCATCATGGCCGCCTGCATGGACCTGGTGCTGCCCTATGTGCACGAGCGCAAGCAGTTCGGCCAGAGCATCGGCGAGTTCCAGCTGATGCAGGGCAAGCTGGCCGACATGTACAGCACCTGGTCGGCGACGCGTGCCTATGTGTACGCGGTGGGCCAGGCCTGCGACCGCGGCGACCATGCGCGCACGCTGCGCAAGGACGCCGCCGGCGCCATCCTGTACTCCGCCGAGAAGGCCACCTGGATGGCCGGCGAGGCGATCCAGACGCTGGGCGGCAACGGCTACATCAACGAGTTCCCCGCCGGGCGGCTGTGGCGCGACGCCAAGCTGTACGAGATCGGGGCAGGGACGTCGGAGATCCGCCGCATGCTGATCGGCCGCGAGTTGTACTCCGAGTCGATGTGAGGCGGGCCATCCCATGCAGGCACTGAAGTCGCAGATCAACACCCGCTCGGAAGACTTCCGGGCCAATGCCCAGCGGCTGCGTGCACAGGTCGAAGACCTGCGCGCCAAGGCGGCGATGGTGGCGCTGGGCGGCGGCGAGGCGGCGCGCGCGCGCCATGCCTCTCGCGGCAAGCTGCTGCCGCGCGAGCGGGTCGAGCACCTGCTGGACCCCGGCACGCCCTTTCTCGAGGTGGGCCAGCTGGCCGCGCTGGGCATGTACGACGACGAGGCGCCTTCGGCCGGCATCGTCACCGGCATCGGCCGCGTGATGGGCCGCGAATGCATGATCGTGGCCAACGATGCCACGGTGAAGGGCGGCACCTACTATCCCGTCACGGTGAAGAAGCACCTGCGCGCGCAGGAAATCGCGCTGCAGAACCACCTGCCCTGCATCTACCTGGTGGATTCGGGCGGAGCCTTCCTGCCGAAGCAGGACGAGGTCTTCCCCGACCGCGATCACTTCGGCCGCATCTTCTACAACCAGGCCAACATGTCGGCGCTGGGCATTCCGCAGGTGGCGGTGGTGATGGGCTCGTGCACGGCGGGCGGCGCCTACGTGCCGGCCATGAGCGACGAGACGGTCATCGTCAAGAACCAGGGCACCATCTTCCTGGGCGGGCCACCGCTGGTGAAGGCTGCCACCGGCGAGGTGGTGTCGGCAGAGGACCTGGGCGGTGGCGACGTGCACACGCGGCTGTCCGGGGTGGCCGACCACCTGGCCGAGAACGACAGCCATGCGCTCTTCATCGCCCGGCGCATCGTCGCCAGCTTCAACCGCGACAAGCCCAACCCGGTGCGCTTCGAGGCTACCGAAGAGCCGCTGTACGACCCGGAAGAGCTCTACGGCGTGATCCCGGCCGACACCCGCAAGCCCTACGACGTGCGCGAGGTGATCGCCCGCGTGGTGGACGGCTCGCGCTTCGACGAGTTCAAGGCGCGCTACGGCAGCACGCTGGTCACCGGCTTCGCGCACCTGTACGGCATGCCGGTGGGCATCGTGGCCAACAACGGCATCCTGTTCAGCGAAAGCGCGCAGAAGGGCGCGCACTTCATCGAGCTGTGCGCGCAGCGCGGCGTGCCGCTGCTGTTCCTGCAGAACATCACCGGCTTCATGGTCGGCCGCAAGTACGAGAACGCCGGCATCGCCAAGGACGGCGCGAAGATGGTCACCGCGGTGGCCACCGCGCAGGTGCCCAAGCTCACGGTGCTGATCGGCGGCAGCTTCGGCGCCGGCAACTACGGCATGTGCGGCCGCGCCTACAGCCCGCGCTTCCTGTGGATGTGGCCCAACGCGCGCATCAGCGTGATGGGCGGCGAACAGGCCGCCAGCGTGCTGGCCACGGTCAAGCGCGACGGCATCGAAGCCAAGGGCGGCCAGTGGCCCAAGGACGAAGAAGCTGCCTTCAAGGCGCCGCTTCTCGAACAGTACGAGCACCAGGGCCACCCGTACTACGCCAGCGCACGGCTGTGGGACGACGGGGTGGTGGACCCGGCGCAGACCCGCCGCGTGCTCGGCCTGTCGCTGGCGGCCACGCTGAACGCGCCGATCCTGCCGACCAAGTTCGGCCTGTTCCGCATGTAGTGTAAGATGTGTTTGATTGCTATATTTCGTACACATCATGCGCACCAACATCGATATCGACGATGCCTTGATGGCCGAGGCCATGAAGGCGGGCCCGTACAAGACCAAGAAGGACGCCGTCGAGGCTGGCTTGAAGCTGCTGGCGCGGCAGGCCGCGTACCGCGAGATCCTCAAGTGGCGCGGCAAGCTGCGCTGGGAAGGCGACGAGTCCATCGACTGGGCGCAGCCTGCCGCGCCGGTGCTGAACGAGCCGCGTCCGCGCGCGCCGGTGGCAAAGGGCGCGCGTCGTGCTGGTCGTTGATTCATCGGTCTGGATCGACTTCTTCAACGGCGCCGACGAGCCGGCGGCCGAGGTGCTGGGGCAGCTGCTCGATCACGGCGAGGTGCGCCTCGTCGTGCCCGACCTGGTGCTCTTCGAAGTGCTGCGCGGCTTCAGGCTCGAACACGAATTTCGCACCGCGCGCCAGCTGATGCAGGCGCTGGACCTGGAATCCGCGGTGGACCCGGCACTGGCCATGGCCGCGGCCGAACACTATCGCCAGTTGCGCAGCCGCGGCCACACCGTGCGCAGCGCCATCGACGTGCTGGTGGCCAGCTTCTGCATCGAGCGCGACTACGCGCTGCTGCACGACGACCGCGATTTCGACGCCTTCGAGCGGCATCGCGGCTTGCGCGTGTGGCGGCACTGACGGAGACATGGGATGGTCAGCAAGATCCTGATTGCCAACCGCGGCGACAACGGCCGCCAGGCCGTTGCGGCGAAGCCAGATTGCATGGTGCGCGCAGCGCACGCAGGCGAGTTCGCCCCGATGGAGGCAGCGCATGTTTAGCAAGATCCTCATCGCCAATCGGGGCGAGATCGCCTGCCGGGTGATCAAGACCGCGCGCCGCCTGGGCATCGCCACCGTGGCGGTGTACTCCGAGGCCGATGCCAATGCGCGGCATGTGCGGCTGGCCGACGAGGCGGTGCTGATCGGCCCGCCGTCGGCGCGGCTGTCCTACCTGGTGGGCGATCGCATCATCGCCGCGGCGCAGGCCACCGGCGCGCAGGCGGTGCACCCGGGCTACGGCTTCCTGTCCGAGAACGAGGACTTCGCCGAGGCCTGTGCCGCGGCCGGGCTGGTGTTCATCGGCCCGCCGGCCTCGGCCATCCGCGCGATGGGCAGCAAGTCGGCCGCCAAGGCGCTGATGGCCAAGGCCGGCGTGCCGTTGACGCCCGGCTACCACGGCGACGAGCAGGACCCGGCCTTCCTGCAGGCGCAGGCCATGGCCATCGGCTACCCGGTGCTGATCAAAGCCAGTGCCGGCGGTGGCGGCAAGGGCATGCGCCGCGTCGACCGCGCCGAGGACTTTGCCGCCGCGCTGGCGTCCTGCCAGCGCGAGGCGAAGAACGCCTTCGGCGACGAGCAGGTCCTGGTCGAGAAGTACGTGCTGAAGCCGCGGCACATCGAGATCCAGGTCTTCGGCGATACGCATGGCCAGTGCGTCTACCTGTTCGAGCGCGACTGCTCGGTGCAGCGCCGGCACCAGAAGGTGCTGGAGGAAGCGCCTGCGCCGGGCATGACGCGCGAGCGCCGCGCCGCCATGGGCCAGGCCGCGGTCGAGGCCGCCAAGGCGGTGGGCTACGTGGGCGCCGGCACGGTGGAGTTCATCGCCAACCCGGACGGCAGCTTCTACTTCATGGAGATGAACACCCGGCTGCAGGTGGAGCATCCGGTCACCGAGATGATCACCGGGCTGGACCTGGTGGAATGGCAGTTGCGCGTGGCCGCCGGCGAGCCGCTGCCGCTGCGCCAGGACCAGCTGGCCATCGACGGCCATGCGATCGAGGCGCGCATCTATGCCGAGGATCCGGACAAGGGCTTCCTGCCGTCCACCGGCACGCTGCTGCACCTGGCGCCGCCGGCCGAAAGCGAGCATGTGCGCGTGGACACCGGGGTGGAGCAGGGCGATGCGATCAGCCCGCACTACGACCCGATGATCGCCAAGCTGATCGTCTGGGACCGCGACCGGCCCAAGGCGCTGGCCCGCATGCGCCAGGCGCTGGCGCGCTACCGCATCGTCGGCGTGGCCAACAACGTCGAGTTCCTGGCGCGGCTGGTCGGCGTGCCGTCCTTTGCCGAGGCCGACCTGGACACCGCGCTGATCGAGCGCGAGCAGGCCAACCTGTTCCCGCCCAAGGGCACGCCGCCCGACGAGGTGTGGCTGCTGGCCGCGCTGGCCGAGCTGCTGCGCGAGGCCGGCGGCCAGCGCGACGCGGCCGCTGCCGCAGCCGACCGCGATTCGCCGTGG
>JAFLDH010000082.1 GCA_017302505.1 Burkholderiales bacterium
GCTCGGCCCACGCCTGGCCCTGCGCCGCCAGCTGGTCCACCGGCACCACGCGGTTGACGAAGCGCCAGGCCAGCGCCTGCGCGGCATCGAAGGGCCGGCAGTCCAGCACCAGCTCCATCGCCACCGCGGGCCCAAGTAGCCGGATCAGCCGCGGCACGCCGCCCCAACCCAGCGGGATGCCGATCTCCATCTCGGGGATCGCGAAGCGCACGTCCTCGGCCACCATGCGCAGGTCGCAAGCCGCCGCCAGCAGCACGCCGCCGCCGACGCAGTGGCCCTGCACCAGCGCCAGCGTGATCGCCGGGATGGCCTCCACCGCCTCGACCATGCGCCGGCCCAGGTCGGTGGCCTCGCGGTCCATTGGCCGCGAGGCATCGCGCATCGCACCCAGGTCGAAGCCGGCGCAGAAGGCGCGGCCTTCACCGGCCACCAGCAGCACACGCAGATCGGGCAGGCCGGCCAGCCAGCGGCTGGCCTCGATCAGCTCGCGCAGCGTCAGCGGCGACAGCGCGTTCAGCTTCTGCGGCCGGGTGAGCAGCAGGCGTCCAAGGCCGCCCTGCAGCTCGATGCGCAGGGTCTCGAAACGGGGGGGCGTGGTCTCTGCGATCATCGGAAGATGATATGCGGCACACCCCGATGAACCGAGACCCGAACTGTGAGGTGCTGATCGTCGGTGGCGCGGCGATGGGCAGCGCCGCGGCCTACTTCCTGGCCAGCGCGCCGGGCTTCCACGGCCGCGTGCGCGTGCTCGAGCAGGACATGAGCTACCAGCACTGCGCGACCACCTTGTCGGTGGCCTCGATCCGGCACCAGTTCTCGACGCCGGAGAACATCCGCATGTCGATGTTCGGCAGCGCCTTCGTCGCCGAGATCGGCACGCGGCTGGCGGTGGACGATCAGCCACCCGACGTGGGCTGGCACGAAGCCGGCTACCTGTTCCTGGCCACTGCCGCCGGCCTGCCGGTGCTGCAGGCCAACCATGCCACGCAGCGGGCCGAAGGCGCGCAGGTAAAGCTGCTGGACCCGGCCGCACTGCGCGCGCGCTTCCCCTGGCTGCGCGTGGACGACCTGGCCGGCGGCTCGTGGGGCGAGCGCGGCGAAGGCTGGCTCGATGCCTACAGCCTGATGAGCGCCTTGCGGCGCAAGGCACAGTCGCTGGCCGTGGTCTGGCAGCCGGCGCGCGTGGTGGCGCTGCAGCGCGAAGGCCGGCGGATCACCGGCGTGCGGCTGGACGATGGCTCGTTGATCGAATGCGGCACGGTGATCAACACTGCCGGCTGCGGCGCGGCGGCGCTGGCACAGACCGCCGGCATCGCACTGCCGGTGCAGGCGCGCAAGCGCTGCGTGTTCCATGTGCGCAGCCCGGCGCGCACGCCGGGCTGCGGGCTGGTCATCGACCCGAGCGGTGTGTACTTCCGGCCCGAAGGCGACGGCTGGCTGTGCGGCGTGGCCCCGCCGGAGGACCAGGACCCGCCGGCCGAGGACTTCGAGGTCACGCATGCGCTGTTCGACGAGCTCATCTGGCCGGTGCTGGCCGCGCGCGTCGACGGCTTCGAGGCGATGCGCGTGCAACGCGCCTGGGCCGGCCACTACGACGTGAACCTGCTGGACGACAACATGATCCTGGGCGCGCACCCCGACATCGACAACCTGCTGTTCGCCAACGGCTTCAGCGGCCATGGCCTGCAACATGCGCCGGCCGTGGGCCGCGCGCTGAGCGAGCTGGTGCTGCACGGCGGCTACCGCAGCCTGGACTTGTCGCGGCTGGGCTGGCAGCGGGTGCTGCAGCAGCAGCCGCTGCGCGAGCTCAACGTCGTGTAGTCGCGACCGGAGCTTGCCCCGGCACGCACCACGCGCTCCGCCGTCCACCTCGACGGCCTTGCGCGAGCGGCCCGAGGACGCGCTGCGATAACAACGAAGGAAGCCGCGGTCAGTCGTCGCGCTTCGGCAGCGCGTGAGCGATGCCCTTGTGGCATTCGATGCAGGTCTTGCCTTCCTTCTGGCCGGCCTGCATCTTCTCGGCACCGCGCGGCGTCTGCTTCTGGTGGTCCATCGCGTCCCAGCTGTGGCAGTTGCGGCACTCGTGCGAGTCGTTGGCGATCATCGTGGCCCAGACATGTTCGGCCAGTTCGGCACGCTTCGCCTCGAACTTCTCCGGCGTGTCGATGCTGCCGCGAAGGTGGTGGTAGAGCTCGTTGGAGGCCTGGATCTTGCGCCAGAGCTTGGGCCCCCACTCCTTCGGCACATGGCAGTCCGAGCAGATCGCGCGCACCCCCGAGGCATTGCGATAGTGCGGGCTCTTCGTGTACTCCTGATAGACGTTGTCCTTCATCTCATGGCAGGAGATGCAGAACGCCATCGAATTGGTCGCCTCCATGGCGGTGTTGAAGCCGCCCCAGAAGACGATGCCGGCGACGGCACCCGCGGCTGCCATGGCCAGCAGCGCCCCCACCCCCCAGCGTTTGGCGCTCACTTGGCGGGGAGCTTCGTCAGGTAGGTCGCTATGTCGGCCGAAATCTGCGGGTCCAGCGCCCGCAGCGCAGGCATCGCTTCACCGGGCTGGCCGTTCAGCAGCTTGTGCATCATCTCCGCGCCGTTGTCGGCCACGGAGCCCAGCGGCGGGCCGTCCTTGACCTTCTTGCCGTCGGTGCCATGGCAGCCGGCGCACAGGGTGTTGTAGTAGGCCTCGCCCTTGTTGGCATCGCCCACGACCTTGTTGTCGGCGCCGACATACTTGGCCAGGTTGCCCTGGCCCTTGGACACGAACAAGGCCAGATCGGCCGCGTCCTTCGCCCTCAACTGCGCGTCGCTGTAGCCATGGTTCTTGTCGCGCAGCACCGCCGCGATGGCGGCGGGATCCTTGCCGGCAGCGGCGTTGATGCCCTTGATGCCGCTGAAGTGCGCACCCTTGGCATACGCACCGTCCTTGCCCTTGTAGTCCCAGCCGTGGCATTCCTTGCAGCGCCACGAGGTGTCGTTGGCGTACTTGCCGTCCTTCACCGGGTAGGCCGGATGGGCGCCCGTGGGCTTGGCAGCCTTGTTCTCTTCCCACCATTTGTCGTACAGGCGTGCGCCGCGCGCCATCGATGATTCCGTCTCCGCCGCCCAGGCTGGCGCAGCGACAGCGGCCAGCAACGCACAGGACAACAGCGTGTTCCAACATGCCTTCGTGATCCGGCCCATCTGCCTACTCCTTCACCGAAACGGTGCGGGCCATACTGTTCCGTCCAGCCTGCGGGGCCATTGATGGATATCAACCACCCGCCTGATACCGGCGCATGGCCCGGCGCCGAGGCGTTGCGTCGGCTTCCTTAAGATGCCTACCCTGGCAGCCAACCCCCGGCTGGCTGATCGATCGTCGAGGATGCGACCCATGCTGCAAGGCACCGTCCCCTGGCCCGAAGCGATGGCCGCGCGCTACCGTGCCGCCGGCCATTGGGACGGCCGCACGTTGTTCTCGGTGCTGGCGCAATCGGCGGCGCGCTGGCCGGACAAGGCCGCGCTGGTGGCCGGCGAACGCCGCCTGAGCTACCGCGACTTGCAGGCGCAGGCGTTGCGGCTGGCCGCGCGGCTGTGGGCCCTGGGCCTGCGGCCGCAGCAGCGGGTGCTGATGCAGCTGCCCAACTGCATCGAGTTCGCGACCGTCTACTTCGCGCTGGCGCGCATCGGCGCGATTCCGGTGATGGCGCTGCGCTCGCACCGGCATGCCGAGCTGCGGCACTTCCTCAAGGCCTCGGCCGCCACGGCCTACGTGATCGCCGACCAGGCCGGCGGCTTCGACTTCCGCGCAATGGCCGAGGCGCTGCGGCCCGAGGCGCCGGCGCTGCGCGAGGTGATCGTGCTGGGCGAGCCGCTGCCGGGTCAGCAGGCATTGCAGGACCTGCTGCGCGATGGCGAGATCGAGCCGCCGCCGGTGACAGTAGACCCGGCCGAGGTCGGCACGATGCTGCTGTCCGGCGGCACCACCTCGATGTCGAAGCTGATCCCGCGCACCCATCAGGACTACGTGCTGAACGCGCGGCTGTGCGGCCGGGCGGCGGGCTTCGGCGAGGACACGGTGTTCATGGCCATCCTGCCGCTGGGCCACAACTACAACCTGGCGTCGCCGGGGCTGCTGGCCACGCTGCTGTATGGCGGCACGGTGGTGCTGGCGCCTTCGACGCAGGCCGAGGACATCTTCGCCGCCGTGCAGCGCGAGCGCGTCACGCACATCGCCGCGGTGGTGCCGCTGATCGCCGGCTGGCTGGCGGGTGACTTCGAGCGACGCTACGACCTGCGTTCGCTGCGGGTGGTGCAGAACGGCGGTGCGCGGCTGGCGCCCGAGCTGCGCCAGCGCCTGCGCGAGCGCTTCGGCTGCACGCCGCAGGAGATCTACGGCACGGCCGAAGGCCTGATCAACATGACGCGGCTGGACGACCCGGACGATCTGCTGCTGCACAGCAGCGGCGCGCCGGTGTGCGAGGACGACGAGATCCAGGTGGTGGACGACGAGGGCCGCGAGCTGCCCGACGGCGAGCCCGGCGAACTGGTGACGCGCGGGCCCTACACCATCCGGGGCTACTACGACGCGGCCGAGAAGAACGCCGAGGCCTTCACGCCCGACGGCTTCTACCGGATGGGCGACATCGTGCGCAAGCGCGGCCGCTACGTGTTTGCCGAAGGCCGGCGCAAGGACTTCATCAACCGCGGCGGCGAGAAGATCAGCTGCGAGGAGATCGAGAACCTGATGTTCGCCCACCCCAAGGTGAAGACCGCAACGCTGGTGGCCATGCCCGACCCGGTGTTCGGCGAGAAGGCCTGCGCCTTCGTCGTGCCGCACCCGGGCCAGCGCTTGAGCTTCGACGAACTGATCGCCTTCCTGCGCGCGCAGCAGATCGCCAGCTTCAAGCTGCCCGAGCGGCTGGAGCTCGTCGACGAGCTGCCGGTCAGCCCGGTGGGCAAGATCCTGAAGCGCCAGCTGCGCGAGATGATCGCCGCCAGGATCGAACAGGAGCGACACCGCGCATGAACATCCTGATCGCCGGCGCCGGCCCGGCCGGCCTGTACCTGGCCTACCTGCTGAAGCGGCAGGACGCCAGTCACCACATTCGCATCGTCGAGCAGAACCCGGCCGATGCCACCTTCGGCTTCGGCGTGGTGTTCTCCGACCGCGCGCTGGACTTCCTGCGCGACGACGATGCCGAGACGCATGCGCTGATCGTGCCGGCCATGCACCGCTGGACCGACCTGACGCTGGTGCACCGCGGCCAGCGCATCACCATCGACGGCGTGGGCTTCGCCGCCATCGGCCGGCTGGCGCTGCTGCAGCTGCTGCAGCAGCGGCTGGCCACGGTGGGCGTGAGGCCCGAGTACCGCACCGTGCTCGACGACGCGCACACATTGCAAGGCTGGGACCTGGTGGTGGCCGCCGACGGCGCCAATTCCTTCGTACGGCGCCAGCAGCCGGAAGCCTTCGGCACGGTGGTCGAGCCGCTGCACAACCGCTTCGTCTGGTACGGCACGACGCAGCCCTTCGACACGCTGACCCAGACCTTCATCGACACGCGCTGGGGCCCGATGAACGCGCACCACTATCCCTATGCGCCGGGCATGAGCACCTTCATCATCGAATGCGCGCCGCAGACCTGGCAGAACGCCGGTTTTGCCGACAAGAGCGAGGACGCGACGCGCGCGCTGCTGGAAGAGGCCTTCGCCGACACCCTGGGCGGCCGGCCGCTGGTGGCCAACAAGTCGCTGTGGCGGCAGTTTCCCAAGCTGCACAACGCGCGCTGGTCGGCAGGCCGCACGGTGCTGGTCGGCGACGCGCTGCGCACCGCGCATTTCTCGATCGGCTCGGGCACGCGTCTGGCCTTCGAGGACGTGATCGCGCTGGCCCGTGCGCTGCGCGAGCATGGCGCCGACGTACCCGCCGCGCTGCAGGCCTACGAGGCCGCACGCCGGCCGGTAGTGGACAAGCTGGTGGCCGCCGCCAACCAGAGCGCCGGCTGGTACGAGGATTTCGAAGCCCACATGCAGCTGGCGCCCTGGGACCTGGCGTGGAGCTACATCCAGCGCAGCGGCCGGGTGGACATCGCCAAGCTGCGCCAGGTGTCGCCGCGCTTCGTGGCGGGTTACGAAGCCCGGGCTGGCGGCTGAGTCAGCGCTCCACCAGGCAGTCGCGGCCGGCCGACTTGGCCGCGTACAGCGCGTGATCGGCACGCGCCAGCGCATCGCGCAAGGCCTCGCCGGCCTGCCACTGCGTCAAGCCGGCCGAGAAGCTGACGCGCAGCGCCACCTGGTCGCCCCAGGCCTCGTCGCGCGCCAGCAGACGGCGCAGACGGTCGAAGCCGACACGCGCTTCGTCGGGCGGGGTGTCGGGCAGCAGCACCAGGAACTCCTCGCCACCCCAGCGCGCCAGCACATCGGTCTCGCGCAGCGAAGCCACCGCATGCCGGGCGAACAGGCGCAGCACCTCGTCGCCGGCGGCATGGCCATGCAGGTCGTTGATGCGCTTGAAGTGGTCGATGTCCACCAGGCACAGGCACGGCTGCTGGCCACTGCGCTGCGCGCGGCGCTGCTCCAGCGCCGCCAGTTCCTCCATGTGCCGGCGGTTGACCAGGCCGGTCAGGTCGTCCCGGGTGGCCAGCTTGTGGATGCGGGCCAGCGCCGCCTGCAGCTCCGCCTTCTGCAGCTTGAGCCGCGAACGCATCGCCGACAGGTCCCCGGCCAGCAGCGACACCACGGGCAGCACCACCGCGGCAAACACGAAGTGGATGCGCTCGACACTGGGGTCGAAGACCTGCGGCGCCAGCCAGCCGGTGGTTAGCATCACGATGCCGAAAACCATCACCGCCAGCCAGCCCAGCATGCGCGAGGCCTTCGGGCTCAGCGTGAACGCGGCGAACATCAGTACCAGCGCCACCAGCATCAGCAGCATGCCGCGCACCGGCGGATTGATCACGTAGGCGGCCGCCATCACGCCGATGGCAAAGACCATCTGCGGCAAGGTCAGGGCCGGATCGGCCAGGCGCTGGCTCAGGCCGCTGCGGATGACCAGGTAGAAGCCGAACAGCCCCGGTGCCAGGCACAGGATCAGCGCATGCGCCAGCGCCGGCTGCGCCAGCCCCACCTCGGCCGACCACCACTGCACCACGGCCGCCAGCAGATAGATGCCGGCCGCCACCAGCGTGCGGCGCAGCCAGGCGCGCTGGCGGCGGTCGGTGCCGAACAGCCAGTGGCCGGCATGGGAGGGCAAGGCGATATGCATCGTGGGTGCACGCCGGGCCCTCGGGCTCAAGGGAGCGGCGTGACCGGCATTTCGGTGCCGGCGACCCCGCACTTGAACCGCTGGGTGCGCCGGCTACCGCCGCGGCGCGCAGCTTGTCACCGAAATGCGGGCGGCACGGTCAGCGTGCGTTCGGGGCGGGCGTCTCCGTCGCCGGCAGCGCTGCCGCCCTCGGGTTCGTCCTCGTCCACCAGGAAGCCGCCGCTCTGGTGCGCCCAAAGCCGCGCATACAGCCCGCCCTGGGCCAGCAAAGCGGCATGGTCACCGGTTTCGACGATGCGGCCCTTGTCCAGCACCACCAGCCGGTCCATCGCGGCAATGGTCGACAGCCGGTGGGCGATGGCCACTACCGTCTTGCCCTCCATCAGCCGGTACAGGCTGGCCTGGATGGCGGCCTCGACCTCGCTGTCCAGCGCGCTGGTGGCCTCGTCCAGCAGCAGGATCGGCGCGTCCTTCAGCATCACCCGGGCGATGGCGATGCGCTGGCGCTGCCCGCCGGAGAGCTTGACGCCACGCTCGCCCACATGCGCGTCGTAGCCGGTGCGGCCGGCCGGGTCGGTCAGGCCCAGGATGAAGTCGTGCGCCTCGGCGCGGCGCGCAGCCGCCACCATGTCCGCATCGGTGGCATCGGGCCGGCCGTAGAGGATGTTGTCGCGCACCGAGCGGTGCAGCAGCGAGGTGTCCTGCGTGACCATGCCGATCTGTGCGCGCAGGCTGTCCTGCGTGACACCGGCGATGTCCTGGCCGTCGATCAGGATGCGGCCCGACTCCACGTCGTGGAAGCGCAGCAGCAGGTTGACGATCGTGCTCTTGCCGGCGCCGGAGCGCCCGACCAGGCCGATCTTCTCGCCCGGCCGCACCTGCAGCGTCAGCCGGTCCACCACGCGCGGGCCGCTGGCCGCGCCATAGCGGAAGCTCAGGTCCTCGAAGCGCAGCTCGCCGCGCTGCACGCGCAGCGGCACGGCATCGGGCCGGTCGACCACCGACTGCGGCCGCGACAGCGTGTTGATGCCGTCCTGCACGGTGCCCACCTGCTCGAACAGGTTGGCCATCTCCCACATCACCCAGTGCGAGATGCCGTTCAGCCGCAGCGCCATCGCGGTGGCGGCCGCCACCGCGCCCACGCCCACCTGGCCGCGCGTCCACAGCCACAGCGTGACGCCGGCCGTGGCCAGGATCAGAAGGATGCCGAGCAGGTGGTTCAGGATCTCGAAGCCGCTGACCAGCCGCATCTGCCGGTACACCGTGACGAGGAACTCGCTCATCGCGCTGCGTGCATAGGCGGCTTCACGGCCGGCATGCGAAAACAGCTTGACGGTCGCGATGTTGGTGTAGGCGTCGGTGATGCGCCCGGTCATCAGCGAACGCGCATCGGCCTGCGCCTTGGCGGTGCGGGCCAGCCGGGGCACGAAGTAGCGCAGCGCCACCAGGTACAGCAGCACCCAGACGACGAAGGGCAGCAGCAGCCAGGCATCGAAGCCGCCGACCACCGCCACCATGGTGACGAAGTAGATCAGCACGAACACCAGGATGTCGCCCAGGATCATCCACACGTCGCGCACTGCCAGTGCGGTCTGCATCAGCTTGGTGGCGATGCGGCCAGCGAACTCGTCCTGGTAGAAGCCCATGCTCTGCTGCAGCAGCAGGCGGTGGAAGTTCCAGCGCAGGCGCATCGGGAAATTGCCGGCCATGGCCTGCTGCTTCAGCATCGACTGCCCGGCCACCAGCAGCGTGCTGCCCAGCAGCACCAACGCCAGCAGGGTCAGCGTGCCGCCGTGCTCGGCCCAAAGCCTGTCGGGTGCCACCGGGCCCAGCCAGTCGACGATCCGGCCCAGCATCGCGAACAGCAGCGCCTCGAACACGCCGATGGCGGCGGTGAGCAGCGTCATCAGCGCGATGTAGCGGCGCAGGCCCGCGCTGCAGGCCCACACGAAGGGCAGGAAACCGCGCGGTGGCCGCGCCGGCGCCGCGTCGGGAAAGGGCGAGACCAGTCTTTCGAAGGCAGCGAACAAGGCGCGCTCCGCGCAATCGGGGGGCGGAAGGGTAGCCGATCCTCGGCCGGCCCAGGGCCGGCGGCACAATCGGCCGCATGGTCGCGTCGATGAGCGTTTCGGCACTGGTCGCGCAATACGGCTACGGGATGGTGCTGCTGGGCGCGATGGCCGAAGGCGAGACGGTGCTGCTGGCGGCCGGCTTCGCCGCCCACCGCGGCCTGCTGCAGCTGCCGCAGGTGATGCTGATCGCCTGGCTGGCCAGCAGCCTGGCCGACCAGTTCTGCTTCTACCTGGGCCGTCGCCACGGCCCGCAGCTGCTGGCGCGCTTCGGTTCGCTGCAAGCGCCGATCGACCGGCTGCGGCCGTGGGTGGCGCGGCACCCGAACTTGGTGGTGCTGGGCGTGCGCTTCGTCTACGGCCTGCGAACCGCCGGGCCGATCGCGTTGGGCATGCTGGGCGTGCCGCGCTGGAAGTTCGTCCTGCTGAACCTGCTGGGCGCAGCCGTGTGGGCCGTGCTCTTCAGCCTGCTGGGCTATCAGTTCGGCCAGGCCCTGCACTGGTGGCTGGACGACCTGCGCAAGGTCGAGGAAGCCGTGCTGGGCCTGCTGCTGCTGACGGCAGTGGCGCTGCCACTGGCGCTGCGCCTGCGGCGCCGCGGTGCAGGCCCGCCGCGATAGCGCGCAAAAGTTGACGCCTGCACCCTGGAGCCCGATGGCATCATCGCGGGCACGCACGGGGCATAGGCATGAGACAGCCACAGGAGGACATATGCGAGACACAAGCCCGTCGCGCAACGCACCGCGGGCCTTGGCCCGGCGGCCATTCAAGGCGTGACGCCACCCGCTCGCAGGGCCCGGCCGCACGCCGCAGGCAGAGCCAGGACGCTGGGCGGGAGACACGAGGCGATGAACGACGTATCGCAGACGGGCGGCGCGAACCGTCCGGCGGGCACTTCCGAGCCCGATGAGTTCCAGTTGCCGTTGCATGGGCTGTTCGCCGATCTGGAACTGGGCCGCGGCTCGATCCGGCTGGGCAAGGACTTCCACGATTGCACCAGCCTGCTGAAGCTGCAGCTGCTGCGCGACTGGCAGCGCTCGCTGGCGCAGTACCGGCACGAGGCGATGACCCAGTTCGCGAAAGAGCTGACCGGTCACGCGCCCGACCTGGAGCCCGAGCAACGGCTGGCGCTGTTCCGCTCGACCTGCGCAACCCTGCACATCGACGTGCCTTCGGGCTTCGACGTGCTGACCACGGTGCCGTGAACCCGGCCTCGGGCAGCCCGATGTCACCCCCCGGCGAAGGACGTACGTCCTTTCGCCCTTCGCGCTTTGGCGAGCGCTTCGGCCAGCAGATCGACCCGGCCCTGCGCCCGGAGGCCAGCGACGAACAGCTGAACATGGTGCTCGGGCACACCCGTCTGGGCACCCTGGTCGCCACGGCCTTTGCCGTGTTCTTCGCCCTGCAACTGCGCGGCGTCTCGGTGCCGGCCTGGCTGGTGGACGGCTGGCTGGTGGTCAAGCTCGGCGTGGCGGGCGCGCGCATCTATGTCAGCCTGCGCTACGACCGCCTGGGCCGACCGGGCGGCTACCGCTGGAGCCGCCTCACCGATGCCTGGCTGTTTGCCGACGGCCTGGTGTGGGGTGCGGCCGGCTTCATGCTGATGTCGTCGCCCGTGCCGCTGGCGGCACTGGTGGCTTCGGTGATGGCCTGCGTCAGCTGCGTGGCCACCTTCGGTCTGCAGTTCAGCAAACGCTCCACGGCTGCCTACGTGGCGCCGATTCTGGCCTTGACGGCTGCCGGCATGCTGCCGCGGGGCGACGAACTGGGCACGGTCGGGGGAACCGGTCTGCTGATGCTGCTGGGCCTGCTGCTGTTCACCGCCCGCGCCTCGGAGAAGCGCCTGGTCGACGGCCTGATGCTGCGCCTGCATGCCCAGGCCCTGACGGTCGACAAGGACGAGGCGCTGAAGCTGGCGCTGCGCCAAAGCGCAGTGAAGACCCAGTTCATCAGCAACGTCAGCCACGAGTTGCGCACCCCGCTGCACGGCATCCTGGGCGTGGCCCGTCTGCTGCAGCTGGAGGCACACGAAGAGGCGGTGACGCGCAAGCTGCATTTGATCGATGCCTCGGGCACGCACCTGCTGGGGCTGATCAACGACCTGCTCGACATCTCGCGCATCGAGGCCGGCCAGTTCGTCATGCGCAAGGAACGTTTCGAGTTGGGCGCGGTGGTGCAGACGCTGGCCGATCTGTACACGCTGCGCACGGCCGAGAAGGGCCTGCAGTTCGTGCTGGACCTGCAACTGGAGCGGCCCTGCTGGGTGCTGGGCGATCCGTCGCGCGTGCGCCAGGTGCTGCACAACCTGCTGGGCAAC
Organism: Burkholderiales bacterium; assembly: GCA_017302505.1. Taxonomy (GTDB): domain Bacteria; phylum Pseudomonadota; class Gammaproteobacteria; order Burkholderiales; family Burkholderiaceae_C; genus Rubrivivax. The sequence goes on from JAFLDH010000082.1 coordinate 11,633, forward strand.
GCGGTCAAGTTCACGCAGCAGGGGTCGATCACGCTGACGCTGCTGCGCGACGCCGACAGCGGCCGCCTGACGGCCGAAGTGGCCGACACCGGCCCGGGCATCGGTGCCGAAGACCTGGCGCATGTGTTCGAGGCCTTCCGCCAGGTTGGCGGCGCGGTGGCGCGGCCCTTCGAGGGCACCGGCCTGGGCCTGACCATCGCGCGCGACATCGCGCTGGCCATGGGTGGCGACGTCAGCATCCGCAGCACCGTAGGTGTCGGCACCCGCGCGCTGTTCACGGCGCTGCTGCCCGAGGCACCCGCGCCCGAGCCCGCCGTACCGGGTGAAGGCCAGGCCGCGGCGGTCGACAGCGCACCGGTGCAAAGTTGCCGCGTGCTGATTGCCGAAGACGACGACGTGAACGCCGTCATCGCCACGGCTTACCTCGAGCACATGGGTATCACCGCCGAACGCGTGCGCGACGGCCGGCAGGCGGTGCGCACAGCGCTGCGCCCGACCGAGCGGCCCGACCTCGTGCTGATGGACTGCCGCATGCCGACCATGGACGGCATGGCCGCCACGCGGGAGATCCGCGCCCAGGAGCGGCAGCTGGGTCTGCCGCGCTTGCCGGTGATCGCGCTGACCGCCACCACCTCGGACATCAACCGCCAGCTGTGCCTGAACGCCGGCATGGACGATTTCATGGCCAAGCCCTACACGCGCGAGGACCTGGAGCGCATCCTGGCGCGCTGGGCATCGCGGCACGGAGCCGCAGCCCACACGGCCTGAGTCTCAGGCCAGTGCGGGTTGCGGCCGCCCACCCAGGCCAGCAAAGATCGGTTCGTCTGCCTGCGGCGAGGTCGCCGCGGCCAGATCGGCATGCGTGGTCTCGAAGACAAAGCCGAACAATGGGTGGTTCATCGCCCCCCAGCGCTGGAAGGCCGAGGTGTTGTCGAAGGCCATGATCCGGTGCGGCAGCCCTCCGGTATGCGCCAGCGGCATCAGCTGGTCGTTGGCGAAGACATCGATGAAGCCCAGGCGCCGGTAGTTGCGGATCAAGGCCTCGTTGCGCGCGCCAACCGCCATCCAGTGCAGGCCATTGGCCATGCAGAACTGGTAGCTGGCCTTCCACAGGCCGAGGCGGGTAAGCGGATCGGCACCCACCCGCACGGCCAGCCGGGTGACCTCGGCACGGGTGTCGCTGGCGATCCAGATCGGCAGACTGAGGCTCTGCTCCATCAGCAGCGGGCCGTAGGTGCTGGACTGGATGCGCATGGTGCCGGTGGCCTGGCCGGTGGCCTTGTCGCGGCACAGGAAGACCGTGGTCCCCGACGCGTAGTCCAGGGCGTCCGGCTCCGCCAGTTGCCCGCCCATGGCCGGCATGTGGTGTCCATAGGCCTGGGCCCTGACCGCACAGGCGTCGAGCAGATCATGCTGCGACGTCACCACCTCGAGCGTAAAGCCCAACTCAAAGCTGCTCATGGCCGCTTCCCCAACGATGTTTTTCGTGCGGATCGTCACACCATTTCGGCATCACGTCCTTGACGCAGGATATAGCACGAGCCGTGCCTGTTCCTATAGGCGTTGTCCTTCTGTTGGCCGATGCGGTGGCACTGAAGCAGCCTCGGCGCCACAGTGCGGCGTGCAACCGCGTGGCAACCCTAGGGCCGCGAGCGCTTGCGCGACGACCCGGCCAGCGCGCGCGGAGGCAGGCCGGTGTGCTGTGTCAGCAACCTTCCCGGTTTCGGTAAAGGCGCTTCGGTGGCGCGGCGTGCTCGCGCCGCGGCCACCGGCTGGTAGCTGGGGATCAGGTGCTGCTTGCCGTTGCCGATCAGGTCGGCGCGGCCCATGGCCTGCAGCGCCTCGCGCAGCAGCGGCCAGTTGGCCGGGTCGTGGTAGCGCAGGAAGGCCTTGTGCAGCCGGCGCCGGCGCTCGCCGCGCACGATGTCCACCTTCTCGGCCCGCCTGGCGTCGCGGCTGATGCCCTTCAGCGGATTCAAGCCGGAGTGGTACATCGCGGTGGCGGTGGCCATCGGGCTGGGATAGAAGGTCTGCACCTGGTCGGCGCGGAAGCCGTTCGCCTTGAGCCACAGCGCCAGGTGCATCATGTCCTCGTCGCTGGTGCCCGGATGCGCGGCGATGAAGTACGGGATCAGGTACTGCTGCTTGCCGGCCTGGGCGCTGAACTTGTCGAACAGCTGCTTGAAGCGGTCGTAGCTGCCGATGCCCGGCTTCATCATCTTGCTCAGCGGGCCGGCCTCGGTGTGCTCGGGCGCGATCTTCAGGTAGCCGCCCACGTGGTGCGTGGCCAGTTCCTGGATGTACTCGGGCGACTTCACCGCCAGGTCATAGCGCAGGCCCGAGGCGATGAGGATCTTCTTCACCCCCTTCAGCGCCCGCGCCTTGCGGTACATGCGGATCAGCGGCCCGTGGTCGGTGTTCAGGTTGGGGCAGATGCCCGGGTATACACAACTGGGTTTGCGGCAGGCAGCCTCGATGGCCGGGCTCTTGCAGCCGATGCGGTACATGTTGGCGGTGGGCCCGCCCAGGTCGCTGATGACGCCGGTGAAGCCCTTGACCTTGTCGCGGATGGCCTCGATCTCGCGCAGCACGCTGTCCTCGCTGCGGCTCTGGATGATGCGGCCCTCGTGCTCGGTGATCGAGCAGAAGGTGCAGCCGCCGAAGCAGCCGCGCATGATGTTCACGCTGAAGCGGATCATCTCCCACGCCGGGATGCGCGCGTCGCCGTAGCGCGGGTGCGGCGCGCGCGCATAGGGCAGGTCGAACACATGGTCCATCTCGGCCGTGGCCAGCGGGATCGGCGGCGGGTTCAGCCAGACGTCGCGGTCGGCATGGCGCTGCACCAGCGCGCGCGCGTTGCCCGGGTTGGTCTCCAGATGCAGCACGCGGCTGGCGTGGGCATAGAGCACCGGGTCGCTCTTCACCTGCTCGTAGGCCGGCAGGCGGATCACCGTGCGCTCGCGCGGCGGCATCACCACGCGGCGGCTGGTGGGCATCGCCACCACGGCCGTGCCCTCTTCCTTGGCACAGGTGCTGCCCTGGCCCGCAGCCTGCTCGCTGGTGGTCTGGTAGGGGTTGATGTGGGCATCGACGCGGCCGGGGCGATCGACCTCGGTGGAATCGATCTCCGACCAGCCCTCGGGCGCGCTGCGCACCATGTAGGCGGTGCCGCGCACGTCGGTGATCGATTCGACCGGCTCGCGCCGGCCCAGCCGGTGGGCGATCTCGACGATGGCGCGCTCGGCATTGCCGTACAGCAGCAGGTCGGCCTTGCTGTCCACCAGGATCGAGCGCCGCACCTTGTCCTGCCAGTAGTCGTAGTGCGCGATGCGCCGCAGGCTGGCCTCGATGCCGCCGAGCACGATAGGCACGTCGGGGTACGCCTCCTTGCAGCGATTGGCATAGACCAGGCTGGCGCGGTCGGGCCGCTGGCCGCCTTCGCCCCCAGGCGTGTAGGCATCGTCGCTGCGCAGCTTGCGGTCGGCCGTGTAGCGGTTGATCATCGAATCCATGTTCCCGGCGGTCACGCCGTAGAACAGGTTCGGCCGGCCCAGCGCCTTGAAGGACTCGGCCGATTGCCAGTCGGGCTGGGCGATGATGCCGACGCGGAAGCCCTGCGCTTCCAGCACCCGCCCGATCACCGCCATGCCGAAGCTGGGGTGGTCCACGTAGGCATCGCCGCTGACGATGACGATGTCGCAGCTGTCCCAGCCCAGGCGCTCCATCTCGGCGCGGCTCATCGGCAGGCAGGGTGCCGTGCCGAAGCGTTGCGCCCAGTACGGGCGATAGGCCGTCAGGGCCCTGGCGGTGGGGAGTTGCAGGGATGCAAGAGCGCTCACCCGCCAATTCTCCCAGCTTGGCCTGGAAGTCGCCGGCGCACATGCCCGCCCGGCCGACAGGGTCTAGGGTTAACCCTTAGAATGGCGGTTTCTTCAAGTTGGTTCGTTTCTCATGTTCGCCCTGATCAAGGCCCTGTCCACGCTGTTCAGCCGCTCGCAGGCCGACACCCAGCAGCGCCACGAAAACTATCTGTCCCAGGCCGTCGACATGCACGACCTGGAGTCGCGCATCCGCCATCTGGACGGCGGCCACCGCAGCATCTACCGCACCGGCCCCTACGGCGTCTTCTTGCGATGAGAGTGTGAGAGGCATTCCCAGGCACCCGCGTAGGCCCCCAGAACAGCCCCAGTCGAGGCGCGAAGCGAAGCCGTGTTGCGGACCCGGCGAGGCTTCGCAACGACGAGTGGGGCTGTTCTGGGGGCCTACCCGCAGGGCTGGGGTACCCAAGGGCCCTGCGCGTCGTTGCGTCGCTCGCACGCACGTGAGTGCGGGCGTCGCGCCGCGTCTAGCCCAGCGCCCTTGGCCACCCCAGCGCGGGTGCCTGGGAATGCCTCTCACACTCTGAGTTGCGCGCCTACAGGCCGCGCCGCACCACCGCCCCGCTCAGGCCCCGCAGCAGCCACTTCGGCGTGGCACGTGCCGCCAGCGTCGAGGCCAGGTTGAACACCCCCGGCACCCGGATCACCTCGCCGCGCAGGCAGGCGCGGTAGCCCTCGGCCGCCACCTCGGCGGCATCGCCGATCAGGAAGCGCGGCAGCTGCGACAGCTTGTCGTTGGCCTCGGTCGCGCGGCTGACCATCGGCGTGGCGGTGATGCCCGGGCACAGCGCGCTGATGCTGACGCCCGTGCCCTTCAGCTCCTCGGACAGCGCTTCGGTCAGCGACAGCACATAGGCCTTGGTGGCTGCATAGGTGGCCAGCGAGGGCACCGGCTGGAAGGCCGCGATCGAGGCCACGTTCAGCACGCGGCCCCAGCCGCGCTCGCGCATGCCGGGCAGGAACTGCGTCAGCATCGCGGTCAGCGCCGACACGTTCAGGTCGATCAGCTGCTGGTGGCGCTCGGCCGGGATCTCGGTGAAGGCACCCTGCTCCAGCACGCCGGCGTTGTTGACCAGCACGTCGATATGCTGGCCTTTGCGTTCCAGCGCGCGGGCCACCGCCGCCGGCGCGCC
>JAFLDH010000083.1 GCA_017302505.1 Burkholderiales bacterium
AGGCTCGGCCTGCACTGGTGCCGCGGGTGCGGGCACCGGCGGGGCGGGCGGCGGCGGGGCCGGCTGGTCGGGCAGCACGCCCTTGATGACCGGCTCCTGCTTGGCCTTGGCCTTCTCGCGCCGGGTGATGCCGACCTCGTCGTCCGGCTCCTCGATCATGGTGTAGCTGGCTCGGTAGTTGTCCAGCCTGGGATCGTCCATGCGCAGCCGCTCGAGCTTGTAGTTCGGCGTCTCCAGGTGCTTGTTCGGCACCAGCAGCACAGTCACGCGCTGCTTCAGCTCGATCTTGGTGATCTCGGTGCGCTTCTCGTTCAGCAGGAAGCTGGTCACTTCAACCGGCACCTGCACGTGCACGGCGGCCGTGTTGTCCTTCAGTGCCTCTTCCTGGACCATGCGCAGGATCTGCAGCGCGCTGCTTTCGGTGTCGCGGATGTGGCCGGTGCCGTTGCAGCGCGGGCAGGTGATGTGGCTGCCTTCGCTGAGCGCGGGGCGCAGCCGCTGGCGGCTCAGCTCCAGCAGGCCGAACTTGCTGATGCTGCTGAACTGCACGCGGGCGCGGTCGCTGCGCAGCGCGTCGCGCAGCCGGGTCTCCACCTCGCGACGGTTCTTCGACTCGTCCATGTCGATGAAGTCGACGACGATCAGGCCGCCCAGGTCACGCAGCCGCATCTGGCGCGCGATCTCGTCGGCGGCTTCCAGGTTGGTGCGGGTGGCGGTTTCCTCGATGTCGCCGCCGCGCGTGGCGCGCGCGCTGTTCACGTCCACCGAGACCAGCGCCTCGGTGTGGTCGATGACGATCGCGCCGCCGCTGGGCAGGTTCACCGTGCGGCTGAAGGCGGTCTCGATCTGGTGCTCGATCTGGAAGCGGCTGAACAGCGGCGCGTCGTCGCGGTAGCGCTTCACCCGTGAGGCCGATTCCGGCATCACGTGGTTCATGAACTGCTTGGCCTGATCGTAGATGTCGTCGGTGTCGATCAGGATCTCGCCGATGTCGGCGGTGAAGTAGTCGCGGATCGCGCGGATCACCAGCGAGCTTTCCTGGTAGATCAGGAATGCACCCTTGCCGGCCTTGGAGGCGCCGTCGATGGCGCTCCACAGCTTGAGCATGTAGTTCAGGTCCCACTGCAGCTCGGCCGCGCTGCGGCCGATGCCGGCGGTGCGCGCGATCAGGCTCATGCCCTTCGGGTACTCGAGCTGGTCCATCGCGTCCTTCAGCTCTTCGCGCTCCTCGCCCTCGATGCGCCGGCTGACGCCGCCGCCGCGCGGGTTGTTGGGCATCAGCACCAGATACCGGCCGGCCAGGCTGACGAAGGTGGTCAGCGCGGCGCCCTTGTTGCCGCGCTCTTCCTTTTCCACCTGCACCAGCAGGGAGTCGCCGTCCTTGATGGCGTCCTGGATGCGCGCATTCTTGGCGTCGACGCCTTCGCGGAAGTAGTTCCGCGAGATCTCCTTGAAGGGCAGGAAGCCGTGGCGGTCTTCGCCGTAGTCGACGAAGCAGGCCTCCAGCGAAGGCTCCACCCGCGTGACGATGGCCTTGTAGATGTTGCCCTTGCGCTGTTCGCGGCCTTCGATCTCGTTCTCGAAGTCGACCAGCTTCTGGCCCTCGACGATCGCCAGGCGCCGTTCTTCCGGCTGCGTGGCATTGATCAACATGCGTTTCATCGCGTCTCCTCTCGTGGCGCCACCGCTCCCTCGCGGGTCGGGCGGCGGCGCAGCCTCGATGGGCGGCCGGCCTTGCGGACGGTCGCCCGAACGATGCAGGAGCTACGCAGCGGGAACCCTTGGCTCGAATCGCCCTGGACTGCGTGGATTCGAAGGCTCCAACGAGCCTTCGGCCGGCAGCGTTGGCGCGTGCGTGTCAGCGACGGTTGCGCGCGTCGTCGGGCGTCGCGCCGTTTCGCTGCATCGTGGGCAGCGGCCACGCGTCGACCCGGGCGCGGGCGGCATGGCGCCGGTCGCAACGGTCTGGCATGGAGGCGGGGAGCGGGGACGACATGCTTGCGGTGCGTCGCTGGACGCGGGTGCGAGGCCGGACGGCCCGTCTCGCACCATTGAAACTTTCGGTGGCCCTTGCGGGGCGGGTTCTTGTTGCGTGTCTCTCGTGCCCGCTGCGCAGGACCGCCGGATCACTTGGGGACCTCGGCCTGCCGCGCGCGATGCGGACATTGCATCACCTGCACGAGCGCCCACCTGGGCACCCGCGGACCCGGTTTCGACCCCGTGTGCGCCGGCTAAACTCCGGCAAATCAAGCACTTAGGAGCGATCGTGGACCGGCGCATTATAGGGGGCAAAGCCCGGCCGGCGGCCCGCAAGCCCCTGCCGGCACGTGGCCCCGCCCCCGCGCCGACCGTGAAGCCGATCACGCCGCCGGCCCCGCAGGTGCAGCACCTGCGCGTCGACGAGGGCTCAGCCGGGCAGCGGCTGGACAATTTTCTGCTGCGCTGCCTGAAGGGCGTGCCCAAGACGCATGTGTACCGCGTCATCCGCTCGGGCGAGGTGCGCGTCAACAAGGGCCGCGCCTCGGCGGACACCCGGGTGCAGCTGGGCGACGAGGTGCGCGTGCCGCCGGTGCATGGCCTGGGGCGCACCGAGGCACCGGCTGCGCCGCCGCGCGAATTCACCGTGCTGTTCGAGGACGATCAGCTGCTGGCCATCGACAAGCCGGCCGGCGTGGCGGTGCACGGCGGCAGCGGCGTCAGCTTCGGCGTGATCGAGCAACTGCGCCGCGCCCGGCCCGAAGCGAAGTTCCTGGAACTGGTGCACCGGCTGGACCGCGAGACCTCCGGCGTGCTGCTGCTGGCCAAGAAGCGCAGCGCGCTGACCGCGCTGCAGGACCAGTTCCGTGCCCGCGACACCCACAAGCGCTACGCGGCGCTGGTGGTGGGCGCCTGGCCCGCGTCGCTGAAGCTGATCGACGTGCCGCTGCACAAGTACCTGCGGCCCGATGGCGAGCGCCGCGTGCGCCCGGTGGCCGAGGACGACCCGCAGGGCAAGCGCTCGATCACGCTGGTGAGGGTGGTGCGGCGCTATGCCGGCTACACCTTGCTGGACGTGGGCATCAAGACCGGCCGCACCCACCAGATCCGCGTGCACTTGGCGCAGGCCGGGCACCCGATCGTCGGCGACGACAAGTACGGCGATTTCGACCTGAACAAGGCGCTGGCCCGTGGCGAGGTGCTGCCCGGTCAACGCTACGACGGCATGTTCCTGCACGCCCAGCGGCTGAGTTTCCAGCACCCGGCCAGTGGCGCCGAGCTGGAGCTGCAGGCGCCGCTGCCGCCGGCCTGCCAGGCGCTGCTGCGCAAGCTGCCGGCCGCCGCTTGAGCGACACTGTCGGCCATGACCGACAAGCCCTCACGGCGCCGTTTCGACCTGATCGCATTCGACTGGGACGGCACGCTTTTCGATTCCACCGGCCTGATCGTGCGCTGCATCCAGGCCGCTTGCCGCGACCTGGCGCTGCCGGTGCCCAGTGATGTGCAGGCCGCCTACGTCATCGGCCTGGGGCTGGTGGATGCGCTGCGCCATGCCGTGCCCGACCTGCCGATGGAACGCTACCCCGAGCTGGGCCGGCGCTACCGACACCACTACATGGCGCGTCAGCACGAGATCGTGCTGTTCGACGGCACGCTGGACATGCTGCAAACGCTGAAGGCGCGCAACCACTGGCTGGCGGTCGCCACCGGCAAGAGCCGGGCGGGCCTGAACGAGGCGCTGGACAGCGCACAACTGCGGCGCTTTTTCGACAGCACCCGCACCGCCGACGAGACCGCCTCCAAGCCCGACCCGCTGATGCTTCACGAGTTGATGGGTGAGCTGGGCGCCGAGCCCGAACGCACGCTGATGATCGGCGACACCACGCACGACCTGCAGATGGCGGCCAATGCCGGCGTGCCTTGCGTGGGCGTCAGCTATGGCGCGCATCCGCACGACGAGTTCGCGCGCTACGAGCCGCTGTTCGTGGCCCATTCGATGCGCGAGCTGCATGGCTGGCTGCAGGCCCATGGCTGAGCCCGCCGCCGAACACCTGTGCGCATCGGATGCGCTGGCCGAGCGCGGCCGGGCGCTGGTTTTCGATGTGCTGCAGTACGGCCAGCCGGCGCGGGCCTTCGTGCTGCGCTTCGATGGCCGCCTGGTGGCCTACCTGAACCGCTGCGTGCACGTGCCCACCGAGATGGACTGGCAGCACGGCGAGTTCCTGGATGCCGACCGCAGCTTCATCGTCTGCTCGATCCACGGCGCGACCTACCGGCCCGAGGACGGCCGATGCGCCGGTGGGCCCTGCGGCCGCGGCCGGCTGACGCCGCTGCGGGTGGCGGAAAGCGAAGGGCAGGTGTATTGGTATCCTTCCCCGGACATCCAGCCGGTGGCTTTCGACGACCCGGCCCCAGGGGAGCCCAGCACATGAACACCCAAGACGACGGCCCGCCGGCCGCAGCGCCTTCTGCCGTGCCGGCCGCGTCGGCCGCGCCACCGCCTTGGGCGGCCACCATCGAACTCGCGGCCCGCGAACTGCTGCGCGAGCGGCGCAGCGAGCGGCGTTGGCGCATCTTCTTCCGCTTGGTCTGGCTGGCCCTGGTGCTGGCCGTGGCCTGGGGCCTGATGGCGCAGCGCGTGTCGATGACGGCGCCGGCCGGCCCGCACACCGCATTGGTGGACATCCGCGGCGAGATCGACAGCGAAGCCGATGCCAATGCCGAATCGCTGGTGGCGGCGCTGAACAGCGCCTTCGAGGACAGCAGTGCGCAGGCGGTGGTGCTGCGCATCAACTCGCCGGGAGGCAGCCCCGTGCAGGCCGGCATCGTCAACGACGAGATCCGCCGCCTGAAGGCGCTGCACAACAAGAAGATCTATGCGGTCGTCGAGGAGATCTGCGCCTCGGGGGCCTACTACATCGCGGTCGCGGCCGACGACATCTATGTCGACAAGGCCAGCCTGGTGGGCTCGATCGGCGTGCTGATGGAAGGCTTCGGCTTCGTCGGGCTGATGGACAAGCTGGGCATCGAGCGCCGGCTGCTCACCGCCGGGGCCAACAAGGGCATGCTCGATCCGTTCTCGCCGCAGGACGAGACCCAGCGTGCCTACGCCAAGGTGATGATCGACCAGGTGCACCAGCAGTTCATCAAGGTGGTGCGCGAAGGCCGCGGCGCGCGGCTGAAGGAAACGCCCGAGACCTTCTCGGGCCTGTTCTGGAACGGCGAGGAAGCGGTGAAGACCGGCCTGGCCGATCACTTCGGCAGCCTGGACTACGTGGCGCGCGAGGTGATCAAGGCGCCCGAGGTCATCGACTACACGCCGCGCGACAACGTGGCCGAGCGGCTGGTCAAGCGCTTCGGCGCGTCGATCGGTGCCGGCGCCGTGAAGGCGCTGCACGCGGTGTCGCCGCTGCGCTGAGGCTGCCCCGGCGCGGCGCTCAGGCCGGCGGGATGCGCAGCATCTGCCCCGGATAGATCTTGTCCGGGTGCGTCAGCATCGGCTTGTTGGCCTCGAAGATCAGCGGGTACTTGTTGGCGTCGCCATAGAACTTCTTGGCAATCTTCGACAGGTTGTCGCCGGACACTACGGCATGCCATTGCGCCTCGGGCGCGGGCTCCTTAACGACCAGCAGGTCGTTGACCTGGGCCACGCCCTGCACGTTGCCGCAGCACAGCAGCACCTTCTCCTTCGTCGCCTGGTCGGGCACCACGCCGGCTACCGTAACCGAAGCCGACGCCCCGTCGAAGGACACGTCCAGACCTTCCACCGGCAGCGCCTGGAAGACGATGTAGTCGGCAATCGCCTTGGCGGCCGCAGCGTTGAGTGCCGCGATGGTCTCGGGCGAAGGCGCCTTGGCGGCGGCCTCCTGCGCGGCCTTGGCCTCGCCCTTGCCGAACAGCTTCTCGCCGGCCTCCTTGATGAAGCTCATCAGTCCCATGTCGTCGCTCCTTCCTGGCTTACTTCAGCAACCCGCGCGTCTCGATGAAGGACACCACCTCGTCCAGCCCGGCGCGGGTGCGCAGGTTGGTCATCACGTAGGGCTTGCCGTTGCGCATGCGGCGGGTGTCCGCTTCCATCACCGACAGGTCGGCGCCGACGTAGGGCGCCAGGTCGGTCTTGTTGATGACGAACAGGTCGCTCTTGGTGATGCCAGGGCCGCCCTTGCGCGGGATCTTTTCGCCGGCGGCCACGTCGATGACGTAGATCGTCAGGTCGCTCAGCTCGGGGCTGAAGGTGGCGGCCAGGTTGTCGCCGCCGCTTTCGATGAACACGATGTCGGCATCGGGGAAGCGCTCGAGCATGCGGTCCACCGCTTCGAGGTTGATTGAGGCGTCCTCGCGGATGGCGGTGTGCGGGCAGCCGCCGGTCTCCACGCCCATGATGCGTTCGGGCGCCAGTGCGCCGGCCACGGTGAGCAGGCGCTGGTCTTCCTTGGTGTAGATGTCGTTGGTGATGACCACCAGGTCCCAGCGCTCGCGCATCGTCTTGCACAGCATCTCGACCAGCGTGGTCTTGCCGGAGCCAACGGGTCCGCCGACGCCCACCCGCAGCGGGGGCAGCCGGCGCGTGCGGCCGGCAATGTGGTGCAGTGCGCTCATGGCGCGGATTATGTCCGCGCCATCTGCACTACGCGGCGATGCCCACGCTCAGCGTGGCCTCGTATCCGTTGGAGACGCTGCCGCTCAGCGCGGCCAGCTGCAGGCTGCTGCCGTCGCTGAACACGTTGTCGCTGGACAGCGAGATGCTGTTCAGGTTGGCCAGGCTGGCGCTGTAGCCGGTGCTGCCATAGACCTCGCGGCAGGCCGCCTCGGGCAGCGCCAGCTGCGAGGTGCGGATGTCGTTGTTGCCGCTGGTGGCCTGCGCCAGGCTGGCGAAGATCTCGAAGTGCATGTGCGGCCAGCGGCCCGCATAACAGCCCGGGAAGACGGTGTCGAAGACCACCACGCCGTCGCTGTCGCTGACCTGCACGCCGCGCAGGTAGTTCTGGTTCGTGACGCCGGCCGAATACATCGAGTAGTTGCCGTCGCGGTCGCAGTGCCACAGGTACACCGCATAGCCGGCCAGGCTGGCGCAGGAGGCGTTGGTGTTCAGCAGCTGCATCGTCAGCGTCAGCGGCACGCCGGCGGCCGTGCCCAGGCTGGCCGGCAGGCTGGATCGGATGTCGCTGCGCACGATGCCGCTGAGCGCCAGCGCGTTGACCGTGCTGCCCGACACCGTGTTGGTGCCGTCGCCGGGGTAGGGGCCGGCGGTCTCTGCCGGGATCACCGAGCAGGTGCCGCTGCTGCCATTGGTGAAGACATCGGCTGTGTCCTCGCTGCTGCTGCCGCCGCCACAGCTCGCCAGCGGCAGTGCGCTGGCGCCCAGCAGCCAGGTCAGCGCGCGGCGGCGCTGGCGGATCGCATCGAATTGGCGGGCGTGCGCGTGCAGCTGGGGTGAGGACATGGCGAATGCGGCATCGGGTTGCGGATGCGACGCATTCTTGGCTGCCGATGTTGCTGGTGTGTTGCTCAGGAACGAAACAGTCGCGAGTACTGGGTCTCGTGCTGTGCGCTCAGGATGGCGAGCATCGGCGTGAAGGCCTGGCGCGCATCGTCGGGCAGGGCGGCGGCGCGCTGCACCGCGCCGGGCAGCGCCTCGATCAGCCGCGCCAGGATGCGCTGGCCGGCGCTCTGGCCCAACGGCACCGACCGCATGGCCGCCTGCACCATGTTCTCGGCCCAGCCGAAGCCGAAGCTCAGCAGCGCCTCGCGCAGCGGCGCGCCGGTTTGCGCGGCGGCCAATGCAAAGGCCACGGGCCAGGTGGGCGCCGGGCGCAGCGCCGCCAGCTGCGGCACCCGGGCGTCCTGCGCGGCGCGCTGCTTCAGCCATTCGGCCAGCGAGCGGCCCATCTGCTGCGTCTGCTGGCGCAGCTCGGCACTCTCGCGGGTGGTGTTCACCCAGTCGTTCAGCGCCTGCACGCGTGGCAGGTCGCCGGCCCTCCAGGCGGGCAGCGCCTGTGCCAGCACCGGCAGGTCGGAGCGCTCCAGGCTGAGCGCCAGCTGGTTCAGCAGCCAGTCGCCGGCCTGGGCCTCGTTGGTGACACGCTGGCTGTCGACGGCCGCTTCCAGCACTTCGGAGTAGCTGAAGCCGCCCACCGGCAGGGCTGGCGAGGCCAGCTGCATCAGCTGCAGCAACGCGCTGGGCGAGAGGGTGCTGTCGCTCACCCGTGGTTCATCCGTGAGGGTGGCCGTGACCGTGGTCATGCCCATGGGCGTGGCCATGATCGTGAGCATGTCCGTGATCGTGGTCATGCCCATGGCCGTGTGCGTGGCCGTGCCCATGCCCGCCGGCCGCGTAGGCCCCGCCTTCAGGCTCGAAGGCGGCCTGCTCCTCGCTGACGATCAGGTGCATCTGCCGCAACATGCCGCCCAGCACCGGGTCCGGTTCGAACTGCAGGCGGTCGGGCTGCAGCTCCAGCGGCACATGGCGGTTGCCCAGGTGGTAGGCCGCGCGCAGCAGGTCGAAGGGCGTGCCGTGCTGGCTGCAGATGCGCACCACCATCACCGGCTGCGGTGCCGCCTGCACACGCACCAGCGAGCCGTCCTCGGCCACCAGCACGTCGCCGCCGCGCACCACCTGGCCACGCGGCAGGAACACGCCCAGCCGGCGTCCGGCCGAATCGGTGGCCTCGAAGCGGCTGCGGCAGCGCAGGTCCCAGTCCAAAGCCACTTCGCTGGCGCGTTTGAGCAGCGGCGCGGCCAGGCCGCGGCCTTGTGGGATGAGCTTGTTGACAGTGAGCATGGCAAGGGGCTCCGGGCGTTGCGGTCGTGCGGGAATGTGGCTAGTATAACTATTGTTATAACGTTGAGAGGCCCAGCATGTCCGCACTCAAGCTCACCCAGATCGGCAACTCGGTTGGCGTCATCCTGCCCAAGGAGGTTCTGGCGCGTCTGAAATTGGGCAAGGGTGACACGGTGTTCATCACCGAGGCGGCGAACGGAGTGATGTTGACGCCCTACGACCCCGCGCTGGACGAGCAGCTGCAGATCGGACGCGAGTTCATGCGCGAGTACCGGGATACATTCCACCAGCTGGCCAAATGAGCTGGCGCTGGATCGACCGGCGCGCCCTCGAACTGTTGCACGAGGAGAGCCTGGCCGAGCATGGCGGCGCGGCCGGGCTGCGCGACGAAGGTCTGCTGGAGTCGGCCCTGGCCCGGCCGCTGAATCTGGTGGCCTACGGATCGCCCGATGTGCACGAGCTCGCCGCCACCTACGGTGTGGGCCTTGCGCGCAACCATCCCTTCGTGGACGGCAACAAGCGGGCTGCTTTCCTGGCGGTGGGTCTGTTCCTGGCGCTGAACGGCCATCGCCTGCGGGCCAGCCAGGCCGACGCCACGCTGACCATGCTCGCCGTGGCCGCAGGCCAGATGGACGAAGGCGCCTTCGCGCGCTGGCTGCGCGATCACAGCGCACCGCGCTGAATTCAACTTGCGCCCCAGCATGGGGCGCCGCCAGCCAATGACCTTGTGGCGCACCGCACCGGGTTGGTGACGCACGGCTTTGGCGCATGGATGGCCTGAGTCAGATGACGTATTGACCCCGCGCCGCGGGTGGGCCCTCTGGTGGCACGCGCTTTGCTGACGTGTAACCGGACCACTCAACCCATGCCCCGCAACCGGGCGCCATCAGGAGAACCATCCATGCAACGTCGTTTCGCGCTCAAGCTGACCACCGCGGCCCTGGCGGCCACCGGTCTGCTGTCCCTGCCCGTGCAGGCCCAGGACACCATCAAGGTCGGTGTGCTGCACTCGCTGTCGGGCACGATGGCCATCTCCGAGAGCGTGCTCAAGGACACGGTGCTGATGATGATCGCCGAGCAGAACGCCAAGGGCGGCCTGCTGGGCAAGAAGCTCGAGGCGGTGGTGGTCGACCCGGCCTCCAACTGGCCGCTGTTCGCCGAGAAGGCCCGCCAGCTGATCACGCAGGACAAGGTGGCCGTCGTCTTCGGCTGCTGGACCAGCGTGTCGCGCAAGTCGGTGCTGCCGGTGTTCGAAGAGCTGAACAGCCTGCTGTTCTACCCGGTGCAGTACGAAGGCGAAGAGCTGTCGAAGAACGTCTTCTACACGGGTGCCGCGCCCAACCAGCAGGCCATCCCCGCGGTCGAGTACCTGATGAGCAAGGAAGGCGGCGGCGCCAAGCGCTGGGTGCTGCTGGGCACCGACTACGTGTACCCGCGCACCACCAACAAGATCCTGCGCGCCTTCCTGAAGAGCAAGGGCGTGAAGGACGAGGACATCGTCGAGACCTACACCCCCTTCGGCCACAGCGACTACCAGACCATCGTGGCCGACATCAAGAAGTTCAGCGCCGGCGGCAAGACCGCGGTGGTCTCCACCATCAACGGCGACTCGAACGTGCCCTTCTACAAGGAACTTGGCAACGCCGGCCTGAAGGCCAAGGATGTGCCGGTCGTCGCCTTCTCAGTGGGTGAGGAAGAACTGCGCGGCGTGGACACCAAGCCGCTGGTGGGCCACCTGGCGGCGTGGAACTACTTCATGTCCATCAAGTCGCCGGCCAACACCGAGTTCATCAAGAAGTGGACCGACTACGCCAAGAAGAACAACGTGCCGGGCCACAAGGACAAGCCGCTGACCAATGACCCGATGGAAGCCACCTACATCGGCTTCAACATGTGGGTGCAGGCGGTCAACAAGGCCAAGAGCACCGAGACCGACAAGGTCATCGCGGCGATGGCTGGCCAGACCTTCCCGGCGCCCAGCGGCATCACCTCGAAGATGGACGAGAAGAACCACCACTTGTGGAAGTCGGTCTTCATCGGCGAGATCCGCGCCGACGGCCAGTTCAACGTGGTGTGGAAGACCCCCGGCCCGGTGCGCGCCCAGCCGTGGAGCCAGTTCATCCCCGAGAACAAGGGCAAGAAGGACGAGCCCGAAGTGCAAGCCAAGAAGTAAGCACGACAGCGACGCACGGCCGACGAACCGACCACGATGCTGATTCGTTGGCTGTTGCTGCTTTGGGCTGCGCTGGTGCTGGCCGCACCAGCGCAGGCGCTCACCCAGGCCCAGGCGCGTGCCCTGGCCACGGGTGAGACCGCGTCGCGCATCGCGGCGCTGAACGAGCTGGTGGTCGGCGTGCCCGATGGCCAGACGGCCGCGCTGATCCAGGCGCTGGCCGACGATGCGGTGAAGTTCACCGACACCGCCGTCTTCGTGATGAAGGACGGCAAGGGCTTCGACCCCGTCACTGGCGCCGAGGTGCCCGTGCCCGATGCGGCCGAAGACGTGATCAACAACAACCAGATGCGCTCCGAGCTGGACGCCGCGCTGGCGCTGGTGAAGCTGCAGTCGCCCGATGCGGCGCTGCGGCTCGAGGCAGTGAAGACACTCGCCTCCGACCCCAGCGAATCGAAGCTGCCGCTGATCGAGAAGACCTACGCCGCCGAGCAGGACGCCAAGGTCAAGGAAGCGCTGGGCAACCTGCTGTTCGCGCTGCAGCTGGGCAGCCCCGACACCGCCAAGCGGCTGGCCGCGGCCGAGGCGCTGGGCAGCGTCGGCATTCCATCCACCAAGCTGCTGCTGAACGAGCGCGCCGCGGTCGAGACCGACCCGGCGGTGAAGAGCGCCATCGCCGCGGCCATCGAACAGATCGACGGCCGTCTGGCCTGGGGCGAACGGCTGGGCGTGGTCTTCACCGGCATCAGCCTGGGCTCGATCCTGCTGCTGGTGGCCCTGGGCCTGGCCATCACCTACGGCCTGATGGGCGTGATCAACATGGCCCACGGCGAGTTGATGATGATCGGCGCCTATGCCACCTACGTGGTGCAGAACCTCTTCCGCAGCTACTTTCCGGGCGCCTTCGACCTGTACGTGCTGGCGGCCATCCCGGTGTCCTTCCTGGCTGCCGCGCTGGTGGGCGCGGTGCTGGAGCGCAGCGTGATCCGCTGGCTGTACGGCCGGCCGCTGGAGACGCTGCTGGCCACCTGGGGCATCAGCCTGATCCTGATGCAGGCGGTGCGCAACATCTTCGGCGCGCAGAACGTGCCGGTGGAGAACCCCGCCTGGCTGTCTGGCGGCATGGCGGTGATGAGCAACCTGACGCTGCCCTACAACCGCATCGCCATCATCGTCTTCGCCGGCCTGGTGCTGGCCGGCGTGGCCGCGCTGATCGCCTACACGCGCCTGGGTCTGTTCGTACGCGGCGTCACCCAGAACCGCAAGATGGCCGCCTGCGTGGGCGTGAACACGGCACGGGTGGACACCTATGCCTTCGCGCTGGGCTCCGGCATTGCCGGGCTGGCCGGTTGTGCGCTGTCCCAGGTGGGCAACGTGGGCCCCGACCTAGGGCAGAACTACATCGTCGACTCGTTCATGGTGGTGGTGCTGGGCGGCGTGGGCCAGCTGGCGGGCACCGTGTACGCGGCGCTGGGCCTGGGCGTGCTGAACAAGCTGCTGGAAGGCTGGCAGGGCGCGGTGCTGGCCAAGATCATGGTGCTGGTGTTCATCGTCATCTTCATCCAGAAGCGGCCGCAGGGCATCTTCGCGATGAAGGGCCGGAGCGCGGAGGCATGAGCGCGGTGCTGCCCACGCCCGTGGCGCTGCCTGCCAAGGGCCTGCTCAATGCACGCAGCTGGTCGGCGGTGTTCGCCGCGCTGGTGGTGGTGGTGGTGCTGGTGCCGGTGCTGAACCTGGTCGTGCCCGCCGGCAGCGCCTTCCACATGTCCGACTACCTGGTGCAGCTGGTCGCCAAGATCATGTGCTACGCCATGTGTGCGCTGGCCATGGACCTGATCTGGGGTTACACCGGCATCCTGAGCCTGGGGCATGGCCTGTTCTTCGCGCTGGGCGGCTACATGATGGGCATGTACCTGATGCGCCAGATCGGCAGCGACGGCCAGTACCGCATGCCCATGCCCGACTTCATGGTGTTCCTGAACTGGAAGGAATTCCCCTGGCACTGGGCGGTGTCCGATTCCTTCATCGCGCAGATGCTGCTGGTGGTGCTGGTGCCGGGGCTGCTGGCCTTCGTGTTCGGCTACTTCGCCTTCCGCTCGCGCATCAAGGGCGTGTACTTCTCGATCATCACGCAGGCGCTCACCTATGCGGCGATGCTGCTGTTCTTCCGCAACGAGACCGGCTTCGGCGGCAACAACGGCTTCACCGATTTCAAGCGCATCCTCGACCAGCCGATCGCCACGCCGGGCATGCGCATGACGCTCTTCGTCATCACCGGCTGCACGCTGATCGGCATGTTCGTCTTCGCGCGCTGGCTGGTGGGCACCAAGTACGGCCGCGTGCTGCAGGCCATCCGCGACGCCGAGAGCCGCGTGATGTTCACCGGCTACAACCCGGTGGCCTACAAGCTCAGCATCTGGACGCTGTCGGCGGTGATGTGCGGCATTGCCGGTGCGCTGTACGTGCCGCAGGTAGGCATCATCAACCCCAGCGAGATGAGCCCGGCGGCCAGCATCGAGATCGCCATCTGGGCGGCGGTGGGCGGCCGCGGCACGCTGATCGGGCCGATCGTCGGCGCCTTCTTCGTCAACGGCGCGAAGAGCTGGTTCACGCAGGCCTTCCCGGAGGTGTGGCTGTATTTCCTGGGCGCGCTGTTCATCGCGGTGACATTGTTCTTGCCGCAGGGCATCGTGGGCCTGTTCCGCAAGCTGCGCGGCAAGGGCGGCGAGGAGCGCGCATGACGCCCGATCTGATGGAGGCCGGCTCGCGCGCCCGTGCGGCAATGGTCGAGCGCCAGGCGCAGATCGAGGCCGCCGGCGGCCGCGTGGCGGCACGCCAGCAGCTGCTGCGGCTGAACGAGCCCGACTTCACGCAGGGCGTGGCGCTGTACCTGGACGACATCACCGTCAGCTTTGACGGCTTCAAGGCGCTGAACGCGCTGACCATGACCATCAACGTCGGCGAGCTGCGCTGCATCATCGGCCCCAACGGCGCGGGCAAGACCACGATGATGGACGTGATCACCGGCAAGACCCGGCCCGACGCCGGCAAGGCCTTCTTCGGCAGCACCATCGACCTGTTGCGCCTGCGCGAGAACGACATCGTGCAGGCCGGCATCGGCCGCAAGTTCCAGAAGCCCACGGTCTTCGAGCAGCTGAGCG
Source organism: Burkholderiales bacterium (assembly GCA_017302505.1). GTDB lineage: Bacteria > Pseudomonadota > Gammaproteobacteria > Burkholderiales > Burkholderiaceae_C > Rubrivivax. The sequence continues at coordinate 14,093 of JAFLDH010000083.1, forward strand.
TGTTCGAAAACCTGGAACTCGCGCTGAAGGCCGACCGCAGCGTGCGCGCGTCGGCGCTGTTCCGGCTGAACGGCGCGCAGGCCGACCGCATCGGCGAAGTGCTGACGCTGATTCACCTGAAGGACAGCGCGCAGCGCACCGCTGGGCTGCTGAGCCACGGCCAGAAGCAGTGGCTGGAGATCGGCATGCTGCTGATGCAGGACCCGAAGCTGCTGCTGCTGGACGAGCCGGTGGCCGGCATGACCGACGAGGAAACCGAGCGCACGGCCGAGCTCTTCCTGACGCTGGAAGGCAGCCACTCGCTGATGGTGGTGGAGCACGACATGAAGTTCATCGGCGAGCTGACCGAAGGCAAGCCGAACAAGAAGGTGACCGTGCTGCACGAAGGCAGCGTGCTGGCCGAGGGCACGCTGGCCGAGGTGCAGGCCAACGAGAAGGTCGTCGAGGTCTACTTGGGGCGCTGAGATGCTGAAGGTCGAAGGCGTCAACCAGTACTACGGCGGCAGCCACATCCTGCGCAACGTGGCGCTGGAAGCCAAGCAGGGCGAGGTGACGGTCATTCTGGGTCGCAACGGCGTGGGCAAGACCACGCTGCTGAAGAGCCTGATGGGCGTCGTGCCGATCCGCACCGGCAGCATGTCGCTGGACGGCCAGCCGCTGGACAAGCTCACCAGCTACGAGCGGGTCCGCAGGGGCATGGGCTACGTGCCACAGGGCCGCGAGATCTTCAGTCGGCTGACGGTGGAAGAAAACCTGCGCATGGGCCTGGCATACCAGCCCGGCAGCACGCCGATTCCGACCGAACTGTTCGAGCTGTTCCCGATCCTGAAGCAGTTCCTCAACCGCCGCGGCGGCGATCTGTCGGGCGGGCAGCAGCAGCAGCTGGCCATCGCGCGCGCGCTGGCGGCAGGCCCCAAGCTGCTGATCCTGGACGAGCCCACCGAAGGCATCCAGCCCAGCATCATCAAGGACATCGGCCGTGTGCTGCGCATGCTGGCCGACCGTGGCATGCGCGGCGGACAGCCGATGGCCATCGTGCTGGTGGAGCAGTACTACGACTTCGCCGAAGAGCTGGCCGACCAGTACCTGGTGATGGAGCGCGGCGAGGTGGTGATGCGCGGCCGCGGCAAGGACATGGCGGCCGACGGCGTGCGCCAGCGCATGGCGATCTGAGGCTCGTCGGCCGGTGCCGAGCCCACATGCTGGCCGAGCGGGATCAGTGGAAATCCTGCTCGAGCTGAGGCCGGATTGCGCCCACGCGCACAACGTCGCCATGCACTTCGAATGCAGCAACGAGACCGGTGCTTCCGAAGGGAACGATCAGTTCGCGCTGCTTGTCGTTCAACGCGCGAGCGGCCTTACGGCATGAATACGGTGAGAATCCCAGCAGCCGAAGGGCGTGATCGACGGCGTCTCTGAGTCGTCGCACTACATCGAGGTCAGGTGTGGAGCTGGCGAGTTCCCGCTCGATGGCGAAGTCCTCGATCCGCAGCAAGTCTTCGACAGCCTCCTCGGTCAGAAGGACCCGGTAGCGGGTCACCGCCCAGAGCGCCGCTTGCCTGCCGTCAGCTGCCGACGCGCCGCATCCAGCCGGGCATCCATTCGCCGCAGCACCTCCTGCGGCGAGATGCCGTTGTCTTCACGCTCGGATCGTTCGACGGCATCCCGCGCCCGCGCCAGAAAGGCGTCTTGGGTACGCCGCCAAGCGACGCCATCGCGGACGCAAGTGGCTACGAAGTCGGAGAGCGATTCGCCTTCGTCGAGTACGGCCTCGGCATCGCTGCGCAACGCGGGCTCGACACGCACGGCGGGCAGAGTGGAAGTCTTCATGCGCTCACTGTAATGCAAATGTGATGCGCTCACAAGAACCGGTCGAGTGCCGCGCGGTCGCGTGACGGCTGCTATGCCGGCGGCGGCCAGCGCGCCAGCCGTGACTGCAGCGCCGGGCCGTTCAGCAGCCCGAAGTGCGCGTCCACGCGCGTGCCGTCGGCGTCGAAGAACACCGTCGTCGGCAGCCCGCGCGAGCCCAGCGCCGGGCCCAGGCCCGAATTGGCGTCCAGCCATACGTCCTGCAGCGCCAGCCGCTCGTTGGCCAGGTAGCGCTGCACGACCCCGGCCGATTCGCCCTGGTTGACGAAGACGAAGCGCACATCGGGCCGTGCGCGCTGCGCTGCGGCCAGCACCGGCATTTCGGCCCGGCAGGGGCCGCACCAGCTGGCCCACAGGTTGACGACCATCGGGCGGCCGTCGAGCAAGGCCGTCAGCGGCTGCGCGGGGGCATCGCCCGCCAGCGCACGCAGGGCCACCGGCGGCAATGCGCTGGCCGCGGTGGGCGGCTGCCAGGTGGCCACCGCGCCCTGCAACGCCGTCCACAGCACCAGGCCGCTGCCTGCGGCAATGCCCAACGCGCGGCGCGCCGGCGGCAGGCGGGCAGCACGCCACACCAGCACCAGCGCA